>DBZX01000010.1:509-18339 GCA_002311335.1 bacterium UBP10_UBA1149
GCGGTGGCCCACGGTCTAAGGGTGGCGGTGCACAGCGCCACCTCGTCGGACGGTCGCGCGCTTGAGCACAGCGAGCTGGCGCCAGGCGACAAGGGCAACCGCAGGATTGCCAGGGCCGATAGCCCGCGCAGCCCGGCTGGCAAGGGCACGGCTACATCGCCGAGACCCACTGGCCTTTCCTCTGGTGCTGGCTCGGCCTACAGCCCAGCTGCCGGCTCTCGCCGCGAGAGCAACGCCTCGCAGGGTAGCGGTTCTTCAGCGACGCCTGCCGCCGCTTCGTCCAGCGCTGCTGCGAGCAGCGCCGGTAACAACACCGACAGCACCCGACAACAGGCCGTGCGAGACTGGCAACACGAAGCCGAGGCCGACCGCATGCGTGCCGAAGAGCAGCGGCTGAACACTGGCGGCGGCAATTTTGCCGGTGGCGGCAACTCCTATCCGGGACAGAATGACCCGGGGCCAAGTGACGGCGGGCAGGCCAACGACAACCAGCCGCCGGATGATGGGCAGGACGACGACCCCGCGCCACCACCGGTCGACCCGGTGACCTACGAGCTCAGGCTGGCGGTCACCACCAGCGGCGTAGCGCTGGGCGCCCTGCAATTCGAGCTGCGCCACCTCGGCGCCAGCGGCGGTTTCGTGGGCCGCGGAGGCTCGGTGGAGTGCAACGGAAGCATCTCCGGCGCCATGGCCACCTTTAACAACGTGGGCAACGGCAAGATAAAGGGCGCGATCATTGACATCGACGGCTTCCCCGTACCCTCGGAGGTCGCCACCTGTTCTTTCCGCACCAGCGAGGACCTCTTTCCCGGCAGTTTCGACATGACCGTGATGGAAGCAACCGACGCCGACCTCGGCGGCAACGGCCAGTCGCTTGATCCCTTTCCGGCCATGGCGGTAGTCGACGTGCGCGAGCTCAACTGAGCACCCCGGTCGTGACCCGGGCCGGCAGCTCCGCTCGCCTGACCTCAGCCACCTCGCTGGCGTTGGTCACCCTGACACTGACCGCGCTCAGCTTCGCCGCATGGGGCGGTTCGATCAGCGGCGGCTTCGTCTCCGACGACCGCAACGCGATAATTTTCAACCAGTTGGTCACCGGCCCCCTGCAGCCGACCCAGGTGTTTACCACGCCATCCTGGTGGGGCGACGAACGCTCGGGCAGCCCCGGCTACCGACCGCTGGTGACGCTGAGCTTCGCGGTCAACCACGCCGTTGGCGGTCTCTACCCGGCCGGCTACCACGTGGTCAACATACTGCTGCACGCGGTGGTGGCGCTTCTGGTCTACCTGCTGGCCCTGAAACTGGGCATGGGCGTGGCCGCCGCGCGCATAGCCGGCGCGGCCTTCGTACTGCTGCCCATACACTCGGAGGCGGTTGTGTGGACGGTGGGCCGGGCCGAGCTGATGTCGGCGGTGGCCTGGTGCTCGGGCCTGCTGGCGCTGCTGAGCTACCGCCGCGGGGCTGTTCCGGGAGGCACCGGCGCCAATTCGAGGTGGCAGCCCTCGCAGGCCCTGCCGCTGCTGGCCGCGGTGGCCCTGTTTGCCGGCCTGTTGTGCAAGGAGAACGCCATCACCCTGCTGGCTGTACCGCCGCTGTGCGCCATGTTTCTCGCCCCGGAGGGCCGTAGGCGCGATCTGGTGGCGTTCGTGGCCCTGCTGGCCGCTGTGGGCGCCTGGCTGTACCTCAGGTGGCAGGTATTGCCCCTTTTTGACGACAGGCCGGGCGATCTGCTCGATAACCCCCTGTCGCTGCTGCCCCTGGCCGACAGGCTGGCCGGAGCCCTGTCGGTGGCCGGCCGTTACCTCTGGCTCAGCGCCTGGCCCGCGGCGCTGTCGGTGGACTACTCCTGGAATGCCCTCGAGATCGCCGAGGGCTTCGTGGCCGACCGTTACAGCCTGTTTGCCCTGCTCGCCCTGTCCGCCATCAGCCTGGCCGTGCTCAGGTCGCCTGCCGACCAGCGCGATCGCGGCTTGTTCCTGCTGCTGCTCGCAGCCGCTACCTACTCGGTAGTGTCGAACACCGTGCTGCTGATCGGCACCGTGATGGGCGAGCGGTTGTTCTACCTGCCTACGGTTGCCCTGTGCCTGCTGCCCGCCCCTGCCGTCGCGGGCCTGCTCGAGCGCCACGGGCGCAAGGCCGGGCTGCTGGTCGCGGCCGTCGGCCTGGCCTGGTTGCTGCGCGACAACCTGCGCAACCCCGACTGGGCCAACGAGATAAGCCTGTTCGAAGCGACCGCAAAGACCGTCCCGGCAAGCGCGCGGGCGCACATGGAACTGGCCTCGGCCTACGGTCGCGCAGGCCGCGACCGGGAAGCACTGGCAGAGTTCGATCGCACGCTTGAAATAATGCCCGACTACGCGGCGGCCTGGTACAACAAGGGCAACATGCTGGCGAGAACCGGCCAGCTCGCGCTGGCCGAGCGCTCTTACCTGTCCGCCCTCAAGGCGGCCCCCGGGCTGCAGCACGCGCGCGTCAACCTCGCCATCGTGTACCAGTCGCAGGGCCGCTGGCCGCTGGCTCTCGAGCGTTTTAACGACGCACTGGAAAAGGCGCCGCGCGACGCCAGGCTGCTGCTGGGCCGCGCCGATATGCTGCTGAACATGCAGCGCAACGAGGACGCGGCGGCCGCCTACACCAGCCTGCTCGAACTCACGGGGCCGCTGGACGTGGCGCTGGTCAATCGCGGGGTGGCGCTGCAGCGCCGGCTGGGCTGCGCGGCCGCGGTGGGCGACTACCTGGCCGCCACCCGCCTGACCCGCAGTGCCCTGTCGGCCGACGCTTCGGGCATAAACGGGGTTTCCCCGGTTATGCAAAACGCGTGGGGCAATGCTAGCTTCTGCCTGCAGGAGCTAGGCCGGACTGACGAGCTGCGGCGCCTGCAACAGGACTGGGCGTCGATCACCACTCCCGGCCCCTGACCGCTTGAAAATGACTGAGCACGACGCCAGCACGACAAACACCAGCCCAACTGACAGCAGCCCGCGACTCCTCGGCGCCGGCTTCCTGCTGGCCGCCGCCGCAGTTGGCACCTCGGCCGTACTGGCCTGGATACACGCCGGCCTCGAGTCGGGCGCGGGTAACTACACGAGCTTTTGCAACGTCAGCGCGTCGGTCAACTGCGACCAGGTGCTCACCAGCCCCTTCGCAGAACTTATGGGGCTGCCGGTGGCATGGTACGCCATCGTCGTTTACACGGCCACCGCGCTTTGCTTTGCCGGCGCCGCCAGGTTGGCTTCGCTGGCCGGCAGGCAGGCGGCTCTTCGTGCAGCCTGCGTGCTGGTGCTTGGCTCGTTGGCCTGGTCGCTGTGGATGGCGCTGGTGTCGGCCTTCATGCTCCACACCGTCTGCCTGGTCTGCAGCGCCCTCTACCTGCTCACCCTGGCGCTGGCCGCTGTGATCTGGAAAATCGCATCGCCCTTTCCGCCGGGTGACCTCGTGCTGGGCCGAGAGTCGCTGGCGAGGGTCGCGGTGCTCGTGACAATTCTCACCGCGGCTGTAGCGGCCATGAGCGGGCCATCGGCGTGGACCTCGACCTCCCCGGGGGCCAACGACAGCCTGAGCCTGGAACAGATACGCGAATCGCACCCCGACTTTCTCAAGTGGTACCTCGGACTGCCCAGGCGAAGCGGAAGCGCGCCGGCCAGCGATACCGAGGCCGTGGTCACGATAGTGGAGTTCTCGGACTTTCTCTGCGTTTTCTGCCGCCGCAACGCCGAGATGCTGAGCGGGCTGCTGGCGCGCCGTAGCGGGCAGCTGCGCTTGGTACACCGCCACTTTCCGCTTGATACGACCTGTAACGACGGCGTAATCAGGACCATGCACCCCTTTGCCTGCCACGCTGCTGCGGCGGTAGAGTGCGCCGGCGAGCAGGGGCGCTACGACGATATGTCCACCTTGCTGTTTGCTGACCAGGACAAGCTGCTTCCCACCACCGTGGCAAAGCTCGCGGCCGAGACCGGACTGGATAGCGCCGCCTGGCAGAAATGTATGGACTCCGGCCGGGGCATGGACCGCGTTACCGCCGATGCCCGTGCAGGAATCGAGCTCGGTGTAAGCTCCACGCCCACCATGTTCTTCAACGGGCGACGGATCGAGGGGGCCTTTGACGGCCCCGGTGGATACGACCTGGCCGTGTTGACCGAGCTGGCCCTGCTGGCGCAGAAAAGCCCGCCACCCGCAGACTGAGGCCGCAGGCCGTCTCGCTCGGGCAGCGCAAAGCAGAGCGCACATCACCTGCCCCCCCATCTGGCAGCCGGGCCACACCCTTGCGCGATTGCAAGGCCGTCCACCCGCTCTCCCATGCGGGGGGGGGCAGTTATACCCACACTGGTGGGCATTTCGGCTCATCCGGGTATTCGCGCTCCCGGTTATTAATGGCACACATGTTGCTTTTCAGTCCCCATGATCGCCGCACCAAGACTACTTACGAGGGGAATATAACCAGTGAAAAACTTTCTCATATCCGACCCGGTGCGCACGCAACCTGCCAACGCCGATCAGCAACGCCAGGAACAGCCTTACGAGGGCACGTTTCGCTACGAGCCCAACATGCCCAAGCCCAACCTCACCGAAAGGGAAAAAGAGGTACTGCGCCTGGTATGCGATGGCCTGACCAACGCCGAGATAGCCGGCGCTCTGCACGTCTCCCGGGAGACAGTTAAATCAGAGTTGAAGCGGATCTTCCGCAAGATCGGCGTCGCAAATCGTACCCAGGCCGCCGTGCTGCTCGTAAAGCAGCGCTGGGTCTGAACCAACACTCTCCCCTCCTCCCTTCGTGGCAGCCGGGGTCCCTTTGCGGGGTCCCGGCTGTTGCCATGGGCCCCCGATCCCGGGGTGAGACTCAAGGGATGCCAATGTGCCAGGATCACCCCGCGGCCCTGTACCACTGCGGATTCCGACAGGCCGGGACTTGCTATACAAGTTCGGGCCGGCGAGGCAGAAATTGTTGAAACCGAAACACTTGGACCAGGAACAACCCACCCTTCGCCGGCGCCGCAAGCCACGCAGGCTGGCGCTGGTGGCGGCGGCCGTTGTCGTGCTCGCCTGCGGCCTGGCGCTTCACCAGACGCTGTCGTTTGCCTCCTCCACGCTCGACTACGGACTCAACCTGATCCAGCGCTACTACCTCTTCGACGCTGAACTCGACAACGAAAAGCTGCTCGGCGACTCGCTGCAGTACCTCGAAAACAGGATCCCCGAACTGACGTCTGACACCGAGGACGATCAGTCCTACACCGTGCGAGTGGGCAGCTGCACGTTGCGCGTGGAAGCCCCACCGGGATCGGACCTGTCGACTCTCGCCGAGCCGCTCGCCAAGGTCGCGGTGCTGACCGAGCGCTGCGTAAAAAACCTGCCCGAAGAACTCGACTCGCTCGAAAGCGTGTTGCTGTCGGGTGTGCTCTCCGGACTCGACCCCTACTCGACACTTTTCAGCGCCAAAAGACACACCGAGCACACCATCCAGTTCAGAGGAAAGCTCGCCGGCATCGGTGCCCGGGTCGGCATACGCGAAGACGAACTGACGCTGATCAAGGTGTACGAGGACTCGCCTGCCTACAAGGCCGGCCTGCGCGACGGCGACGTCGTGCAACGCATAGGCCCGATGTCAGCCGCCAACATAACCGTGACCGACGCGGTGGCCCGCATTCGAGGCCCGGTGGGCACGAAGATAGCCCTCGCGGTGCGCAGCGAAGGCTCGGACGAAACGCATGTTGAGACCGTGACCAGGGGCCTGGTGACGATCCCGTCTGTAACCGTAGAGTTGCTCCCCAACGACGTGCTCTACGCCGAGATAACCCACTTCAGCCAGTCTACGCCCAACGATTTTCGCGACGAGGTACTCTCGGTGGTCGAGGCCAACCCCGGCTTGCGCGGCCTGGTAATTGACCTGCGTAGAAACTCGGGCGGGAGCATGCTGGGCGCGTCCTCGATAGGAGACCTCTTTCTCGAGGAAGGAATGCTCATAACTACCGCCGGCCGGAAGGGTAACCCGGTGTCGGGACTTCGCGCCGAGATCGCCGCCGGCGAAGACGCTCCCTTGCTCAACATGCCGGTCGCCTTCCTCACCTCGCCGCGTACCGCTTCGGGGTCCGAACTACTGGCGGCCGCCCTGCGAAACAACGACAGGGCCATTGTCGTGGGCGAAAGGTCTTACGGAAAAGGAACCGTCCAGAAAACTTACCGAATGAACGAAGGAGCGGCCATCAAACTCACGGTGGGCCGCTTTCTTCCCAACAAGCTGCCCATACCCGGTGGCGGGCTGGTGCCCGACGTCGAGCTGAGAGAAATCGAGCTGCACGACAAGGGCACCGTGCTGCGCGGCTACCGCGATCTCGACGACCTCCCCTTCTGGCTGCGCACGCCAACCTGGTCTGCCGCGCCGGTGAGAACGCCCGCGGCAGTTATATCGATAGCCCGGACGGTGACCGACGAAGAACTCGACAACCCCGATCACGAGGACGAAAACGCGGACCGACCCGACCCCGCCCGCGAGCTGGCGGTGGCCATCCTCAGGGGCTACGGCTCAAGGTCGGGCTCGGAAATGATCGCCTCCGCGCGTCACTTTCTTGACCTCAAGGGCAGGCAGGCCGATATAGAAGTCGAGCAGTTTCTCGGCCGACAGGGGATCGACTGGAGCCGCGGCAGCCGGCCGGCCGGCGAGGCCGTGCTCGAGACCAGGGTTGAAACCAGCGGGGGCAAGCTCAACCCCGGCGAAGAAAATACCGTCACCGTGACGGTGACCAACCGCGGCGATGCGCCGCTGTTCAGACTCAGGGCCGTCAGCGACTCGGCCGCCACCGGGCTCGGCGCCTGGGGGTTTCTTTTTGGCCACATCGAGCCCGGCGAGAGTCGCAGCGCGAGTTTCACAACCAAGCTCCCGGTTTCGCTGCGCACCAGCCGCCGCCAGGTCGAGTTGAGATACTTTGACGACGACGGCCTGCTGAGCAAGACGGGGCCTTCCTACCTGGCCGTGGAATCCGCCAGCCGTCCGTCCCTTGCCTGGCGGACCAGGGTCGAGCAGCCCGACGAGAAGTCGCGCACCGACATAGTGGTCGAGATCGAAAACCGCGGACAGGGCGCCACGCGTAAACTCCGTGTCTTCGTCAAGAACCCGCTGGGCGAAGACTTCGAGCCGCTGGACATCATGCACCCGCTGGACCCACTGGCCCCCGGCGAGAAAAGAGAAATCAGGCTCGGCCTTCGTCGCGTAATCGAAACAGTTGAGATACCCGCGGCCACGGTGGTCGTGAGCGACGCGGACTTCGAGGTTTTCATGGAAGCCGAGGTGCCGCTGTCTACAGACACCGCCACCAGTCGCTGGAGGCAGGCGCCTACTGTCAAACTGGAAATTGCCCGCGAAGCCGACGACAGCGGTGAATACCGCGTGCTGGCCCGGGCTACCGACGACTCCGGCCTCAGCCTCGTCATCGCCACGCTCGACGGCGACCAGGTAGACTACGTCGAAGCTTCAGATTCGACGACACCGATGAAAGACATCAGCCTCAAGCTGATGTGGAACCCCGACAAGGGCGTCCGCAATTACAGCATTCGCGCGGTCAACCGCGACGGACTGATCACCGTCTACCACGCCGCGCTTTAACTGTCCGGCGAGAGCTACCCGGGCTGCCCGGCGCGCCCGGACGACGAAGCGTTACTCTTCGGTCTGCGAAGCCTCGCCCGACTCCAGGTCGTCGCCCTCGTCGCCGGCAAGGATGTCGGCGTTAATGCTGAGTCCCGACTTCTTCTTGATCGAGGCTATGAAATCGTCGGTCGCAGTGCGCCGCTTCAAGTTGACCAGGCGAACCCGTATCTGCGTCTTGACGTCATCAAATGATTTCTGTGCGCCGTCTTCACGACCGGTACGGCGCATGATGTGGTAACCGAAGCGTGTCTTCAGCGGGCCCACGAGCTGCCCGTCCTCTTCGAGTCCGAACGCGGCCTCCTCGAACTCCTTCACCATGCGGCCCCTGCCGAAAAACCCGAGGTCGCCGCCACGCTTGGCGTTTGACCGGTCAGTGGAGTGCTCGGCTGCCAGTTCAGCAAACGCGTCGGCGTCAGCTTCAATACTGGCCAGTATTTCACCGGCGAGTTCTTCCTCGGCCACCAGTATGTGGCTTACGCGCACCCGGTCGGTGGCAAACTCGGCCTTGTGATCGATGAAGTACTGGCGCACTTCGTCCTCGGTGACCGTGGCCGCCTGGCTCTCGCGCATCATTTTCTGCACGACCAGCCTGCGCTCGAGATCTCCTACCTGCTGCCGTATGGCCGAGTCCTGGTCGTAGCCGCGGGCCCGGCCCTCGTCGAATACTATTTCCGACACCAGGTGATTCTCGAGATACTGGACCTTCTTGTCCACGGTGTTGAGCGACGTGCGGGCGCGGGTGTTGAGCTTGTCGAGCAGAGCTTCAAAATCGGACTCGCTGAACGACTTGCCGTTGTATGTGGCGAGTGCCGGGCTGTCTGCCTGCTCCGCCACTGCCGCGGACCCAGCCTGTCCACCGTTGGAGGCATCTTCGCCACCGCCACAGCCAGCGATCATAAAAGCAGCTACCAGGATTGCCACAAGCGCTTGCCCGCGCGAACTCCCGAAACCCGAACCGTTACCAGCTGTAGCGATAAACATCATTGTCTCCTCTCCCCCTGGCATTTGAATACATGCAGGAGCCAGCAATCATTATACACGGCCGCGGGGCCCTGTCCGACACTGAAATGACGTTACTTCAGTGTCACCCTGATGCGTGTGCGCGGCCCGGCCGCCTGCACCTCGCCCACGATGGCGGGCCTGAGGCCGCGGTCGTGCAGGGCTTCCGCCAGTTGGTGAGCATCGTCGGGTCTGAGCGCCATGAGCAGGCCTCCCGAGGTCTGGGGATCAAGCAGGGCTTCTACGGTCGCCGGTTCCACGTCGCGGCCCAGCGACAGGCGCCCCCCCAGGAACTCGCGGTTGCGACGGGCACCGCCGGTGGTGAAGCCAGCCTCGGCCAGGCGCGCAGTGCCCGGAAGCAGCGGTAACGCAGTCGAATCGAATACTATCTTGACGCCGCTCGAGGCAGCCACCATTTCGGCAGCGTGTCCAGCCAGCCCGAAACCGGTGACGTCAGTACACGCGTGCACCCGGTAACGCAGCATCAGCGAAGCGGCGGTGTCGTTGAGCTCCACCATTGATTTAGCGACCGCATCTTCTTCGGCCTGCGTGGTCTTGCGCTGCTTGATGCCGGTCGAGACGATACCGGTGCCCAGCGCCTTGGTCAGGACCATCAGGTCTCCAGCCTTCGCGCCACCGTTGCGCACGATACGATCGGGGTGGACAAGCCCATTCACCGCCATACCGTACTTGAGATCGCTGTCTTCCACGGTGTGGCCACCGACGACCACGCCACCGCCGGCGCGCACTCTTTCATCTCCACCCGCCAGTACGGCCGTCAGCACCTCGCTACCCATCTCGCCGAGCGGGAAGGTAACTATGTTGAGCGCCGTTACGACCCGACCACCCATGGCGTAGACGTCGCTCATGGCGTTAGCGGCGGCCACCTGGCCAAAGGTGTAGGGGTCATCGACCATGGGCGTAAAAAAATCCACGGTCGTCACCAGTGCCAGGTCCGAGCGCAGCCGGTAGACCCCCGCGTCTTCGCTGTCGGTCATCCCGGCCAGCAGGCGAGGGTCGTCGTTGGTCGGTAAACCACCCAGTATCCGGCCCAGGTCCGACGGACCCAGCTTGGAAGCTCAACCACCGGCCCGTGCTTTCTCGGTGAGCCTCACTGTCTCCCGACCCCTGGCCGTCTTCGCTTTCTTTGCCATGGAAAACTCTCCTCGCCCGACCGTGGCCGCCGCTGTGACTTCAGCGTTCGCGCAACAGCCGGTAGTCACCCGAACGGATTGTAACACCAGAATGGTCGAAGTAGTCAAGCAACGGAATAGAGTATTTTCGCGACGCGCCGATGAGGTCGCGAAAACCCGCCGCCGTGATCTTCTCGTTGTCGGCGAGGAAGTCTTTCAGCTGCTGTTCGAGCCCGGTTGCCACCGCCGCATCTACAATAAAATCAGGGCTTACGCGCACCACGAGGCCGCGCTCCTCGAGCACCCTGGCGATGCCGGCCAGGCGCCGGCGCTCGGTGCCCAGGCTGTCGGCCAGGTCGCCCGCAAACGGCGGCGTGCAGCCCGCCTCGGCCAGCAGGCCGCACAAGCGGTCGGCCAGCGCCTGGTCGCCCGCGTCGAGTTCGGCCCGGTGACCGGGCAGGAGCACGCGGCTGCCCGCCCGCTCGAGTATTCCGCCGGCGACCATCTCGTCGACAATCACACGAAAAATCTTTGCGTCCAGGGTGTCGCCGCCGACCCCAACGCTGCTCTCCCGCCGGAGCTGCTCCAACTCCAGCCCACCCGCGTCCTTGTTGTCGGACAGCCAGCCGCCAACGCGCTCAACCAGGCCATCGCGAAAAGCCTCCAGGCCGGCCGTGCTGACCACCAGCTGGGCCTTCTTGCTGTCGGGGAGCATGACCAACGACTCGCCCGTCATGGCGGCAAGCTCCCCCGGCTCTACGCCGAGAAAAATCGCCAGCTCCGCGGGCGAAGCCCCCAGCGAAGAAACAGCATCGAGATAGGCGAGCGCGCGTTCCGGCGTCGAGCCGTTCATCATGGTAGACAGTCTCTGCCCGACCCCGCTCTCGCGGGGGCGATGCCGGGGCGCTCGCGGCAACACCACGCTGCCACCGCCCAGGGTGCGGGCCGCCGTCTGATCGCGGATCACGAAGCGATCGCCGGCCAGAACAATGGCCGGCCGCGAAAGTACGAGCTGCGCCCATGCCCTGCCGCGTGGCTCGAGCGATTCGACACCGTCGAGCCACAGCACGCGCCCGGCCAGCTCGTCGGTGCCCACGTAGATCCTCACGCGTTCGTGCGACGCCACCGGGTTGCGAGCCGAGGGACGCAGTTCGACCAGGGCGTCGAAGCGGTCGGTCTCTATCTCCACGCCAGGAGTCGCCACGGTGTCGCCACGCCCGGCCTGCGAACGGTCTACACCTGACAGGTTCAAAGCAACGCGCTGCCCGGCCCAGACCCGGTCCACCTTTTCGCCGTGCACCTGTATCTCGCGCACCCGGCCCCCGGCTCCCCCCGGCAATACTACTATTTCGTCACCCGGCGCGAGCGAGCCACCCGCCGCCGTGCCGGTAACGATCGTACCGTGCCCCTTGAGAACAAAGGACCTGTCGATAGGCATGCGGAACACCCCCGGTCGGTCGGGACGTTCGAGCTGGTCGAGGCCGGCAAACAAGACGTCGCGCAACTCTTCGATGCCTGCTCCGCTGCGCGCGCTCACCTCTTGTACGACCGAGTTTTCAAACGGCGTATCGGCGGCGAGTATCTGTATCTCTTCGCGCACGTCGGCAATGCGAGCGGCGTCGGCGAGATCGCACTTGGTGATAACGAAAATCATCGCCCGGGCTCCGAGCAGGTGAACGATGTCAAAGTGTTCCTCGGTCTGCGGCATCACGCCGTCATCAGCCGCCACTGTCATGAGCACGAGGTCAAAACCCTGGGCGCCGGCAAGCATCTGCCTGATGAAGCGTTCGTGTCCCGGTACGTCGACCAGCCCGACGCGTCCTCCCGAGGGGTGATCCATCCAGGCAAAGCCCAGCTCTATCGAGATGCCCCGCCGTTGTTCCTCGGGAAGGCGGTCGGTTTCGACCCCCGTGAGCGCCTTGACCAGCGCCGACTTGCCGTGGTCAATGTGCCCGGCAGTGCCTACGATCGCTTTCACTTGCCGCCTGTTGACCGCGGGTTGCCACCTGGCCGGGAAGCACCACCTGGCCGGGAGCCTTCTCCAACAAGAGACTCGGCGTCTTTGACCGCCACGAGGTCGAGCAGGAACACGTCGCCTTCTATGCGGCCGATGACCGGTCGCGGAAGCTCTCTGAACCTGCGAGCAATGCTGTCGGCACTGTCGGAAGGCGAAGTGACGGCCACGGCCCTCGACTCGATGTCTACGCCCGGTTGCGCACCGCTGCCCACGCGAGCGCGCGAAGGTCGCAACTCCACGCTGTAATCCTCGCCCAGCCAGCCAGCCACGAGCTCGGTGGCCCTGGCCCCGAGTTCATCGAGCACTTGAACGTCCCGCGAAAGAAAATTCAGTGTCGGCACGAGCTTTTCGGGCTGGGGCTTGAAGCGATAAATCCTCAGCGTCGCGTCGAGAGCGGCCAGGGTCATCTTGTCGCAGCGCAGCGCGCGCTTGAGCGGACTGCGACGCAGTTGCTCGACGAGATCTCGACGGCCGACCACGATGCCACACTGCGGTCCGCCCAGCAGCTTGTCGCCACTGAAGGTCACCAGGTCGGCGCCCGCGCGCAGCCTGTCGGCCACGAGAGGTTCGCCGGGCAATCCCCAGCGCGACAGGTCGAGCAGAGCACCCGAACCGAGATCCTCAACCACGTGCAGGCCGGGCCTCGCCGACGCCAGCCCCGCCAGCTCGGCTATGGACACTGCCGAGGTAAAACCCTCCACACGGTAATTGCTCGGGTGCACCTTGAGCAGCATGGCCGAATTAACGCCAAGGGCCTGTTCGTAATCGGCCAGGTGGGTACGGTTGGTGGTGCCGACTTCCCGCATCAACGCGCCGCTGGCGGCCATGACATCGGGGATGCGAAACGAGCCACCGATCTCTACCAGTTCGCCGCGTGATACGAGCACCTCGCGGCCCTCGGCCAGCGAAGCCAGCGTGAGCAGGACGGCGGCGGCGTTGTTGTTGACCACCGTCGCGGCCTCGGCACCGGTGAGCGCCACCAGGTGCTGCTCGACGATCGAATCCCGGTCACCGCGGCCGGCGCTGTCTATATCGTACTCCAGGGCGCAGGGCGCGGTGGCGGCCCGCAGCGCCGCCTCGGCAGCCTCGTCTGCGAGCAGGGCGCGCCCGAGGTTGGTGTGAAGGATAACCCCGGTGGCGTTTACCATCTCGGCGGGCGCGGCCCGCTCGCCCGACTCGAGCAGCGCCGCCGCGGCCAGGCCAACAGCGTCGGCACTGAGCTCCTCGTCGGCCAGCTCTCCCTGCGCCAGCAGGACGCGCCGCAAGGCTTCGATGACCTTCCGGGTAGCCTCGACCAGTGCCGTCCGCGACCAGCGCTCGAGCAGCGACCGCCCACGCGAGCCCGCGAGAACGCTGTCCACAGAGGGAAGATCGGCGAGTTTGTCTGAACGCGCAGCCACGGCCGGTAATCTGCCCCTTTCCCACCCGCCAGACAAACGGGCCGGAGGGGAGGGCGACCTCCCCTCGCTTGACCTTGGACGGTGCCGCGTGAAAGCATCCATGCATGTCGCTGCGCGCCACAGCCACTGAGCTGGTCCAGAAGCTGGTGGACGCCGGCCACGTGGCTCTTTTTGCCGGCGGCTGCGTCCGCGATGTTCTTCTCAACCGCGAGCCGGGAGACTATGACATTGCCACCTCGGCCCGGCCCGAGCAGGTGGAATCCATATTCGATCGCACCGTTGCCGTTGGCCGCCGGTTCGGAATCCTGGTCGTGAACTACCGGGGCCACTCCTTCGAGGTAGCCACCTTCCGCAGCGACGGCGATTACCTGGACGGCCGTCACCCCGAAACGGTTACCTTCGCCGACGCCCACGCCGACTCCGATCGCCGTGACTTCACCATCAACTCGATGTTTGAAGACCCGCTCACCGATGAAATCATCGATTACAACAACGGCAAGCGCGACCTCGAGGCCGGCCTGGTCAGGGCGGTCGGCGACCCGGTCAAACGTTTTTCGGAGGACAGGCTGCGTATGCTGCGAGCCGTGCGTTTCGCGGCGCGCCTGGGTTTCGAAATCGACCCCGCCACCATGCAGGCCGCGCGCGACCACGCCGATACACTTGAACTGGTTTCGGCCGAGCGCATAGCCGACGAACTCGTACGCGTACTTACAGAAGGATCGGCCAGGCGCGGCTTGGAACTCATGGACGAGGCCGGGCTTCTCGAGATCGTGCTGCCTGAAATCACGGCGATGAAAGGCGTCGAGCAGGACAGCGACTTCCATCCCGAGGGCGACGTTTACGTACACACACTGGCCTGCATAGAACAGCTCGAAGCCGGCTGCACGACAACGCTCGCGCTCGGCCTCCTGCTGCACGACGTCGCCAAACCGCCCTGCCACGTGATCAGGGACGGACGACACACCTTCCATGGCCACACCCGCGACGGCAGTCGCATGGCCGAATCCATATGCCGCCGTCTGCGCATGAGTAACGCCACCATCGAGCGGGTATCGTTTCTCGTCGACCAGCACCTGCGCCACTGCAGCGCCAGGGACATGAAGCAGTCCACGTTGAAGCGCTTCCTGGGCCAGGACGGGATAGAAGAACTACTCGAACTGGTGCGCATGGACGGCACGTCTTCGAGTTCAGACCTCGGCGATTACCAGTTCTGCATCGATTCGCTGCGCGACCTGCCCGAAGAAGTCATCAAGCCGGCGCCGCTGGTCACGGGGCACGATCTCGTGGAGATGGGCATGAAGCCCGGCCCGCGTTTCAAAGAACTACTGGCCACCGTCGAAGACGCCCAGCTCGAAGGCCGGCTGGAGACACGCGAGCAGGCGCTCGAGCTTCTCCGCGACCTGCTCGACTGAGCGCCCCCGTCGCGGCTCGCAGCTAGATCTTCGCCAGGTAGGACAGCAACGCGCGAACGCCGAAGCCGGTGCCACCCCGCGGGGCATAGGGCGCCGGCTTCTCGGCGAAGGCGGGTCCGGCTATGTCGATGTGAGCCCAGGACACGTCATCCACGAAAGCCTCGAGGAACATGGCCGCGGTTATCGTGCCGCCGTAGCCCGCGCCGATGTTCTTGATGTCGGCCACACTCGACTTGATGTCGGACCGGTAGTCCTCCACCAAGGGGAGCTGCCACATGCGCTCGCCGGTCTGGTCGCCGTGCGCGATGAGTTCGTCCACCAGTCCCTGGTCGTTGCCCAGGATGCCGGCCACGCTGCTGCCCAGCGCCACCATGCACGCGCCGGTGAGAGTAGCCAGGTCGATTATGCAGTCGGGCTTGTCTTCGGAGGCCACGCAGAGCGCATCGGCCAGCACCAGCCTGCCCTCGGCGTCGGTATTGAGGACCTCGGCGGTCTTGCCGTTTCGGTAGGTGATGATGTCGCCCGGTTTCTGGGCCCCCTGCCCAGGCATGTTCTCGGCGGCCGCTATGTAACCGCGAACCTCGACCTGCGGGGCCAGTGCGGGCAAGGCCTTCATGACGCCCAGTACTACCGCTGCGCCCGACATGTCCTGCTTCATCCACTCCATCGCCTTGGCCGGCTTGAGCGAAAGACCACCTGAATCAAAGGTCACACCCTTGCCGACGATGGCCACGCACGCGCGCGGCTTACCACTGGGCTTGTAAGTCATGCGCAGGAACGCGCCAGGCTCGGCGCTGCCGGCCGACACCGCAATGATGCCGTTCATGCCCTCGTCCTGCAGACGCTTACCCTGCCAGACCTCGCATCGTATTCCCGTGCCGCGGGTGATCGAGCGCGCGGTCTTTACAAGGTACGAGGGCGTCTTGACGCTCGACATCTCGTTTACGAGATCGCGCACCAGGGCCACCGATTCACACGCGACGCCAGCCTCGCTTACTGCCTTGCGGCTGGCCGCGTCACGCTTCAGCCGCGTGCCGTTAACGGTGAGCCTCGAGGGGCCCGCGTAGCTGCTCTTGTCGCCCGAACGGTAGCGATCAAAGCGGTAACCAGCCAGCGTGAAGCCCTCTATGGCCGCCTTGACGCGCTCGGGACGCACGGCACCCGAAAGACAGATGGCGACCTTCTTTGCCCGTACCTCGCCCGCCACCGCGCGGCCACGCGCCGCAGCACGCCGCAGGTATTCGAGGTCACGGTCGTCGGCACCGCCGATACCCACCAGCAGCACGTCGCGGTCGGCCAACTGCACGAGCAGCCTGGCCCCCGACGAGCCCTTGTAGGCCGTCATCTTCACCCGTCGCGCAACAGCGCGCTTGCCCTCGGCCGACAGTTCACGCACCGCACCGGCCGTTTCTGAACCAAGCGATACAGGAATGACCAGAAGGTCATCCTTCAATTCTCCAGCTTTACCCGTTCCGATTATTACTTTCACCAACGTTCCTCCGCAGTTTCGTTTACGTCAGCCCCACCCCCCGGTCAACGTCCGGTTTGCCAGGCGGCCTGCTCGCGGCTACAGATGCAAGCCATGTTCCCAAGCTCCAAGGACCCGATGGACTCCCAGCTGACGGCAACGATAAGCAGGCGCAGGGAAAACGTTTTCCTCGTGCTGTCGGGGTTTTTCCTCGGCACCCTGACGATGCTCAACCTGCTCGGCATCACCCGCTTCATTGATCTGTCCTTCACGCTGCCGTTCGTAGATATAACCGTACCCATGATCCTGGCCGTTGGCGTGCTGCCCTACCCGCTGACCTTCCTGTGCACCGACCTGCTGTCGGAGTTCTACGGCAAGCGTCGCACCAACGCCGTGGTCATGACCGGCCTGGCACTCAACGTCTGGGTCGTGTTCATCCTCTGGCTCGGCGGCGCACTACCCGGGGCCGGGGAGGGCGACGCCAGCGAGGTGTTTTTCGGGCTGCGCGAACTCGCCTTCGGCGCCGTCACGGCATCGATGGTGGCCTACCTGGCCGCCCAGCTTATAGACGTGCAGCTGTTTCATTTCTGGAAACGACTCACCAACGGACGCCACCTGTGGTTGAGAAATAACGGTTCGACCATGGTGAGCCAGCTGGTGGACAGCGTGGCCGTGATCACGATCACCCACTACTGGGCTGGCGCCCTGCCAATAGACCCTGCGCGCCCGGTGGCCGCCCAGCTGCTTGTATTCATAAGCTCGGCCTACGTTTTCAAGTTCACGATAGCGCTGCTCGACACGGGTCCATTCTATATTGCAGTCGCCTGGCTGAGTGACTACCTGCAGCTGGGCCCCAACCAACAGGACTGAGAACGGTCAGTCGGCCTCGTCATCGGCCTCGTCATCGGCCGGCAGCCGTCGACTCCAGAAGGTACCCTTGGCCCACCACCACACCGCCAGCCCCCCCACTGCGTAAACCAGTATGCCTTCAAAGAGGCCGGCATCACCGGCCCACAGGAACAGGGCCAGGACCAGGACGGTAGCGACAGCCGCGGTGACCTGTTCTATGCGCTTCTCGCGCAGGCGCGCGCGCGCAACGTGGGCGCTTATCGATGCCCCGCAAGCAGAGCAGCGGCCGCCCCCCTTGCGGATAAGCGGCCGCCCACAGTCAGGACAATCTATACGGGTGGTATAAGGCATCCCGAGCCCCCCGCCTCAAAGGCCAACACCCGTGAGGCCGATTCAGGCTGTGGCCTGCATCGGCGCGTACTCGGGCTCCGCCTCCGAGGGAAGTCGGGCCAACGTCATCTCCTGCATCGCCTCGGCCAGGATACGGGTCCGCATCCGGGTGCGCTCGGCGTCGCGCCACGCCATCATGCCCTCGCGCACGTACACCGGGTTGATGCCCAGCATCGACGCTACGTTGTTGAACGAAAAAGTATCCCAGTTCTCAACGTCGGATACCCAAGCCTCGGCGTCAACAAAAAGCTGCCGCCGCTTGGTATCACGAGCGTGGATGTGTTTCTGAAAACACTCGACGCCGTCCTGCAGTATTGCCACCACCAGCCTGTGCTCGCCGCAACGAAAACTCTTTCGCTTCAGCGCCGCAAAGTACTGTCCCGGCAACAGGACATCGGGTTCAAAAAGATCGTTAAGACGCTCTTCAGCCTCGTAACGGGTACGTTCCGCTTCCACCATCGCACACCTCCCAGCCACTCACGAGAAAACGGCACCACCGAGGGCCCGCCTCTCTTTTCCA
>DBZX01000010.1:18409-18633 GCA_002311335.1 bacterium UBP10_UBA1149
CCGAGGGCCCGCCTCTCTTTTCCACTCCACCGATGCGATCCACCCCAAGGGGCGGCTCCACCACTTCCTGCAGGCCCGGCTGAACCGGACCGCAATACATTGAGCATGACACAAGCCTGCCCGAGATTGCAATTATCGCACGCCGCTTGCGCCCTGCTTGTGCGGGATCCGCAAACAGCGGCAGCCGCAGATGTCAGACCACGAAGGACTCGCCGCAGCCGCAG
>DBZX01000029.1:0-209 GCA_002311335.1 bacterium UBP10_UBA1149
CGCGGCGCCGTCGGCACACAGCGCCAGCGGGCCGGGGGCCAGCAGCGGTGCGCCATCGGCGCGGCCGGTGAGTTGCATGGCGCCCGACCGGGCCCAGGCCAGGGCCGGATGCTGCGCGGGGCCGAGGTCGCCGGCGCACAACGGTACGCAGACCGGGTCGAGGCCGCAGTCGGCGAGCAGGCCCCTGGCTGTTGCCCCTCGGGTCACGA
>DBZX01000029.1:373-4978 GCA_002311335.1 bacterium UBP10_UBA1149
CGCCACCGGCGATCACCAGTGGATTCACGTCGACCCCGAGCGCGCCAAGGACGGACCCTTCGGCGCGCCCATCGCGCACGGCTACCTGACGCTGTCGCTCATCAGCATGATGCTGCCGCAGGTCATCACGGTTAATAACGTCGCCATGGGCGTGAACTGCGGAACCGACAAGGTCAGGTTCCTTGCACCGGTCAAGGTCGGCTCGCGCGTGCGAGCGGGTGGTGAACTGGTCAAGGCAGACGAGACGCGCGACGGCGCCGTGCAGGCCACCATACGCGTGACCATAGAGATCGAGGGCAGCGACAAGCCGGCCTGCGTGGCCGACACCATAAGCCGCTTCTATCCCGCCGACTGACTCGTTACCGGGCTGACCACCCCCGTATCAGGGGCGCTGGCTGCTCACCGGCACGACCTCGCCCGTCATGTACGAGGCGTAGTCGCTGGCGAGAAAGATCATCACGTTGGCCACTTCCCAGGTCTCGGCGCTACGCTTGAAGGCCTCGAGGTCTACCAGCTCGTCGAGCGTTTCCTGCGGCATTACCTTGCTCAGGAAAGGGTGCATGGCCAGGCTCGGCGATACCGCGTTGATGCGCACGCCGTGCGGCGCGGCCTCGAGCGCGGTGCAACGGGTGAGCGCGCCCACGCCGGCCTTGGCCGCGGCGTAGGCGGCCTGCCCGGCCTGCGCGCGCCAGGCGATGACCGAGGTGTTGTTGACGATGGCGCCGGTCTTGCGCGAGTACATGTGCGGCAGCATGGCCCGCGTTACGCGGAAGGTGCCCGTAAGCGTTATGTCGAGCACCCTCTGCCACTGTTCGTCGCTGGTGTCGACCACGTCGGCCGTGAGTCCCAGCCCTGCGTTGTTGATGAGCACGTCGACGTGACCCATCTCGCTCACCGCGGCGGCGATCATGCCGTCCACTTCTTTCTGCACGGTGACGTTGCAAAGCACCGAGGCGGGCCGGCGGCCGCTTAGCTCCTCGAGCTTGTCGACGGCTTCGGCCAGGCGGCGCTCGTGGAGGTCACTCACCATGACCGTGGCGCCTTCTTCGGCGGCGCGGCGGGCGGCGGCAAAGCCGAGGCCGGTACCGGCCGCGGCCGTCACCAGCACGGTCTTGCCGGCCAGCAGGTCGTGGGCTGCGGGATAGTCGGGTACGTTTTTACTCATGTTGCTCTCGGGTCCTCGTGGGCGGGTTGCTTCGGCTCCTGCCAATCATTCGGGGCGCACTTCGCGTGGCAGGCCCAGCGCGCGCTCGGCGATTATGTTGCGCTGTATCTGGTTGGTACCAGCATAAATGGTGTCAGAGCGGGTAAACAGGAACAGCTTCTGCAACATGGTGAGTTCGCCGTCCTCGCCGGTGAGCTCGGCATCGGCGCCCATTACGTCCATGGCCAGCCGGCCCAGCTCGCGGTGCCAGGTGGCCCAGTAGAGTTTGTAGATCAGCGCTTCGCGGCCCAGTTCGCCTTTCTCGTTGCCCGACAGCATGCGCAGGGTGTTAAAACGCATGATGCTCAGGCCGATCCACGCGTCGGCCAGGTGTTGTCTCACGACCGGGTCGTTGGCGCGGCCGTTTTTCTCGGCGGCTCGTATAACCGCGTCGAGCTCCTGCACGAAGTGTTGCTGTTGTCCCAGCGTGGACGCGCCGCGTTCGAAGGCCAGTGTTCCCATGGCCACCTTCCAGCCCTCGCCGACCTCGCCGACCACGTTGTCTCGGTGGGTGTGGGCGTTGTCGTAGAACACTTCGCTGAACTCGGCGTCGCCCGTGATCTGCACGATGGGGCGTATCTCTATCCCATCCTGTCGCATCGGCACAAGCAGGTACGACAATCCGTGGTGGCGCTGGCTTCCAGCCTCTGTACGACAGATCACGAATCCCCAGTCGCACCACTCGGCCCAGGAGGTCCAGACTTTCTGGCCGCTGATGACCCACTGGTCGCCCACCAGTTCGGCACGGGTCTGCACGTTGGCCAGGTCGCTTCCGGCGTTGGGCTCGCTGTAGCCCTGGCACCATAACTCCTTGCCCGCGGCTATGCCGGGGAGGAAGGTTTTTTTCTGCTGCTCGCTGCCGAAGGCAATGATGGTGGGGCCGAGCAGGCCTTCGCCCATGTGCCCGAGCCTGCCCGGGCCGCCGGCGCGCGCGTATTCTTCGTGGAAGATAACCTGCTGCATCAACGACAGGCCGCGACCGCCGTGTTCGGTGGGCCAGCCCACGCAGGTCCAGCCGTTTTTGCCCAGGTGTTGCTCCCAGGCCTTGCGCTCGTCTATCAGTGCGCTGTCGTCGCCGGGGCCGCCGCGGTGGCGCAGGCAGGCAAACTCGCCCACGAGGTTGTCGGCCATCCAGTCGTCGACCTCGCGCCGAAAGATTTCATCCTGTTGGCTGAAGCGCAGATCCACCGTGGCATAGAACCCACCCCCACCTCCCTTGTCAAAAAGGGGCGCTTCCCGCTTCTTCCGCCGGGGCAGGCGCAGTCTCCCCGTTCTTGTGGCAGGTGGGGTGGGCGGGTAATCAGTGGCTTACGATGAAACTGGGTATTACGATGTTCGCGACCGACCGTTCCATGGATCCGGTTGCGCTGGCCACCGAGGCCGAGGCTCGCGGCTACCACTCGTTTTATGTTCCCGAGCACACGCATATTCCCAGCAGCCGTATCACCCCGGCTCCGACCGGCGAAGACACCTTGCCCGACGAGTACAGCCGCACGCTCGATCCTTTTGTTACGCTCGCCGCCTGCGCGTCGGTCACCGATCGATTGCTGCTCGGCACCGGTATCTGCCTGCTCGCCCAGCGCGATGCGCTGATCACCGCCAAGGCCGTGGCCACCCTGGACCTGTTGTCGCAGGGGCGTTTTGTTTTTGGTGTGGGCTTCGGCTGGAACCGCGAGGAGATGCAACATCACGGCGTTGATCCGTCGCAGCGCCGGGCCGTCCTGCGCGAAAAAATGCTCGCCATGCAGGAGCTGTGGAGCTGCGACGAGGCGGCCTGGGATGGAGAGCACGTGAGCTTCGAATCGAGCTGGTCCTGGCCCAAGCCGCTGGGCGGGCTGAGGCCGCCGGTACTCATCGGCGGCGCGCCGGGCCCCACGCTGTTCAGGCACGTAGCCGAGTACGCCGACGGCTGGATGCCCATAGGAGGCGCGGGCATACGCGGCGCCCTACCAGACCTGCACCGTGCCATGGAAGAAGCCGGCCGCGACCCGGCCGAGGCCCGCGTGGTGCCTTTCGGCACGATGCCCGACCGCGACAAGCTGGGCTACTTTGCCGACCTCGGTATAGAAGAAGTCGTGTTCCGGCTGCCCTCGGCCAACAGCGACACCGTGCTGCGTTATCTCGACGATTACCAGGCCTTCATGGACAGCTGAGAACGACCAGGCGCGGGATCGGGGGTGCCAACGGCAGGGCGGTCTTGACCGGGCACGGCCACGGCTTGATAATCCCGTTTCGGCTGAGCGGCCGGCAGCTCTCCGCGCACAAAGAGGAGAAAACCATTGAGTGATTACAAGTACATCCGGGTAGAGCAGGAAGCCCACGTGGCCGAGGTTGTTCTTGATCGGCCCGAGAAACTCAACGCGATGCCGTTCGAGCTTTTTTACGAGATCCGCGAGGCTTTCGGCGAACTCGATCGCGACGAGTCGGTGCGCGCCATCGTGTTGTGGGCCGAGGGTCGGCTGTTTACCGCCGGGCTGGATCTCAACAGCACCGGGGCCGGGGGCGTGGTCGGTGACGGAAACGGTGACGGCAAGGCTGGTCGTAGCGAGGCGCGCAGCAACCTCGACATGTACGGCACGGTGCTCAAGTTGCAGGCCTGCTTCAGTTCCATACAGGAATGTCGCAAACCGGTGATCGCGGCCGTGCACGGCAAGTGCATCGGCGGGGGCGTCGACCTTACAACCGCCTGCGACTTTCGCGTGTGCACCGAGGACGCGGAGTTCTCGATATTCGAAACGAAGATAGCCATCGTCGCCGACGTGGGTACCCTGCAACGTATAACAGCCATCGTGGGCAAGGGCATGGCGCGAGAGATGGCGTTTACCGGTGGGTTTTTCGGCGCCGACCGCGCGCTGGCAACCGGCCTGGTCAACCGCGTGTATGCCGACAAGGACAGCATGCTCGAAGGCGCGCGCGCCACGGCCACCGAGATCGCGGCCAACTCTCCGCTCGCCGTGCAGGGCGTCAAGCAGGTGCTCAACTATTCCGACGAGCACACGACCGACGAAGGGCTTGATCACGTGGCACACTGGAACTCTTCGTACCTGCGCAGCGACGATCTCGCCGAGGCCATGCAGGCCTTCGCCGAAAAACGCCCGCCGCGTTTCGAGGGTCGCTGAACGGCGCGAACGGCTTGGATCTCGAACAGCAGACTATACCTCGGCTCGTGCAGGCGGCCGCCGGTCGCTGGGGCGACTCGGTGGCAGTGGAAGATAGCGTTGACGGTGAGATAACTTATCGCCAGTTGGCCGACGACATGATCGTGGCGTCGCGCGCGTTCATTGCAGCGGGCGTAAAAAAGGGTGACCGCGTGGCGGTATGGGCGCCCAATATCTACGAGTGGATAGCGGCCGCGCTGGGGTTGCAGGCGGCCGGCGCGGGGCTGGTCACTCTCAACACCC
>DBZX01000029.1:5073-5315 GCA_002311335.1 bacterium UBP10_UBA1149
TTCCTGGGCACGGACTATCCCGGCCTGCTCACCGACGCGCTCGGGGCGGGCGACGATGGGCGGCCGGTGGCGGGACTGCCGGACCTTGAACGCATAGTCCTGCTTCGTGGCCCGGCGGCTAAGGGGGCCGATACCTGGCAGCAGTTTCTCGAGGGGGCACAGGAAGTAGACGAGGCGGCGGCGGCCGCCCGGCTGGCGGAGTTGGGCGAAGACGATCTCTCCGACCTGCTGTTCACCTCGGG
>DBZX01000029.1:5367-19889 GCA_002311335.1 bacterium UBP10_UBA1149
CTCCGACCTGCTGTTCACCTCGGGTACCACGGGCAAACCCAAGGGCGTCATGACGGCGCACGGGCAGAACCTGGCCGCTTTCGAAAGCTGGTCGGAGGTGGTCGGCCTGCGCGAGGGCGACCGCTATCTCGTGGTTAACCCGTTTTTTCACAGCTTCGGCTACAAGGCCGGCTGGCTGGCGTCGTTCATGCGAGGGGCCACCGTGTTGCCCGAGACGGTGTTCGACGTCGACCGGGTGTTGGAGCGGATAGAACGCGACAGGGTCAGCATGCTGCCCGGTCCGCCGACGCTGTACCAGGGTCTGCTGTCCCATCCCGGACTTGCGCAACACGATCTGTCCAGCCTGAGGCTGGCGGTTACCGGCGCGGCCGTCATACCGGTGGAGCTGGTTGAACGCATGCGCGACGAACTCGGCTTCGACACGGTCATTACCGGCTACGGGCTTACCGAGACCTGCGGCATCGTCACCATGTGTCGCTTCGACGACGACCCCGAAACCATAGCCACCACCTCGGGGCGCGCGATTCCCGGTGTCGATGTCATGTGCGTGGGCCGCATGGGCGACGAGCTGCCGCGCGGTGAGCCGGGAGAGGTCGTGGTGCGCGGTTACAACGTCATGCGCGGTTACTTCAATGACCCGGCGGCCACCGACGAAACGATAACCAACGGCTGGCTTCACACCGGCGACGTGGGCGTGATGGACGAACGCGGCTACCTGAAGATAACCGACCGCATGAAAGACATGTTCATCATGGGCGGCTTTAACTGCTATCCGGCCGAGATCGAGAACCTGATGGCGGCCAACGCTGACCTCGCCCAGGTGGCGGTGGTAGGGGTCCCCGACGAGCGCATGGGTGAGGTGGGCGTGGCCTTCGTGGTGTTGGCTGAGGGCTCGGACCTGACGGACGAAGCGGTGGTGGCCTGGTGTAGAGAGAACATGGCCAACTACAAGGTGCCGCGCAGGGTCGAGCTGGTGGACGAGCTGCCGATGAACGCGTCGGGCAAGGTAGTAAAGTACCAGTTGCGCGAGCGCGCCGCCGGTCTTTCGTGAGCCGCCGCTGATAACGATGACAAATCCCGACGGTCCCCGTTACCTGCAGATCCGGACCTGGCTGGTCTACGCCGCCCTGCTGGTGCTTGCCGTGCCCTGGTACTGGCCGGCCGACAGTACGCTGCTGCTGCTGGGCATGCCGGCGTGGGTGGTCACGAGCGTCTTCGTTTCGCTGGTCATCTCGATCTACACGGCCTGGCTGTTGCTCTCCCACTGGCCACTACCCGACGATCCTTTCTGCGACCCGGGCGATAACACCGACGAGTCTACCGGAGAGCAACTGTGACCGGCACCGTGTTGCCTTTCGGCCCGGGAGGGCTCGCGGTCGTGGGTCTCTACCTGGCCTCACTGCTCGTGGTGGGCTGGCTGGGTCACCGCGCGCGCCGCGAAGACTCGCTGCGCGACTTCTACCTGGGCGGCGGCAGCATCGGTTTCACGGTACTCGTGCTCACGCTCTACGCCACCCAGTACAGCGGCAACACCATGTTCGGCTTCACGGGCAAGGCCTACCGCATTGGTTGGACATGGCTGAGTTCGGTTCACTTCATGACCGCCATCATCGTGGGCTACCTGTT
The DNA here is from genome assembly GCA_002311335.1 of bacterium UBP10_UBA1149. GTDB lineage: Bacteria > Desulfobacterota > Binatia > UBA1149 > UBA1149 > UBA1149. The sequence goes on from DBZX01000029.1 coordinate 6,994, forward strand.
GTTTGCCCCGTGGTTGCACCGGCTGGCCCAGCGCCATCAGTTCATTACCCCGGCCGATTTTCTTCGCCACCGCTACGGCAACCGCGGCATCGACCTGCTGGCGCCGCTGGTCATGACCCTGGCCCTGGCCAACTACCTGCTGGCCCAGCTGGTGGCCATGGGTCGCGCCATGCAGGGGCTTACCACGGCCGACCCGGTGGTGGCCTTTGCCTGGGGCGTCGTGTTGCTGGCCGGCATCATACTGGTGTACGAGACCATGGGCGGTTTCAGGGCGGTGGCCTGGACCGACGTCATACAGGGAATAGCGCTGGCCATCGGTTTCGGCGCCCTGCTGGTGATGGTGTTCAGCATGTGGGGTTGGCCGGGCGAGACCACGCGCGTGTTGCTGGACGGCGGCGAGCAGTTGCGCGCGCGCGTACTGCCGCCGGGCGCCCGTGCGTCTCGCAACTGGGTGAGCTACGTCATTATTTTCGGCCTCGGCGCGGCGCTCTATCCCCAGGCCATACAGCGCATCTACGCGGCGCGCTCGGGCGCCGTGCTCAGGCGCAGCCTGGCGGTGATGGTTTTTCTGCCCCTGCTGAGTTCGCTGGTGGCGGTAACCGTTGGCGTTACGGCTGCAGCGCACGTGCCGGGGCTGGAGGGCGCCGCAGCCGATCGCGTGCTCAGCGTGGTTTTTCACCAGGTGCAGGCGTCGTCGGCCTTCGGCTACTGGCTGGTAGTGTTGTTGTTTGCCGCCGTGCTGGGCGCACTCATGTCGACGGCCGACTCCTGCCTGTTGACGATCTCGTCGATGATAACGCGTGACCTCTACCAGGGCTTTCTGCGACCCGACGCCGGCCAGGCCCATCTCACGCGCGTGGGCAAGCTGGTGTCCTGGGCCATGGTGGCAGCGGCCGCGGGCACGGCCATCTGGATGGAAGGGCAGCCGGGGCGGCCCACGCTGGTGAGGTTGCTCGACATGAAGTTCGACATGCTGGTGCAGCTGGTGCCGGCTTTCATGCTGGGAATGCACTGGGGCCGGTTGGGTGGCAACGCGGTGCTGGCCGGCATGCTGGCCGGGCTGGCGCTCACCTTCGGCCTTTACGGCAACGCCACTGTAGATGCCTGGGGCGTGCACCACGGACTGATCGGCCTGTTGCTCAACCTGGCGGTTGCGGTGGCCTGGTCGTTTGCGTGGCCGGGCGTCAAGGAGCGAGAATGGACGGCGAGCAGGGGGTACGAAGATGGACGCAGCCACGGCACGAACTGAACTTGCAGCGATAGAGACCGCGCTCGACACCGGCGGATACAAGCCGGGGCCGTGGGCGGCGTTCCTGCGTGGGGCGAGGGGACTCGCGGCGGCCGAGCGTCGTGAGCTTGCCGAAGACGTGAGCCGCGTGAGCGATAAGCTGCACGGTCGCAGCCCGAGGCGCACGTTGCCGGTGGCTCCAGCGCTGGCCGGTGAGCTGCTGGCGACGGCGGCGGCGCTGGCCTTGTGTTGCTGGGGGCTGGAGCAGTCGTCGGCAGTGGCCGTGTTAGTGGCCATGCTGCTGCTCGTGGGCACCCTGCAACCGCTGGTCAAGGTGGGCACCGGCTTGCTGCTGGGCGTGCGTTACTCTTACGCCTTTCTCATGGGCCTGGAGCCGCGCTTCAAGATGCGCTACGGCAGCTACCTCGCCGCTGCGCCGGCCGCGCGCGTGCTGCTGCACCTGTCGGGCACGGTTGGTTCGCCCCTGGGGGCCTGGCTGGTCGGTCGCGCGGCAGCGGACGCGGGAATGTCGACCGTGGCCCTGATGTGTACCCTGGTGTTCTGGCCGCTGGTGTTGACCAACGTCGTGATGGCGGTGGCGGCGCTGGCCGGGCGCAGCAAGCTCGGGCCCGTGGTGTTGCGCGACAGCAGTGGTGGTGCCGCTGCCCAGGAACTCAAGGCCGCGCTGGCGGGCTGAAGGGGAGGCAGCCCCGCCCGCCAGGGTCAGGCCGGGTCCGGGCCTGTGCTGTTACCATAGTAATGCGGGCCAACTCAGGCAGCGGCGGGCAACGGCTGCCAGTCGGCAAGCATATCCGACAGTGACTCGAGCGTTGCCAGCCGCCCTGACAAACGAGCCAGGCTATCCATGCGCCGGCGGGCCCGCCGGCCGAGCTTGTCGCGCAGCTCGCGGCCGCGGGTTTCTACCGCGAGGGTGATGGCGGCCGCGCTCAGGCTCGCGGGCAGCGGCAACTCGCTCACTCGGCCGAGGGTCTTGAGCGCTCGCGACCGGCTGCGCACTATCTGCCGGTGCAAGCGCAATTGCAGTTCGCGTACGCGAGCGAGTTTCTCCGAGGTCTCGCCTTCCCAGCTCAGCAGCGAGTGCACGCTGCGTCGCCATCGGGTGCTGAAGCCCACGCGCTGCAGGTTCCAGGCAACGCCCAGCTTCGACAACGACCAGATCAGCCACTTGCTCGGGTCGAACTGTGTCCGCTCAACTCCCGCGCGGTAGTCGCCGGGGAAGGCGTGGTGGTAGTTGTGCCAGCCTTCGCCAAAGGTGACCAGCGCCACCAGCCAGCTGTCGGCGGCCGAAACAGCCGGGTTCCACGGGCGGCGGCGTCCCAGGTGAGCCCAGGAGTTTACGAACCAGGTGCCGTGGTGCACGGCTACCAGCCGCACCACACCAGCCAGCAGCAGGCCTCCCACACCACAGATGGCCCAGGGCAGTACGAAGCCGGTAGTGATGGCCAGCGGTATGTACCAACGATCCTGCCAGGCCAGCATGCGGTCTTCGGCCAGGTGGGTGGGCAGCTCCCCGATCATGCCCTGGTTGGTGAATAACCAGCCGACGTGCGCGTACCAGAAGCCGCGGCCTATGTTGTAGGGGTCGCGATCCTGGTCGGTGTGGGCGTGGTGGTGCAGGTGGTCGGAGGTCCAGCTGAGAGCTGAGCCCTGCCACGCGGCCGAGCCGGCGACGAGCAGCGCCGCCTTGAACCAGGGCCGGCATTCGAAGGTGCGGTGCGCCACCAGTCGGTGGTAGCCCACGGTGATGGCCATGGCGCTCGCGATGTACATGCCCAGCGCCAGCGCGACCTCGGCCCAGGTGACGCCGAAGAACCATGCGTAGAGTGGCCACAGCAAGGCGGCTATCGTGGTCGTGCCTATGAACAGTATGGCGGGCCAGTTCAGGGGTGGGTGGGGCTCGGGTGTATTCGACATTCGCCCAGAATACTCTCGCGCGCCCACGGCTGCCAGCTCCAGACGCGAAGAGCGCCGATAAGCTCACAGGGCTGCTTTTGAGTGACCGCCGCCGGGCCTCTATACTGCGACTTGCCACGCTTGGAGAGCGCCGCGGGCCTCCAGGAAGCGCCGCGGGCAGAGGAATAAAGACGATGAGCAAGAACAGGGTAGCCGCAGCTGAGGGTTGGTTTACGATGGACGCCGACGAGCCGCGCCTGCTGGGTACGCGCGGGATCGACAGTGGCAGTTACTTCTTTCCGCCTTCCATGGCCACCTCGGCAAACCCCGCCCACCCGTTTGAGGAGCGAGAGCCGGTCGAGCTCAGCCGCAGGGGGCGCGTGTGGTCGCTGGCCACCAACCACTACCAGCCGCCCGAGCCCTACATGTCGCCCGAACCGTTTGAGCCATACACCGTGCTGGCCGTCGAGCTCGAGGAAGAAAAGATGGTCATCCTGGGCCAGCTCGCCGACGGTGTTGCCCCCGAGACAGTGAAGGTCGGCGACCCCGTGGAGCTGGTGCTGGGCACCCTGTACGAGGACGACGACAACGAGTACCTGGTCTGGAAGTGGCAGCCGGCCACCGGAGGGAAGGGTTGATGTCGCGCGACGTGGCCGTGCTTGGCGTTGGCATGCACCCCTGGGGAAAGTGGGGGCGCAACTTTGTTGAGTACGGCAAGGTGGCTGCCCGCGACGCGCTGGCCGATGCCGGTCTCCAGTGGAGCGACATCCAGTTCGTGGCCGGTGCCGATACCATGCGCAACGGCTACCCGGGCTACGTGGCCGGGGCCACCTTTGCCCAGGCGCTGGGTTTTATCGGCAACCAGGCGGCGAGCTGCTACGGCGCCTGCGCCAGCGGTGCCCAGGCCATAGACCTGGCCCGCGCGCAGATACTGTCGGGCAAGTGTGAAGTGGCCCTGGTAATCGGCGCCGACACCACGCCCAAGGGTTTTCTCGCGCCCAACAAGGGTGAGCGCGGTGACGACCCCGACTGGCTGCGCTTTCGCCTGCTGGGCGCCACCAACCCTACCTACTTCGCGTTCTACGCCCGCCGCCGCATGGACCTGTACGGAGCCACCTCGGCTGATTTTGCCAGGGTGAAGGTGAAGAACTCGCGCCACGGGCTCGAGAACCCGCGCGCCCGCTACCGTAAGGAGGTCACCGAAGAGGAGGTGCTGTCCTCACCGCTGGTGAGCGAGCCGCTGCACCTGCTCGAGATCTGTGCCACCAGCGACGGTGGCGCCGCCATGGTGCTTACCAGCATGGATTACGCCCGCCGCATGACCACCGACCCGGTGCGCGTAGCGGGAGTGGCTACGATAACGCCCACCTATCCGAACACGGTGATCGAGATGCCCAACTTTTCAACCGATTCGGCGCACGGCGTGCCCCTGCCGGGGCGTAGTTTTCGCGATTCTATAGCGGCGGCGGCATACGAGGACGCGGGCATCGGCCCCGACGAGGTCGACACCGCCGAGGTCTACGACCTGTCGACGGCGCTTGAGCTCGACTGGTACGAAAACCTGGGACTGTGCGCGCCCGGCGAGGCCGAGCGCCTGCTCAACGATGGCGACACCACGCTGGGCGGCCGCGTACCGGTTAACCCCAGCGGTGGCCTGGCCTGCTTTGGCGAGGCCGTGCCGGCCCAGGCCATAGCCCAGGTCTGCGAGCTGACCTGGCAGTTGCGCGGGCAGGCCGACGGCCGCCAGGTGGAGGGCGCGCGCGTGGGCGTGAGCGCCAACCAGGGCCTGTTCGGCCACGGATCCTCGGTGGTTGTCAGGATCTGAAACGGACGTAATCGCGTCAGAGGTCTACGAGGCGACATTCCGGTAGCGGGGGGTCGGTGACCTTTACCCAACGCAGCAGCATCATGCCCTCGCTCCGGCCGCCGGCATCGAGCCAGTTGGGGCGCCCGGGGTCAGTGTCGGCCAGCACCATCGTCCATCCCCCGTCGGGGTCGCGGCTGGCCTGCCTGTCGTTCATGGAGACCGTTCGGTAACGGTAGTCGTAGCTTTCGAGCCAGGGGCTGAGCAGGGTAAGACCCCAGTAGGTGAACGGGTTTTTCACCGGCGGGATGCGTATTTCGAGCGCTTTGCCCGGCTCGAGCCTGAACCGGCCCCCGACGTAGTGCATTTCGGCGTTCGAGTGACCGCTTATTTCGCCCTGGTCTTTCTCGGCGTGCGACTCTCCCGACGCGCCCGCCATCTGGTTGACCAGTAGGCCGGTTTTTTCGTAGGTCTGCAGGCACATGTTGACTATGGTCAACATGAAATTTCCTGCCCGGTCGAGCGAGCGTGCAAACGAGTCGGTGTCCAGCCTGGGTGGATCGACCGGGTCGAGCAGGTCCACGGCCATCGACGCAGGCTGTTGGGTGCCACGATCGTGAAAAGTCTCGCGTATGGCCAGGTGGGCCGTGTCGGGGGGTAGTTCCACGTGGTTGCCGGCAGTCGCCGGCCCGCCCAGGGTGACTTCGAAGTCGCCGTCGGCCGGCAGGTCAAAAGAGTCGAGATCGTACTGGGCGGTGGTGCCGCCCAGTCGGTCGTTACCACCGAATATGTCGCTGCCGAAGGTGAGCCCCAGGTAGCTGGCACCACCGCGCCGACCGTGCAGCCGGTAGGTGCGTTCGGGGTCGAGTACACAGAAATGGTAGGTGACGTCGGGGTTGTCAGCCATCAGCTTGTTATGTTCGTCCTGGCAGCGGAACAGGACCGGGCGCAGCGGGTCGCCCCGTTCGACCACCCAGTCCAGCACCAGCCGGCTGATGCGCGTGATCCAGCGGTGCCCTTCCACGAGGTCTTCCTCACGGTCGGTCGCTGCGGCCCTGCGCATGATGTCAAAGGCCTGGCGCTGGGTTTTCATCCAGCGGCTGAAGGCCTGTTCGAGATGGTCAGCGTTATCTCTCACTGTGTCTTAATCTAGGTTGTTTGCTGACTTGGGGCCAGTGGTTTACCTGCGCAATCATTTTGACTGGAGTTGTCTCTGGCCTGGGAACGCGCGGCCATGGGCAAGTACGAAAAGTACGACCGGCTGGTCATGCCCAGGCTCGGGCTCAACGACATCGACGTCCGTGACCTGAGGGAGTTAATGCAGCGCGAAGGACGCTCCCTGCCGTCTGCCCCCGAAGCGATACCTGGCGTCGAACCGGCCAACTCGCTGCAGTGACCAGAAGGGGGGGGCGTTGCCACCCCTCTGCCCCGTTTGACCCCCACATGCGCTACACAGCGCTTGCTTTGTTCTTCAGATTTCTTTGCGCGATTAGACCCAGGGACCACTCTATAACCGTATTTTTAATAGTTATAAAATACGGTCACCCCTCTGATGGGGGGGCAGATTATAAATTTTAAAAAAAATACCCATTCGGGTGGGTGACAAGGCGTGCGCTTTTCTAGATTAAAGAGGATGTATGGGATTGCGCGCAGTTGGAGCGCACGGGGTGTCACTCTTTACGTGAACTCCAGGGGAGGGGAATTTCATCAGGATTTCAGCGCTCGCGCGGGCTTTTGCAGCCACTGTTGTTGTAACTGCTGTACTATCCGTAGTCACCGCCACACCGGCCTCGGCCGGCGGTTGCGATGTGCCCACCGGGGGCACTGCCAGCCCCCTGTTCGGGGCGGGCGAGTTTGACCAGCCCTATCTCAGGTTCGAGGAGTTCGGCACAAAGAAGCTCGGCGAGCCCTGTAGCGACTGCACGCTGGGCGTGCCCAGCCCCACCGATACCTGGGGCACGGTAGACGGCGTGGCGTTGGACGCCTTCCTGAGCCAGGCAATCCACCCGTTTCCTACCCGGGCTACCAACGAGGAGTTGAGCAATCCCTGGCAGTCGCTCATCGAGACCATGACCGGCCCGCTCGTGCCCCTGCCGGGCAACACTATGTCGTCTTACTGCGATGGACGCCCGCCGGGAGAAGAGTACGCTCACCAGCGCTGGCAGGAATTTTTTCCCCAGGTCTATATGGAATCCGCCCAGGCTGGCTCACGCACCAATCTTGGTCTGCGTGACTCGTTGCAGATGCACGGTTTCTCGGACGAGACCGAGTGGGGGGACTTCGGGCTGTACTACCGAGGGGTCGAGGATGAAAACGGCGAGGAACACGCTTCCACGGCAGGCATCGAGTTGCGTTTTCACCCCAGGATGCCCGTACAGGACCACGAGACGCTGTGGACCTTTGACGGCACTTTGCCCCCCAAGCTACTGATGGCCAGGTACGGCGAGCCGATACTGTTTCGGCATTACAACGTGCTGCCAATTCAGGTTTCTGCCAACCGCGGTTTTGGCCTTCACACTATCACCACGCATGAGCACAACGGCCACAATCCGGCCGAAAGCGACGGTTACGCGCAGGCCTTCTTTTTTCCCGGACAGTTCTACGACTATCACTGGCCGATGGTGTTGGCGGGTCACGACAGCATCAACACCGATGCCAGCGATCCGAGGTCGGCCTCGCCCTGTACCCCAGGCGAGATCATGAGCATATCGGTTGCGGGCGAGTATCGGGATGTTGAGTGTCCGGCCGGGGCTTCGATCAAGATCCCGGGCAACTGGCGCGAGACCATGAGCACGCACTGGTTCCACGATCACATGCTCGATTTCACTGCCCAGAATGTTTACAAGGGCAACGCGTCGATGATGAACTACTACAGCGCCCTGGATCGTGGCAACGAGGCCATCGAGGACGGCGTGAACCTGAGGCTGCCAAGCGGCACCCACCTGAGCTGGGGCAACCGCGACTACGACATCAACGTGGAGGTTGCGAGCAAGGCCTGGGGACAGGACACCTCGGACGGCAAAGAGGGCCAGCTGTGGTTCAATATATTTAACGCCGACGGCTTCGTGGGCGACCGCATGACGGTCAACTGGATGTACAAGCCCTACCTCGACGTGCGTGCCCGCAGGTACCGCTTTCGTATCTTGAACGCCGACGTGTCGCGCTTCATGCGTTTCGCCATGGTCAAGCTCAATTCGGACGGCAGCTACGAGCGCGTGGGATTTCACATGATCGCCAACGACGGCAACATCCTCGAGCACGCGGTACCTTTTGACGGCAGCCTCGACCTTGACGGTGATGGTGAGCTGCAGGATCACAACGGCATACTTCCCACCCAGGCCATAGCCGAGCGCTACGACATCGTGGTGGACTTCAGCCGCTACCAGCCGGGCGACCGGCTGTACATGGTCAACCTGCTCGAGCACAAGAACGGCAAGCGTCCACACCAGGCGATCCCGCTCGAGGAGATCCTCTCGGGAGAGTACGACGACTGCGATTCGGCGGTTGGCAAGATCATGGAGCTACGGGTGCACGAGTACGCGGACACCGACCTGAGCATGGACCCTGCCGACTACGTTGAGGGCAAGAAGTCGATGATTCCGATGCCGCATTTCTCAGAAGAAGAAATTGCGAACGCCAGGCACCGCACGTTCAGGTTCGGTCGCTCGTCGGGCACCGACAAGGCGCCGTGGACGATCAAGAGCGACGGTGGCATGGGCCTGGGCATGGATCCGCACCGCTTGAGCGCATCGCCGTCCAAGGGCGATGTCGAGATCTGGCACCTGTCGACCGGCGGTGGCTGGAGTCACAACGTGCACGTGCATTTCGAGGAAGGTCGTATTCTCAAGCGCGCCGGCGAAGATCCGCCCATGTGGGAGAAGTACGGGCGCAAGGATATCTACCGCATTGGTCGCATGGACGACAGCGGCAGCGATATCGACTTCATCATTCGCTTCAGGGAGTTCTCCGGCTCGTACATGGAGCACTGCCACAACACCCAGCACGAGGATCACTCGATGCTCCTGCGCTGGGATATCGAAAACCCCGGACAGCTCAAGCCCTTCCTTACCCCCGAGCCTCAATGGAACGGTTGCACGTATACCCAGAGCTTCGATCTTCCCACGGCCCGAACGCAGGAGGACGGATCCGACAAAGCCCCTGAGCTTGTCGGAGACTGGAAGGTAAGAGAGGATTTTCTAAAGGACAACAACGCCGCGGGTCTGCTCTGTGCGGCCGGTGCAGTCGAGCAGTGCTCCTCGGGCACCGTGAGCGCCTCCAGCGACGGCGAAAGCTCCTCGCCGAGCTCGAGTAGCGACTCCTCCACGTCCTCGTCCACCGCGTCGAGTGATGAGGATGCGGCACCGATGGTTGGTGAAGAAGAGCCCGCCAACAAGAAGCGCGGCAGGCACGGCGGTCGCAAAGGTAGAGGTAAACGCGGTAGCAAAAGGGGGAGCCAGGAAGTGAGTCTCCAACAATAAGGATCAATTGGCTCGATGCTCAATTTATGGGGGGTGAGAAATCACCATGAGTTCCACACGAAAGAGCAAGATCATCCGGCTTCTGGCCGGTTGCACAATTGCCCTCGCCCTGGGAAGCCGCTCGCCGGCCTCCCAGGGCATGGGAGCGGGATATTTTCCGAACATTCCTCTGATTACGCACGAAGGTGAAGAAGTCCTCTTCTACGACGACCTGGTCGCAGGCAGGACGGTCGCTATCAACTTCATCTTCACGAGCTGCCCGGATTCATGTCCGGCCGAAACGGCGAAGCTGGTTCGTGTCCAGGAAGAGCTCGGCGATCGAGTGGGCAAGGATATATTCATGTACTCCATCAGTATCGATCCGGAGTACGACACGCCCGAAGTTTTGAAGGCCTACCGGAAAAAGTTCTCTATCAAGCCGGGCTGGACCTTCTTGACCGGAGAGGAAGACGACATCATTTTTCTTCGCAAGAAACTCGGCCTCTACATGGAGGAGATCCAGAACGAAGACAATGATCACAACCTGACCTTCATCGTAGGCAACGATAGGACGGGGAAATGGATCAAGCGCTCGCCTTTCGACAACCCCAAGGTTCTGGCCAACTTGATTGGCTTTGACCTCTTCGGCGGCCAGATTTTTCGAAAAAACGCGAAGAGCTACGCCAACGCGCCAGCCGCGCCGGATTTCACAAAGGGGGATTATCTCTTTCGGACCCGCTGTGAGTCCTGCCACACGATTGGCGGCGGGGAAACTCGGCTTGGCCCGGATCTGATCGGTGTCGTCGAACGACGCGACCCGAAATGGCTCTTCCGCTGGCTCAAGGAGCCCGACAAGATGCTCGAGGAAGGCGATCCGACGGCGATCGAACTCTTCCGGCGCTACCAGGAAATCGCGATGCCAAATCTCCGCCTGGAAGATCAAGAGATCGATGCGCTGATCGAGCATATGCGGAACGAGAGCCTTCGGATCCGGGGACGCCTGGCAAGCAACGCGAAACGCGACCGGGAGTCCATCGGTAGCCAGAGGGGTAGATAGCCGAACAAATTCGCGCTGTAGCGTGAAGGCGAGTGACCCCGGAATGCACTCGGGGCCTGCGCCTCACAACGCGCGGGGGGGGGGCACCCGGGNNCCAAGGGCCGACCGGCGAGGCCCGGGAGCCTATTTTCCTGGCGGTCAAGAGCAAAGGGGGACGAGAGTCCTTCGCTTTTTCCGGCCGATCTTCTACTCTTGCGCCGACGTTGATTGTCGGCCGCCGAAGACGGGAATGAACCGATGGCGAAGCCGCGGCATGGGCCCGGCGCATTCCCCGAGCGATAGGCCAGAACCCGGAGGGCAGGCCGTGCGGAGCTATTCGGCTGCGGCCGTTCTCGCGCTTCTGATCGCACTTCCATCGGGCGCCCCGGCTTCCCTGGTGGGCACGGCTTCGGGCGGCGTGGCCCTGCCTCGTCTGCAGGCGGGAGATGTAGAAGCCAAGGGCGAAACAGGATACGACTTTGGGCTCTCCCTGGGCTGGCAGCTGAACGACTGGATTCGCTGGGATGCCTTCGAATTCCACTACATCAGCGTGAGCCACGCAAACGTCTTTGGAAATTTCACCACCGACGACCTCTCCCTGGGCTCCGGTGCACGCATCGGCATCTTCAAGCGCAGCTGGCGAGTGCACCCCTATGTGAGCGCGGGAGTGGGAGGCAGCCGGATCAGTTACGAACAAGGCCCGGCCATCCGCTACGAGTGGGGGCTCGAATGGAATGCCGGAGGGGGGATCGAGTTCCAGGTCGATTACTTCACCGCGGTGGGTGTACGCTATCGCTACCGAAGCGCCAAACTCGATTCATTGGGGGACATTCCCGGGCCCGGGATCCGGCTGAACATCCACACCCTGGGCCTCGAATTCGCTTTCGGGGGCGAATGNNAGGCCGGGAGCGCGGAATCCGGGGACTCCAATCCACTCACCCACTTCTTGATCTCCCCGGCGAGTTCTTCGGCAATATCGACGATCTGCAGGTTCATGTCGGAACCGATCTGGCGCGCGAAAGAGGAAGCGCCAAAGGCGCGAACCATCACGTAGGCGTCCGGGCTCCGGTCGCGGACGCGCATGGCGGCCTTGATATTCGATTGATCATCGTTCGTACCCAGCAGAACCACGAGCTTGCTTCGCGGATCGCCGCCGCGGCCGGAGCTTTCGAGCAACGAGCCCCAGGCCCGGGGATCTTCCTGCACCCCGCCATACCGCCGCACATCGATCGCGCCGATCTGATCTTGCTGGGCCCGGGGCAGGGCGTCGGAGAATCGCTGCCAGGCCAACTCGGCCTCCCGGGAGATGATCGCGATGGAGGCGATCTGCTCGCTGCCCCGCACCTCGATGAACTGCCGCAGGTAGGTCTGGCAGAAACGGCCAAAGCCCGTGAAAACGAGGGTCTCCCGGCCTTCGGATTTTCGCATGTACTCGATGCTGTCCCGGCAGATCTTCTCGGCCACGGCCTTGTGGACATTCACGCAGGGTTCGCGCCCGGCACTGCCCAACATGCGGTTGGCGCGCTCCATCAGGTCGAGGTCCGCCACCCGCACCAGCATGGGAAGGCCCCCGCCTTCGGCGAAGTCGCGCCTGGACTGCACCGCCAATTCGACGTTCGCGAGTTCATCGTTGGTCAGGAGGAGAAGGCTTCGCGCCTTTCCGAGCCGCAGGCTCTCGACGGTTCGCCGCTCCGTCATATCGCCGCCGACCAGATGAACCTTTTTCAGCGGCCCGAAGTGATTGATCTGTGCATCGGTGATCTTCTTTTCGACCACCAGGATGCTCGTTGCCGGAAAGACCCGACGGCACTCCTCCACCACCGCCCGGGCGATTCTGCCGGCTCCAGCCACCACGATGTGGTCGCGCCAGGGCCAACGATCGACCAGACGCAGCCAGATCGCCCGCCACAGGCCCTCGATCACGACAGCGGCGGCCAGGGCCGGGGCCGCGAAGTAGGCCGCCACCAGGACGTTCTGCCAGATGCGCGGGCCGCCGGTGGGCATGCCAAGATCCATCCCCCCCAATGCGAAGAGCCCGATCGCGTAGTAGAGCTGGACGAGAAACGCATCATCGGGAATATCGCCGCGGTCGCTCACGTTGACGCCGTTGCGAAACGCGAGCACCGCAAGGGCCAGCACCACCACGGCGGGAAGCGCCTGGCGGAAAACGGTTCGCAGAAGGCTTCGCCGAACGGGCATCTTGGGATCCAACTGGCGCGCCCGGCAGGATTCGAACCTGCGACCCCCGGCTCCGCAAGCCGATGCTCTATCCAGCTGAGCTACGGGCGCGCTGTGGTTAGGGTCTCTCGCGGAGGGCGGCTCACTCTAGCGAAAAACCTCCCGCGCCGAGAGGCCATCCGGCCACGGGCTGGCGGAGAGAGTGGGATTCGAACCCACGGTAGGTTTCCCTACACACGCTTTCCAAGCGTGCGCCTTAAGCCGCTCGGCCATCTCTCC
>DBZX01000064.1:0-10186 GCA_002311335.1 bacterium UBP10_UBA1149
ACATATTCGAAGACTTGAGATAGGACCGGAGGAGGCACAGTCATGAAGATCGATCCGAACAAGACCTGGCGGAAGGTGGAAGATCGCTTGAAGCGAGAGACCAATCCGAAGGTACGGCACAACCTCGAGGTGGTGTTGCGGCACATGAAGGCCGAAGCACTGGGAGACCTCGACGGACTGCTCGAGACGATCTCGCCGATCGACACCAGCTACGACGCCTACGGCAGCGACGATCCGATCTACAGCCCGAAGTCGAAGGACGACGTGCGCAAGTTCTACGAGGCGTTCATCGCCTCGGGCGCGACGCGACTCGAGTTCGACATCGACCGGCTCGTCGCCGACGAGGATTGCGTGCTGACCGAAGGGGTGATGAAGATCGCCTACCCGGGTGCGACGCTGATTGCGATGGGCCACGCGGTCGACGACCCCGACGCCTACTATCTGTTCGAGGCGCGCATGGCGACGCTATGGCCCTTCGGAGAAGACGGGCTGGCGAAGGGCGAGGACACCTACACGGGTGGGGACGGCTTTGCGGGAATCGGCGATCGGAAGCTCCGTCCGGAAGATCTGGGTGAGCTCGACGAGGCGGCGCTCAAGGCGTCCTGACCACGTAAGTGATTGAAATCAAAGGGCTGTAAACCGCTAGTTTCAATCTGGTTGACGAGCCTCGGCCACTTCTCCAAGCTCGCGCGCTGATGCCTGCTGGCTCCCGCCCCAGTCTGGATGACGCGCTCGGCCGCGATCTCGCCGAGGTCGAGGCCGCCGGCCTGTGGCGTGAGCTGCGCGAGATCGAGTCGGCACAAGATCCGTCGGTGGTGCTGCGCGGCCGAGAGGTGCTGCTGTTCTGCTCGAACAACTACCTCGGCCTGGCCTGTCACCCCGAAGTGGTAGAGGCGGCGCGCCTGGCCACTGCGCGCTGGGGAGCGAGCTCGGTCTCATCGCGCCTGGTGTCGGGCCACATGACCGTGCACGCCGAGCTCGAGGACAAGATCGCTCGCTGGAAGAACCAGGAGGCGGCGCTGGTGTTCTCCACCGGCTACCAGGCCAACATCGGCGTGATCAGCTCGCTCACCGGGCCCGGCGACCTGATCGTGAGCGACGAGCTCAACCACGCCAGCATCATTGACGGCGCGCGCTTGTCAAAGGCGGCAACCGTCGTCTACCGCCACAACGACCTCGAGGACCTCGAGCGCGTGCTGTGCGAGAACCGCGGCGCCGGCCGGGTGCTGGTCGTCACCGAGTCGGTGTTCTCGATGGACGGCGACCTCGCGCCGCTCGCCGACATAAGCAAGGCCTGCAGGCTTCACGGCGCCTGGTTGATGGTCGACGAAGCACACGGCGCGGGCGTGTTCGGCAAGCGCGGAGCCGGGCTGGTGCAGGAGCTGGGACTGGAAAGCCAGGTGCAGGTGCACATGGGCACCCTGGGCAAGGCGCTCGGTAGTTTTGGCGCCTACGTCACAGGCAGCCGCACGCTGGTCGACCTGCTGGTAAACAAGGCCCGCTCGATTATTTATACGACGGCGCTGCCGCCTTCGGCCGCAGCGGCCGCACTGGCGGCGATCCAGGTCGTCGAAAGAGAACCGCAGCGAGCGGCCGGACTACTGGCGCGGGCCACGTCCCTGGCGCTGGCGCTCAGGGACGCCGGCCTCGAGGTGCCCAACGCTGACTCGCAGATCATACCTGTGCTGCTGGGCGACGCGGCGCGCGCCGTTGCCACCGCCGACAAGCTGAGGGCCAGGGGCTTCTACGTGGCCGCCATACGCCCGCCGACCGTAGCCCGGGGCACGTCGCGGCTCAGGGTGAGCCTGATGGCGACGCACACGAGCCAGGAAATAAACTCACTGCGCGACGCGATCATCGATTGCGCGCTCGATGATTCTGCCGACACAAACACCGCCGCAAAAAACGGAGCCCGAGCATGACAGAAACCGCCACCGCCACCGTTGGTCCCCGTGACCTCGCGGCAGACGACCACCGTTACCTGTGGCACCCCTTCACCCAGGCAGAGGAGTGGAACTCGCACGACCCGCTGATCGTCGAGCGCGCCGAGGGTTTTCACCTCGTGGACACCGACGGCCGCCGCTACCTCGACGGCGTGTCGTCGATCTGGTGCAACGTGCACGGCCACGGCCACCCACGCATAACGGCAGCGATGAAAGAGCAGCTCGACCGCGTGTCGCACTCCACCATGCTCGGCCTGTCACACGTGCCGGCCATAGAGCTGGCGCGGCGCCTGGTCGAGATAACCCCCGAGGCGCTCACGCGCGTGTTCTATTCCGACTCGGGCTCCACGGCCGTGGAGGTCGCCCTGCGCACCGCCTTCCAGTACTGGCGACAGCGCGGACAGCAACAGCGAAACCGTTTTGTCACCCTGGCCGAAGCCTACCACGGCGACACCATGGGCTCGGTGAGCCTCGGGTTCTCCGAGCCGTTTCACCGCGGCTACGGGGCCATCACCTTCGAAGTCTTCAAGTTCAACCCACCGTGGATGTGCGAGCCCATAAACGAGGGATCCGGCGAGCAAGCAGTGGTGGCCGGAATTGAAACCCCGGCGCTCGAGGCAGCCGGCGCAGCGAGCCTCGCACAACTCGAAAAACTGCTGGCCGAAAAAGGCGAGTCGATCGCCGCCGTCGTCATCGAACCGTTGGTGCAGGGCGCGGCAGGCATATGGCCACAGCCACCGTCATTTGTGCGCGGCGTACGCGAGCTCTGCGATCGCTACGGCACCCTGATGGTCTGCGACGAGGTGGCCACCGGCTTTGGTCGCACGGGCAGCATGTTCGCGGTCGAGCAGGCCGGCGTGTGCCCTGACATCATGTGCCTGGCCAAGGGCCTCACCGCCGGCTACCTGCCGCTGGCCGTAACCCTTGCCACCGAGCAGGTGTTCGATGCCTTCCGTGGCCGTTACTCGGACTACAAAGCGCTGTTTCACGGCCACACCTACGGCGGCAACCCGCTGGGCTGCGCCACCGCGCTGGCCAACCTCGACGTGTTCGACGAAGAGAACACGGTCGAGACCGGAGCCGAGCGCGGCCGCTTGATGGGCGAGCTGCTGGCCGAGCACATTGCGCCACTGGCCCACACGGCAGCCCTGCGCAGGGTGGGCACGATGGCCGCCTTCGAAATACTGAAAGACCCCGACAGCGGCCTTCGCTTTGCCACCGACGAGCGTCGCGCCTACCGCGCGGTGCTCGAGGCACGCAAGCGCGGCGTCATCATAAGGCCGCTGGGCGACACGATGGTTCTCATGCCACCGCCGGCCCTGCCCGAGCAGCTCATGCATGAACTCGTGACCGCCACCGCCGAATCGGTGGCCGCTGCGACGGCCGGCTGACGCGCGACCATGGGCTGCCTTTTTGTGACCGGCACCGACACGGGCGTAGGCAAAACGATTTTCTCGCTCGCCCTGCTGGCCGCCCTGCGTGCGCGCGGCGTCGACGCCGTGGCCTTCAAACCCGTCGAAACAGGTTGCTCGTCCGTGCCCGGATCCAGCAACGAGTTGGTCGGTGACGACTGCAGGGCACTGGCCCGAGTCACCGGGCAGTCGCCCGACCAGGTGGCGGGTCGTTTGTACAGCCTGCCCGCAGCCCCGATGGTGGCCGCCGCCGAGCGGGGCGAAACAGTAGACGTCGACTCGCTGGCAGCCGATGTGCGCGCCCTGGCCGACGAGCACGAGCTGGTGCTGGTCGAAGGGGCCGGTGGACTGCTGGTGCCACTGGCGCCCTCGTTGACATGGATTGATTTCCTCGCCCGCGCGCCCATGCCCGTGGTCTGCGTGGTGGCGTCGCGACTGGGCTGCATCAACCACGCGCTGCTCACCATGTCGGCGCTGGGATACGCAGGTGCGGAGCTGGCCGGTTACGTCATGAACCAGCTGGCCGACGATGACTCGCCGGGTGGCAACGGCCAGGCGATAGCCGACTTCGGTCACCTGACGGGTGACGCCCCCTGCCTGGGCACGCTGGCGGCCCTCACGCCCGAAGAGATATTGAACAGCGGACACCTGGCGCGCCTGGGCGAGGCCGGGCTTGATATCGACGCCCTGCTGGCCGCCGCTCACTCCCCCGTTCTGGGGAGCTGAATCTGCCCGCAGGGCTGGAGTCATTGACAAGCCCCGGCAAGAGGCTTTACCTTCGAAAAGACAGGTTTACCGCCAGGGGGGGGCAAGGAGGATGCCCATGGAGAGCTACCGCACAAATCCGACACTCAATCACCGCACGACAACCGCGACCGCAGCGTTCATCGTAGCAGCCCTGCTGTTGCTGCCGCTGTCGGCTTCCCATGCAGCCACGAAGAGCAGGGTCGGCCGCCTGGGCAGCGTGAGCACCTTGAACCTGGTGACGCACACGCAGAGCGGCGATAACCACGCCGGCGCCGTGGGCAGCTCCACGGGCAAGATTCCCAGGATAGGAAAGGCAAAGGTCTCCACCAGTGCGTCCTGGGATTGGAGCGTTTATTCGAACTCGCACCCCTGCGCACTGGTTAACACCGACTCCCACGCTTTCAGCACCGGCTTGACCGGCCCCTTCACCACCGACGCTACCGTGACCATCGAGCGCCTGAAAAAAGGCCTGGCCGACCCGGGTAACAAGATAGACGCTGTTATCAAGGGCGGATCGGTCTGCGAAGTCGAGGTCAACGTGGCCCAGGCCTGCACCACCAACGAGGGAGTGGTCAACTTTGAAATTACCGGTGGCACGGGCAAGTTCGCCACCGCCAGCGGCACGGGGATGCTGCACACGCTGATCAACACCTGCGGTTCCGCGCCGGTGCTGACGCTCAGCGAAATCGTGATGCAGCTCAATCGCTGACAACTCAGTCGCTGACAGCTCAGAGAGAAAGGCAGGCAAGCACCGCGCGCCTTATCTCCTCGAAGGCAACGCCCCGCTGCAGGGCAATGCGCGCGAGGTCGTCGAACTCGGGTTCAGCCGTTTCGCTGCCGTCGGGGCGCACAATGAACTTGACCGCCACCGGGCCGAACTCGGTGTCGATCAATTCCACTCGCCGCGGCAGTACCACTCGGCCCATGGCCCGAAAACGAAGCCCCGCGGTGGAGCTGTGGGTGAGCAGCAGGTGGGCCAGCTCGTGCACCGTGCCTACATCGGCCAGCACTTCGAGCCGGTTTCCCAAGCGCCCTTTCTTCATGCCCACCGGCACCACGCTGACGTCTCGCGCGCCGGCCCCGCGCAGGCGCTCGGCCGCAAAGGCAATGGCCTCGGCCGTCATGTCGTCAACATCGGCCACGATGGCAATAACCTGTTCGTCGTCGTGAGCTTCGCAGTGGCCCAGTAAAATACGCAGGATGTTGGGCCGGTCGTCCATCTGCCGGCTGCCCGCACCACTTCCGCAAGCCTCGAGTGTGAACACCGGGCGCGCGGGGACCGCCAACGCGCTGAGTATGGCCGCGCCGGTTGGCGTCACGGTTTCACCCTGGCCATCGCCCGCCACGAGCTCGAAACCGGTGAGCAGCTCGACCACCGCCGGCACCGGCACCGGCAGCGTGCCGTGATCGCAAACAACGGTGCCACTGCCAGCGGGAAGCGGGCCGCAGAAACACCGCTCTATCCCCAGCCGGTCGAGGCACCAGGCCACGCCTGCTATATCGACAATAGAGTCCACCGCACCGACCTCGTGAAAATGAACTTCATCGGGCGTGCCGCCGTGCACCCGAGCTTCGGCCACGGCCAGTTTCTCGAATATCCTGAACGCGATCTCGGCCGCGGCGGCCGGGAAGCCCCGGGCCGGAGCCTCTTTGAGCAAACTGCGTATGCTCGACCAGTCGCGCCGGGCTGTAACCCCCTCGTCTACGACCACCTTGAGCCGCCGCGCGCGCAGCCCGTCGACCCTGGTCTCGCTACTCTCCAGCCTCCAGCCGTCCACCCCCAGGCAGGCGAGCCCGTCCTCAAGCCGCTGGGAGTCGAACCCTCTGTTTGCGCCAAGATCGAGCAGCGCGGCCAGGGTCATGTCGCCGCTTATGCCCGATGGAGCATCAAACCACGCTATTTTCATTGTCTTCCTGTCATCGTCTTTCTGCTACGAAACAGCTGCCAGCACCTCGTGCCGCTACTCGCTGCCGCCTTTACTAGACCCAATCGCGGTGCTAGGATTCCGTGTTTAGTCTGCCCGTAAGGGGCAGCAGAGGGAACCCACTAATGGGAGAGCTCAACAAGGAACATCTTATAATGTTCGAGCGGCAGCTCGAGCACCAGAAGCAGCAGCTTCAGGAAGAAGTCGGCCGCACCCTCCACGAGATGACCGACAAGGACGAGAGCTACGCTGACCCCGGTGACCGCGCGGCCTGGGAGAGCGAGTCTGGACGCGACCTGCGCATTCGCGACCGCGAGCGCAAGCTCATCGGCAAAATAGACGACGCGCTCGCGCGCATAAGCGACGGTACTTTCGGCGAATGCGAGGAATGCGGCGAGATGATCCCGGTCGGCCGCCTGCGAGCCAGGGCTGTTACCACGCTCTGCATAGGCTGCAAGGAAAGCCAGGAACTAAAAGAGAACAAGCCGAACCACCCCGCCTGAGGGTGGTGTCAATGGGGAACCGCCGCCAGGCTACCAGGAATCGGCGGACCGAACGGTTACGGAATACGGGGCAGTAGCTCAGCTGGGAGAGCACCACGTTCGCAACGTGGGGGTCGAGGGTTCAAATCCCTTCTGCTCCACCATTTCCATTTTTTCGAACTCGGGCGCCCGTAGAGTCCCTGCTATGTCGCGTGAGTTCGCGGGGATGGGCCGGGTTTGTCGCCAAAAGAGACGCGCTTTCCGTTGCAGGAGACAGCCTCGATACTACAAGGTCGTCCGTTGTAGACCGGCATCCCCGAGAACTCGTCCAGCCGGCGATCGTCGTGGAGGACGTTTACGTTCACGCCCGGGTACGCCCGGCTTGTCATCGTACCGCTCTCGTAGGCGTGGCCCCAGAACTGGTGGACCGACACCACGCCCCGCCGAATATCAGGCGATGTACGCGCTTCTATTTCGAGCGAACCGACCTCGGTAGCCAGGCGGATCACCTGGCCCTCCGAAATGCCCAGTTCACCGGCGTCCTGGGGATTCATCGTCGCCCAGTTGCCTTTCAGTTTCTCCATCAGTGCCGGAATATTGTGCGTCCAGCTGTTATACGATGCCGTGCGTCGCGCACCAGAGATTATCAGGAACGGATAGCTCTCTGTCGGAAGTGGCGGCGAGGTGAGCACCCTGGCGAGCGCTTCGCGAAAGGCGTTGGGCGCAAGCTGGATCTTGTTGTCGTCTGTACGCAGCCCTCGCCTGAGAAACTCTCCCCATTTGATGTCCGCGAACTTTATACCGCCTGGTGTCTTCTTCAGTCGGCCCAGACCCGCCTTGCCGAACAGAAGATAGCGGTAGAGGTGGTCTTCGGAGAAGGTTATGCCGCAGGCCTCCAGTATTTTCGCAGCGCGATCGAGCAATGGGTCGTTCAGGAACGGCACCTTCGCAGCCTGGGCTATTCCTTTGACAATATCCCATTCGCTTCGTGCCTCGCCGCGCGGCTCTACTACCTTTGGTTTCCACTCCGCGAACGGGTAGGGCTCGAAGGTCGACGTCAGGAAGTGGAACGTCCCCTTCTCGTACAGGGTTGCGGCAGGAAGATTGTAGTGCGCGAACGACCCCGTGTCGGAGCGGTAAAGGTCAATGCAGACCAGGAGGTCGAGGCGTTTCAGGGCTTGCTCCACTCTTGGCGTATTCGGAAAGGTGATTACTGGATTGCCAGCGATGATGACCAGCGCGCGGATGCGGTCCGGATCATCGGATAGCACGTCGGCGGCAAAAACCGAGGCTGGCGGTCCGCCAAAAATCTGCGGATAGTTGCCAACGCGGGAGGGAGCCGGATTGCGGCGCTTTGTGAACCGTTCGATCAGAGCCGGAACGTCTATAGCTCCGGGGTTGAAGTAGACGCCCCCGGGCCGGTCAACGTTTCCCGTGATCGAGTTCAGTGCCTGTACGGCCCATTCGGTAAGGGTGGTATTCGGACTGGTCTGGACGCCGACACGTGTGCTGGCGAACGCGCCGTCAGCCGACGCAAACTCGTCTGCCAGGCGCTCGATAGTATCGCGCGGCACATCCGTCAGGTTACTCATGGTGTCGAGATCGACCTCTTCCAGGGATGCCTGCAACTCGGTCCACTCGGCACAGTGCTCCGCGATAAAACGCTTATCGTACGCACCCCGGGAAACAATCCAGTGGAGAATTCCCAGCAGGAGAAAAAGATCCGTACCTGGGCGAATCGCGATGTGTTCTTGCGCGAGACGAGCGCTCTCCGTGTAACGCGGATCGACAATGACTACCTTGCCACCGGCGCGTTCGACGGCCTTGAAGTCAGCGGCGATACGCGGGCGTCGTTGGAGAAGTGTCATGCCCTGGGTGACCAACGGATTCGTACCCAGGAGGAGCGCGAACTTCGTACGGCCCGCGTCGGGCTGAAGGATGAAGTTCTCGTTTCCGAACATCCGCTCGGCGACGACCCCGCGGTCGGTGTACTCGAGCGAAAGGACGTTGAAAGAGTTGGGGGAGCCGAACGAGTGGCAAAGCGTATTGGCCAACGTGATGGAGATGCTGTCGGCGGCGTTTCCCCAATAGGTAGCGATCGCACGTGGCCCATGAGCGTCTCGCAGCACGCGGAGCTTCTGGCCGATCTCACGTGTAGCAGTTTCCCAGTTAACCTGTTTCCAACCGTCTCCTGTTCGCTTCTCCGGATGGAGAAGCCTGTCGGGATCATTCTGATAATCGGCAACGTGCATGCCCTTGATACACGCGTAGCCGGTCGTTACGGGGTGGTGTGGATCCGGCCGGACAGCAATCATGCGACCGTCCTCGACATCTACCTCAAGGCCACAGAAGGGCTCGCAAGCGCCAACTTTGCACGTAGTCCGATGGGTCTCCACTCACTGTCCCTTGCGTACCCCGTGGTAGTACACGTATCGGCCGACCGGGGTCATGAAGAGGAAAAAAGCCGGCCGGCAGAGGCCCAACAAGGTTCGCTGCAGACTCCCCACCTCCCTGCCCCTTTTCTACAGGAACCCGATAGAATTGTAAGCGGTGTAACTGTCGCCGTCGGGGTCGGTGGCGGCGGTGGACGGCAACAATGCTCCGCCGGGCACAAGCTGGGCCGCCGGCACGTTGAGCCAGTTCTCCATCACGGTGCCGAACACGTCGCGGAAGTCGTAGGTCATGCGCAGGTCGTCCTCGTTCTCGACCCCGGGGTTGTCCAGCTGCGGGTAGACCCCGTACTGACCGCCGATGGTTGAGCCACCCGCCACGAACACCGGCGCCGAGGTGGCGTGATCGGTGCCCGCGCTGCCCGCGCCGTAGGCGTTCTGGCGTATGGTGCGACCGAACTCCGACCAGACCACGATGAGCACCTTGTCAATGAGACTGCCCTCGAGATAACCCGTGTAGCCCGACGGCATGGTGACCGCCGTATTCATGTCCTGGTAAAAGCCCACCAGCGACTCGGACACCTTTTTGAGCAGGTAGGAGTGGAAGAACCCGTTCTCCTGGCTCGCGTGGGTGTCGAACCCGCCGGTCTGTACGTGGAAGAAGCGCGCGCCCACGTCCGAGCGGATGGTGGCCGCCACGTGCCTCAGGTCACGGGCCAGCCCGCCACCGTAGGCCACCTCGGGGTTAACGTCGCTGTTCAGCGCCGAGTCGTACACCAGGGGGTTGTTCTTGCTGTACTTGCCCGAGCTCGACAGCATCAAGGCCTCCACCTTGCCGGCATTGCCCAGGCCGTTGCCCGGCAGGTAGTACTCCTCCATCTTGTTGATCGTGGCAGCACCGGTATTGCCCATGGAGACCAGCTCCGGGTAAAGCGCAGGGTCGGCCAGGCCGCTGGCGGCGTACAGGTCGACCACCGTATCCTTCTTGAACGACTTCTCGCCCGAAGCCGGAAAGTCGAGTTCCGAGAGCTTCTTGATGGCCAGCACGCTGGTGTCGGTGGGCGAGAAAGCCGGGTTGACCGACGACCCCATGTTGAGGCAAGGCACGTCGGTGCCAATGAAACCCGCCCAGTCGAGGTAGCTGCCAAACCAACCGCCGTTGCCCGTACCGACGGGGTCGAGGTTGTACCAGATGTCCTCGCTGCGAAAGTGCGAGTGGTTGGCAAAGGGGTAGTGCACGCCGTTGATCACCGCGAGGTCGCCCTGCTGGTAGAGGCCCTGCATGGC
>DBZX01000064.1:10276-14040 GCA_002311335.1 bacterium UBP10_UBA1149
AGCACGTCGGACACGCTGAAGCCCTCGCCCGCCCACGACGTAAGACCGGCCTGGGTGTCGGGCAAGGCCAGCGTCGGGCGATACAGGTCGTAGTTGCTGCGCTGACTGCCGCCGAGCGGGTACACGGTGTTGAGGCCATCATTGCCGCCGTTGAGCTGTATGAAAACCACTATCGCGTCGCCCGGGCCGGCCGCGTAGCTGACGCCGGTGCCCGGCAATACGCGCGACCACGGCAGCGCCGCAGCGGCAGCAGCCGCAGCACCGCGCTTGATGAACTGTCTCCTTGTAAACGGTGCCATCTCAGTTTCTCCTCAACCGACCTGGTATTCGGCCGTCTGCAGCAGCAGCGAGAGTACGCCGCGCACCTTGGTGTTCACGTCATCGGTATCGTCCCTCGAAAGATCCAGCGTTGCCAGCGCGCCGCTGTCGGTGAGGTAGTCGAGCAGCGAGTCACGCTGCCCGGAGGTGAGCGCCAGCGGCCCTGAATCGAGCCCGAGCTCGTACATCAGCGCGTCGAGCACAACCCCGGGGTCGGCCGCCGGGTCTTTCCACGGAAGCGTCTTTATGCGCTTGAGCCTCAAGCGCGCCGCTCCCCTGCTTGCCGAGGCCAGGTAGCGGGCAAAATTGAAACGCTGCAGCAAGGTGCCACTGTTGATCCAACCCAGGCCGCTCGGCCAGCCGGCCACGTTGGGCGGAAAAAACAGGTCCATGCCCATCTCGGCCATGAGCCCGCCCATCTCGTCGGGCGAGTCGCCGATCTCGCGGCCGTTGCCCTTGGCGTTGAGCGAACGCATGGCACCGATGACGAAATCAGCGGGGCTTTTCACGCGGCGCGTGCGCGCGCGATCGCTGTAGAATTCGTCGCTGGTCCAGATGGCCTTGAGTAAGGGCTTTATCTCAAAATCCGAGTTGGCAAATTCCGCGGCGAAACCGGCCAGCAGGGCCTTCAGGCTCGGCCCGGGTGGGGGGTAGGCATAAAAATTCCAAAGCCGGCTGGCAAGGAACATGGCCACCTGGTTATTGCCGACGTCGTCGGTGCGCGAGAAAATCAGCTCCAGCACGTCGTCGGAGGTACCGGCAACCTCCTCGCCTATCTTGAAGTCATTGCTCACCTGCCCGAAGATCACCATCGGGTCGGGCAGATCATCGCCGTCGTCGTCGTACTGGCCGCCGTCCCAGTGGTTGGATTTGAACACGCCCTTGTAAGTACCGTCGATCTTGTCGGTCTTCGTCCAACCGGTGAGCGCACGCGCCATGCCGTGCACATCGTCCTCGGTGTAAGTGGGCTTCTGGGTGTCGGGGCTGCCGTCATCGGCAAGCTCGAACACCCCGAGCGTAAACAACTCCATCAACTCGCGACCGAAGTTCTCGTTGGCACTGACGTGCACGCCGTCATCGCTGGCCTTGTTCTTGATGCCATCGAGGTAGTACATGTTGGCGGGGTCGCGATTGAACTCGCGCACGAGGAACCTGAAGTTGCCCCCGGCGTTGAGCCTGAACAGCCGGTGCTGGTACGACAGCCAACCGTACTTCTTGAGCGGGTCGCCGCCGCTTACCAGGTGCGTGTGCCAGAACAGGACGAGCTTTTCGAGGCAGGCCTTATCAGGCTTTCGCTGCCTGGCCATCTGCTTGGTCCACCAGCGCTGTATCTTGAGCTTGTCGTCGTTGCTGTTGTCCTTTACCGCGGGCGGTCTTCTCTTGCTGGGCTTGAACGACAGCAGATCGTCTACCGCGTCGTCTATCGACACGTGTCGAGCAAAGAACTTGTCTATCTCCGCCGAGGGCGCTCCGAAAGTAGCCCTCCTGAGAAGATGGGCCGCGTTGTCCCTTGTCCATGCTACCGCCATCGCCGTTCTCCTTTCAGCCTGCGCGCAAGCGCCGGCCCGCGTGCCGTTGTCGAGCGCTGCTTCACCACGTACCCTCTACCCAACCCACCTGCGGCGCGGGTCCCAGCACTCCGTCGCCCAGTATCCACAGGCGTATGATCTCCTGCAACTCGCCGTCCATCATGCCCTTGCCAAGCGGCATGCCAAGCCCGTAGCCGGCCGCGAGATCGTGCGTGACCTTGAGATATAGAAAGCTCGCGTCGGGATCGCCGGCCGTCACCCTGAGCAAGCCGTCAATGGCTGCCGCGGTGTTGGTGGGCGCAACTCCCACCAGTTGCGAGTATGCCGCGTTGGGCAACAGTGTCAGGCCGCCTGCGTTGCTTTCTGAATCATGGCAGGCCGACAGCGCGCACGACCCGGCAAACACCTGGGTGGCTATGCGATCAAAGGTGCCATCGTAGAGATCGAGCGGCTCGTAGATCTTGTCGCCCTCGGGCAGGCACTTGAACTTGACCCGGTCGCGATCGCGCCGGGTGCCAGCGGCGGTCGTGCCCTCTGCCGAAAGCTTGAGCTTCTTGCGTCCCGAGCGCATGCGGTCCGAACTGTTGGGGCCACGCAAGGGCACGTTGATGCTGCTGGTGAGCGTGCACTCATCGACGATGTCGTTGCCCGGAAAACCGAGCAGGTCTACTCTCGATTGCAGGGCCTGGAAATCTACGTCGAACCTGGGATCGCCGTCGTCGATCGCGTGGTCAATTTCTACTTCGTCTACCTGCACGGGGCTGCACTGCGACAGTGCGCTGGAGTTGAGGCACACCGACAGCTCAAACTCGCAACGACCGTTGCGCAGACCGTCGGCGTCGCAGGACAGGTCGCCGTCGTAGCACTTCGCGCCGCGGGGGGTCTTGGGGGGAGCGGGGTGGTTGGCGCCGGGCGCATCGAGCACGACCATGCAGTCGGTCTTCTTGCTGCCGCCGCCTGCCACGGTGGCCGACCACGCAAAGGCCGGCAGCAACAGCAGCGCGGTCAATACCTGGGCTGTTAGAAAAGAATGTTTTGCCGGCAGATAGATAGCGAAAGCCCCTCCCACGGAACATCACACGCCAACAACCCCTCGGTCAAGTTCTTTTTTTTTGCCCCCCCCTGCCGGGGGGTAAGTGCCGCGTACTTCAAGCGGCGACAGGACCCCGTGGGCCCCCTACTAACCCGCGGCTATGTCTTCGCCGCCGTCTACGCCCAGCACGTTGCCCGTCAGCCAGGTGCCGCCGGGTTGCATGAGCAGGCTCACCAACTCGGCTATGTCACCGGGCTCGGTCAGGCGGCCACCGGGGTTGACCGAGCGGGCGTGCTCCTTGAGATCGGCCGCGCCGGGAATGTGGGCCAGCGCCGGGGTGTCGGTGACGCCAGCGCGTATGGCGTTGACTGCCACTCCGCGGGGCCCGAGCTCGAGCGCGAGCTGGCGAACGTAAGCTTCCAAGGCAGCCTTGGCGGCAGACACCATGCCGTAGGAAGGAGCCGCACGCGTGCTGCCCGCCGAGGTCATGGCCATCACCCGCGAGCCTTCACCCAGCAGGCGCCGCCAGGCCAGCTCCTGCGTCCACGCAACCAGCGAGCTGGCCATCACGTTGAGGGTCATGGCCATCTGCGAGTCGCGTGCCGAAGCGCTCGCGTCCTCGCCCACCAGCGGCGCGAGTGACCCGAAGGCCAGCGAGTGAAACAACAGAGACACGCCGTCGGCGCCCGCCAGGGGCTCGAGCTGGTCGAGAACCAGGGTCATCTTGTCGCGGTCGACAGCGTTTACATTAAAAAAAAGCGCTTCCACGCCGGCTTCTTCCACCGCCTCGCGGGCACGGTCGGCCAGCGGCATGGTCGAACGGCGATCAAGGTGAACGCCGCATATATTGTAACCCTCGGCAGCCAGCCGGGCCGAAACCGCCG
>DBZX01000064.1:14197-44630 GCA_002311335.1 bacterium UBP10_UBA1149
CCCGGCTTGGACCCGGGCCCGGCTTTTGTTAGCCTTGCCGGGCCGATACCAACGGTACCGCCTCAAAGGAGGGCTAGATGTCAGAAGAAAATGGAACAGCCGAACAGGAACTACAGGAAGCCATGTGGCTCTGGATGCAGCGGCTGGTATTAGCCCTGGCCCTTCTGGGTGCAGGGTATTTTGCAGCCTGGTACCAGGCCAAGGATTACACCGACATAAAGGTGGGGCTCGGAGAAGCCAACGACACTATCGTTGACCTCAAGAACGAGCGCGAGACCCTCTCTACCCGCATCGCCCGCGAGTTGCGAGACAAGGAAGTCTGCCGCAAAGAACTCAGGGCTCTCAAGAGCAAGTAAGGGGAGGCCTCCCGCTCCCCGCTGTCAGTCCTGCAGCAGCGGCACGAAATTTCTCACGGCGCCAAGCAGGGCCTGGGCGTCCTGGCTTTCGGCACCGAGTTCGAGCGAAAGATCGAACAGACCTCGCACGCGCGCGTTGTCGCGATCACCCTCGGGCAACGACAGGGCCTGGGCGAGCTCATTGAGCATTGGCTCGAGCTCGAGCTTGCGCTCTGTGGGCATGTCATCGTCTATCGCCACGAGTAGTATGCAACGGTCGATAAGCCTCGCCACCATTTCTTCGTCTGACATCACACGCTTCGTCACGGTTTTTTCCAGCTCCCCTGTTGCCGCTCAGTCGTCTTCGCCCGACAGCTGACGCTTCCAGTCCAGCATTTTGGCCGCCGCGCCCGCGGTCTCGGCCTCCTCGATACGACCCGCCCTCTGGTAAAACATCGAGAGGTTGGTCTGCGCCAGTATGTCGGTGGGGTCGAGTTCAACCAGGCGCAGCGCCACGTTGATAGCGTCATCCGTCTCACCGCGCTCCATGTACACCATGGCCTTTCCCAGCAGTGCGTCACGGTAGTCGGGGTCGATCTCGAGACAAGCCTCGAAGCAGGCCATGGCCTCGTCGTAGCGGCGCTCGCCGTGCAGGTCACAGCCGTCGTAAAACAGTTGCTCGATATCCTTGTCGTCGCCCGGGCTTGCCACTACGCCAGTGAGAGTAGTATCTGTACGGCTAGTTGCAAGGCCCGCCAGCCGGACCGCCCGCGGCGCCGTGATACAATCGGCTGCGAGTGGCCCGTAACAGGCCTGTTTACAGCGAAACTGCCAGTGCAGGAAAAAATCGAAAAATTCATTTCCGCCGACATTCACGACGACAAGTGCAGCTTCGAGAAACTCGCCCTCGAGTTGTTCGGCTACCAGTACGAACGCGTGCCGCTGTACCGACAGTTCTGCGACGCGAGGCAGGCCAGTCCCTCTTCGGTAAGCGAATGGCAACAGGTGCCCGCCCTGCCCGCCGACGCGTTCAAGCAACAGCTCGTCGACCACCGTGAAGACTCCCACGTTTTTCTGAGCAGCGGAACGAGCGAGGG
This sequence comes from bacterium UBP10_UBA1149, assembly GCA_002311335.1. Lineage (GTDB taxonomy): Bacteria > Desulfobacterota > Binatia > UBA1149 > UBA1149 > UBA1149. Next base: position 15,630 of record DBZX01000064.1, read on the forward strand.
CCTGGACAAGCGCAGCCGTCACCAGTTGACCACGCTGTCAACCTATCGCTTGTCGGCCATGACTTTTTTCAACGAGATGGTGCTACCCGACGAACCGGGATCGATGAGCGTGCTGCTGGCCGGACCGGGCGTAGACAGCCACCCTGACTCCTCGCTGGGCAGGTTGTTTTCCTGGGTCTACGAGGAGACGGCCAACGCCGATTCGGAAGTGGTCTTCGACGGTGATGGCGAGCTCGACAGCACCGCCGCGCTCGAATGGCTCGGGCGGGCGTCTGCCGACAACAGGCCGGTGCTGCTGCTGACGGTGAGCTCGGCGCTCACCGCGCTGCTCGCCCGCATGCGCGAAAAAAAACTGTTCTGCCGCTTGCCCGGCGGCAGCCGCATAGTAGACACAGGAGGGCGAAAAGGTGCCGCCCCGACCTACTCCGCAGCAGGTATGCGCAAGGCCTGTTGGCGCTACCTGCACGTTCCGGGTTACATGTGCGTGAATGAGTATGGCATGACCGAGATGCTCTCCCAGTACTACGACGACGCGCTGGTCAGCCGCCACCGCGGACGTATAAACCAGAGAATCAAGACCGGGCCGCGATGGTGCCGCCACGTGGTGATAAGCCCCGCCACCCTCGAACCGGTGGCCGACGGCGAGGTCGGCCTGCTCAGGCATACCGATCTTGCCAACTGGGAATCGGTGAGCGCGCTGCAGACCCTGGACCTCGCGCGCAGGGTCGGTGACAGTTTCCAGCTTGTCGGCCGCGCCAGCGACGCGCAGCTGCGCGGCTGCTCACAACTGCTGACGATGGTGGAGAGCTGAATCCATGGAACGCAGGCTAGTGGAATCATCGCAGACCGAATCCGCAGAACTGCTGCTGCGACAGCAACTTGCCGAGGCCGAGGAGGCGCGCAAGACGGCGCTGGCCACGCTTGACAACTCTGAGATCGTGGCGGCCCTCGCCGAGGCCGCCGGCGCCTGGAGCGAGCAGGATTCCGAGCTCCGCCGTGGCGCCGCGGCTTTTCTGGCCGAGCACGGCCACATGTCGGCCACCATGCTCGAACAGGGACTGGGCTCTGTTTTCTCGGCCATCACCACCAGCTCCATGGAGAACCTTCTCAAGCGCGAATGCCCCGACGCGCCGGCGCTTGAGCACACGACCATAAACAAGGCCGGCGAGTCGGTGAGACTGCGTGGCCCGTCGCTGGTGTTTCACTCCCTGGCCGGCAACGTGCCCGGCATGGGCGTGCCGGCAATCGTGTGCGCGCTGCTGGCGCGATCCTGCTGCCTGCTGCGCGACAGCCCGCGGCAGCCCATCATCAGCGGCGCCTTCGCCGATACCCTGGCCGCCGTACACCCCTTGCTCGGCTCCATGGTGGTGGCCACCGAGTGGGACGCGGGCGACCGACGCATGGAGTCCACTGCCATGCGCGTGGCCTCACGGGTGGAACTCTACGGCAGCGACGAAACCGTGGACCGCATGGCCTCGCGCTACGGCGGCAGGTCAATAGTAGAACACGGCAGCAGGGTATCGTTGGGGTTGGTACCGGCCGAGGCCGACACCGACCAGTGGGCGCGCGGACTCGCGCAGGACGTGGCCATGTACGAGGGCCTGGGCTGCCTGAGCATGTCGCTGCTGCTGGTCGAGGGACCCGCCGACCGCGCCGCGCGCATGGCCCACAAGCTGGGCATAGAACTGTCGCGCCTGCAGCGCCTGTGGCCGCGTGGGCCCCAGGACCTCGATCTCGAGACCTCGAGGCGCGCCTTCATAGGACGGGCCGAACTGTCGTCGGCCGGCAACCACGACGAGCTGCTGATCAGGGGTCGTGACGACGGCTGGGTCGTACACGTTGACCCGCGCGCCAAGCTCGACCCCGGCTGCGGGCTGCGAGTTGTAAAGATAGTGCCGGTACACGACCGCGAGGCTACCCTCGAGCTGCTCGATAGCTCGAGAGTACCGATCGCCGGCGTGGCGCTAGCCATGAACTCGGACAGCCGCAACTGGAAAGAAACCGTCAACGACGTCTACTCCTGCGAGGCCACCCTGGTTTGCGCGCCCGGCCAACTGCAAACCCCGCCGCTCGGCTGGAGGCAGGACGGTCACCAACGACTTGGAGACCTGCTGGACTGGTACAGGGACGAGCAGGCGTGACGCCCCGGGCCGTTTTTCCCGGCTTCTCGAGCAGCCTCGCTTTGACCTCTGACTCCCCGGTGGGAGTGGTGGTTGACCGCGCACGCGGCTGCTTGATCTACGACCCCGGGGGCAAGGAATACCTCGACCTGCTGTCGGGCATGGGCGTGGCGGCCCTGGGGCACGCCCACCCGCGCGTGGCCGAAGCCATCAGCGCCCAGGCCGCGCGCCACCTGCACGTCATGGTCTACGGCGAGTACGTTATCGAATCGCAGGTGCGCCTGGCCTCGCGCCTGGCCGGCCTGCTGCCCGCCGGCCTCGACAAGGTCTATTTTACCAACTCGGGTACCGAGGCCGTAGAAGGCGCGATAAAGATGGTGCGCAAGGCCACGGGACGAAGCGGCATGTTGGCGTTTCGCGGCGCGTTTCATGGCGACACCACCGGTGCCGTGTCGCTCGGCGGCAACCCCTTGTACCGCGACCCCTTCGTACCACTGCTGCCCCATTGTGGCCTGCTCGAGTTCAACGACACTGGCTCGCTCAAGGCCATCAACGAATCCACTGCCGCGGTGTTCGTCGAGCCGGTGCAGTCCGAGGCCGGCGTGATACTGCCCGAGCCGGGATTCCTGGCTGAACTCGCCGCAAGCTGCCGCGCCGCCGGCGCGCTGCTGGTGTTCGACGAGGTCATCACCGGCCTGGGCCGCACGGGCTCGCTGTTCGCGCTCGAGCGCGAAGGCGTGGTACCCGACGTGCTCCTGCTGGCCAAGGCCGTTGGCGGCGGGCTTCCGCTCGGGGCCTTCATCGCGTCCGAAGAACTGATGTCCATTCTTTCGCAGGACCCACCACTGGGCCACGTGACCACCTTTGGTGGCCACCCGCTCAGTTGTGCGGCCGGACTTGCCACGCTCGAGGTCATCATCGAAGACCAATTACCCGCGCGCGCCGCCACGCTGGGCGACTACTTTGCCGATGCCTTGACGGCGGCCATGCAGGGCGACGGGCTGCGCGAAGTGCGACACGCCGGCCTGCTGCTGGGCCTGGAAATGGACAGCCCCCCACTGGCCGAGGCCTTCGTTGCCGAGTGCCTGAAGGAGCGGCTGCTCACGGGCCGAACCCTGCACGACGACGGCCTCATCAGGCTCGCGCCGCCACTGATCATAAGCGAAGCCGAGCTCGATGACGCGGTGCTGCGCATGCAGCGCGCGTTGTCGCGCGCCCGTTCGCAGCCCGACGCCTGACGACAGGATCCACCCAGCCGCGGCCGGGGGCGTCGCTAGGAGCTCGCCTGCTCCATGAGGAAGGCGTGTATGAAACCGTCGATGTCGCCGTCGAGCACGGCGGCCGTGTTGCCGACCTCGACCCCGGTGCGGGTGTCTTTCACCATCTGGTAAGGCGCCAGCACGTAAGAGCGAATCTGGTTGCCGAAGGCCACGTCCTTCTTGATGGTGCCCACGTCGCTCAGACGCTCGGCCTGCAGCGCTTTCTCGTGCTCGTACAGGCGCGCGCGAAGAATCTTCATGGCCGTGGCGCGGTTCTTGTGTTGCGAGCGTTCGTTCTGACACTGCACCACGATCTTGGTCGGAAGGTGGGTGAGCCTTACGGCCGAGTCGGTCTTGTTGATGTGCTGGCCACCGGCGCCGCTGGCGCGGTAGGTGTCGACCCTAAGGTCTTCGTCGCGGATATCGATCTCTATGTCGTCGTCGAGTTCCGGGAAGACGTGTATCGAGGCAAACGAGGTGTGGCGCCGAGCGTTGTTGTCGAAGGGTGATATGCGCACCAGGCGGTGCACGCCCCCCTCGGCGCTCATGTAACCGTAAGCGTATTCGCCCTCGATGGTAATGGTGGCGGTCTTCAGTCCCGCACCCTCCCCCGGCGTGTACTCCATGATGGTGGCCGTGAAACCACGACGCTCCGCCCACCTCAGGTACATGCGTAACAGCATGTCACCCCAGTCCTGCGACTCGGTTCCGCCGGCACCGGGATGGATGGAAATTATGGCGTTGTTGATGTCGTACTCGCCCGACAACATGCGCTGTATTTCCATCTCGTCGACCCGCGCTTCGAGCGGGTCGAGTTGGCCGAGCAGCTCCGACAGCGCATCGTCGTCGCCTTCGCTGGCCATCTCTGAGTAAACGTCGAGATCGGCCACCTGGGCTTCGAGATCTTCGAAGGATTTGATTTTCGAATCCACCGCAGAGCGCTCGCGGAGAATCGTGCCGGCGCGCTCGCGATCGTCCCACAGCGAGGAGTCCTGGCTCTGCTCGTCGAGCTCTGCGAACCGGGCTTTCAGCGCGGGGAGGTCAAAGGTACCTCCCGAGGGCCGAGCTTCGCTCGCGTATGGAATTAACCCTTTGGAGTATTTCAGCGTCCAGGCCCATGGCCAGCTACAATTCCACGCCCGACCTTCGCAGGCAACAGTAGCCGAACAGGGCCGCCAACCAGGCCGCGCAAAGGTAGACAAAAAGATCGCCCACGCGCGAGTACGGAGAGCGGTAGTCACCCAGCTGCACGCGATGATTGACCACCGCCTGCTCAAACAGCCGAGTGGGCGAGTGTATGCGACCGCTTATGTCGATCGCTGCCGACACGCCGGTATTGGTGGCGCGCACGACCGGCACGCGGTTTTCCACCGCGCGCAGCGCCACCATGCGCAGGTGCTGCCAGGGCGCCGAACTGCGCCCGTACCAGGCGTCGTTGCTGAGATTGACCAGGAGCTCGGCACCGTCGTTTACGAAGCGCCTTACCAGGGCCGGAAAGATCCCCTCGTAACAGATCAGTGCGGCCACGCGCACCGGCTTGCCCTCGGCCAACGGCTTTTCGCTGCCGGCTTGGCCGGCGGGTAGTTGCCTGGGCGGACCCTGGAAGATCACGTAGCTGTCGCCGCGACCAAAGCTGCCCACTGCTTGCACGATCTTGTCCACCACCGCGTCCAGGCCCCAGGGCACGTACTCGCCGAAGGGTACCAGCTGCATCTTGTCGTAGGGCCCCTGCAAGCCACCGCCAGGCTCCAGCATCCACGCGCGGTTCCAGGCCCTGAGCGGCCCGCCGTCGCGCGACTCGTAACCCGGCGCACCCGTGAGCAGCCAGGTGCCGGTGGAGCCGGTGAACTCATGCAGGGCCGCGGCGCGCGAATCAACACGAATGAAAAACGGCAGCGCCGACTCGGGCCAGGCCAGCAGGCGGGCACCATCACCCGCCGAGCGCCGACTGAGATCGAGATAGCGCTCAAGGATGCGGTCCTGCCAGTCGTCGTCCCACTTGTGGCCCTGGGCGACATTGCCCTGCACAAGGCCCACCTCGAGTTCGCCTTCGACATCGAGCCTGGACAGCGAATCGAGACGCCAGGCGCCGTAGCCCGCGTTGACCAGGAACAGCAACACCACCGCCACCAACCAGGCACGCGCGCGCCGGGGCCCCTCGGCCAGGGCCTCGGCCAGCACCGATGCCGTGAACACCAGCAACCCCGACACCAGCCACACCCCACCGAGATCGGCCGACTGCACCAGCGGCAGCACCGGCTGCTGGGTGTAGCCGAGCACGGCCCAGGGAAACGCGGCCGGAAAAAACGTACGGCTCCACTCCAGCACCACCCACAACGGTGCGGCCAGGGCCGGTCGCACGAGAGCGCGGCCCGCCAGCGCCCGCGACCCCGCCAGGGCCTCGAGCCCGGCAGCAAACGCGGCCATGAAACACGCACAACCGCCGGCCATGGCAAAGACAACCAGGGCGCCCGACAGCTGCCCCAGCCGGGTGTAATTGCTCACCGTGGGCGACAGCCAATAGAGCGCGGGCACGAAGAAACACAGCCCGGCGAGCCAGCCGAGGCGGGCCGCGGCAGCCGGTCGCAGGCCCCTCACGGCCAGCATCAAGGGAGCAAAGGCCAGCCAGGCCAGCGGCCACAGGTCCAGCGAGGGAAACGACGCGGCCAGCGCCAGTCCGGTAACCAGGGCCAGTACGCGTCGCCTGAAAATGCTCACCGGCTGTCACCCGCGCAGGGGCAACCGCCGCTGCGCAGCAGGGCGGCCAGGCGTCGTTCTTCGGTGAGCATGCGCTCGGCCTCGGCCGCTGCGCCTTCGTGGTCGTAGCCGAGCAAGTGCAAAAGGCCGTGCAGCAACAAGCGGGTGACTTCTTCGGTCGCCGTCCAGCCGCCCTCTTCGGCCTGCCTGAGGGCGGTGTCGAGCGAAATCACCACGTCGCCCAGCGGTCGCTCGGCACCGGCGGCCGCAGCAGGCGGCGCAGCTACCGTGTCATCCTGAGAGTCGTCTTCCCGGGTGCCTTCTTCCTGGGCGAAAGAGAGCACGTCGGTGCTTCGGTCCAGGTCGCGCCAGCGACTGTTGAGCTCGCGCATGTGCCGGTCGTCGACCAACGACACCGACAACACGCCATCGGCTGGAGCCTGGTCGGTGGCCTGCAGTTCTTCGAGCAGGATGGCCGCCGCACGCTCCAGCGAAGCCGCCAGGCCCGAGTCGGCCGCGCCGGCATCGAGCTCAAGCGTCATCGTCTGCCGATGTGGTGGCCGTGCCGGCCGCGCTGGCCTCGTAAGCGGTGATGATCTCGCGCACCAGCGGGTGCCGAACCACGTCGTCCTGGTCGAAGTACACGAACTCTATGCCCTCGGTACCCTCGAGCACGCGCCTGGCGTCGACCAGGCCCGAGACCTGGCCCGCGGCAAGGTCGATCTGCGTCACGTCGCCGGTGATCACGGCCTGCGATGAAAACCCAAGCCTGGTGAGCACCATTTTCATCTGCTCGGGGGTGGTGTTCTGAGCCTCGTCGAGGATGACGAAGCTGTCGTTCAGCGTTCGCCCGCGCATGAAGGCCAGCGGTGCCACCTCGACCGTGCCTCGCTCCATGTACTCGGCCGCGCGCTCGGGGCCCACCATGTCGTAGAGCGCGTCGTACAGCGGCCTGAGGTAGGGGTTTATCTTTTCGGCGAGGTCTCCCGGCAGGTAGCCGAGCTTTTCGCCCGCCTCGACGGCCGGGCGCGTGAGGATGATGCGATTGACCTTGCCCGACAGCAGCGTTGCCACCGCCATGGCCATGGCGAGATAGGTCTTGCCCGTGCCAGCCGGGCCGATGGCAAACACGAGGTCGCTAGCGCGCATGGCATCGGCATAAGCCTTCTGGTTGCGCGACCGCGGCGCAACGCTGCGCCCACGATCACCGCCCAGCACGGTATCGAGAAACTCTTCTACCAGCGACGCGTTCTCGTCGTTGCTCAGCACTTCGACCGCGCGCTTGACGTCGGCCGGCTCAAGGATGAAGCCCTTGCCCACGAGATCGTAGAGCTTGCCGAGCACGTGGCCGGCGAGCTCGGTGTCGTGCTCTTCGCCGGTTATCTCGATACCACCGGTGGTCATGGACAGGCGCACGCCGAGTGCTTTCTCGAGCGCGATTGCGTTGTTGTCGTGGCTGCCGAACAACTCGTGCAAGCGCCGCGTGTCGGCGAAGCCGAATTCAGCCGACGAGCTCGTTGGCTTTCTCCAGGAGTTTGTCGAGGCCACTGGGATCCTTGCCACCGGCCTGGGCAAAGTCGGACTTGCCGCCACCGTGACCGTCGACCAGCGGGGCCAGCTCCTTGATAAGCTTACCGGCGTGCACGCGTTCGGCCAGCGCGCCCGAAGTCGCCGCCACCACCGCCACGCCCGAACCGGTGTCGCCCGCCAGCACCACCACCACCGAGTCGAGCCCGGCGCGCAGTCGGTCGGCCATCTCGCGCAGGCCGCCGGCGTCCAGGCCGTCGGCGCGGGCCACCACGGCGTGGCCTCCGGCTACCTCGCGCGCCGCGGCGCGCGCGTTTTCTACAGCGTCGCCCGAGCGGGCGCGACTCTGCTCAGACAGCCGGCCTTCGAGCTCGCCCTTGGCTTCGAGCAATTTTTCCAGCTTGCCCACCACTTCGTCGACGCCACCGCGCAGCAGGCCAGCCACGGTGGAGAGCAACTCGTCGCGGGTCTTCAGCGCGCCCAGGGCGCCTGCGCCGCTGACCGCCTCAACGCGTCTTACTCCCGCCGCCACGCCCGACTCGCCCGCCAGCCTCAGCAATCCAATGTCGCCCGTGCGAGCCACGTGGGTGCCGCCGCAAAGCTCGACCGAGTAGTCGCCCATGCGCACCACGCGCACGAGGTCGCCGTACTTCTCGCCAAAGAAGGCCAGTGCGCCGGTCGCCAGGGCATCGTCGTAGGACATCTCGGCGACCGTCACCTCGAGGTTGTCGCGAATTGCGTCGTTTACTTCTCTTTCGATCTCGGCCAACAGCTCGGCCCTGACCGGCCCGTCGTGCTTGAAATCAAACCTGAGTCTCGCCGCGTCGACCAGGGAGCCGGCCTGGTGGGTGTCGTCGCCAAGGTGATGACGCAGGGCCGCGTGCAGGAGGTGAGTCACCGAGTGGTTAAGGCGTATGGCCTGCCGCCGCTCTTCGTCCACGCCCAGGCTCACCGTGTCGCCCAGTGACAGCTCACCCTCGACTACGCGCGCCACGTGTACTGAAACGTCGGTGGCACCCTTGCGGGTGTCGAGAACTTCGAGCGTCGTGCCGGCAGAGGTGCTCATGAAACCGGTGTCGCCCACCTGCCCGCCGCTCTCGGCGTAAAACGGGGTCACGGCAGTCACGACCTCCACCTCGTCGCCGGCCTTCGCACTCCCTACAGGCGCGCCGGCCTTGCCCAACGCTATAACCTCTGACTCGGCCTGCAACTGCCAGCTGCCCTCAAAACTGCTGCCGCCCTTCTCGCGGGCCAGCGCGACCATGCGCGTGAGGTCGACCTCGGCCGCACCCTTGCGACGCGCACCGCGTGCCCGCTCGCGCTGCTGCTCGAGCGCGGCCTTGAAGCCGTCCACGTCGACCTCTATTCCGCGCGACCTGAGGATGTCCTGGGTCATGTCGAGCGGAAACCCGTAGGTGTCATAGAGACGGAAGGCCGTCTCGCCGTCCAGGCGCAGCGAGGAGCCGCCGGCCGAAAGTTGTCCCGCCGCCTCGTCGAGATGGGCCAGGCCGCGATCCAGGGTGAGCGAAAAACGAAGCTCTTCTTCTTCCACCCCGGCAACGATGGCCTCGCGGCGGTCACTGAGCTCGGGGTAGGCCGCGCCCATGCCTTCTATGACCGACTCGCAGACCCGGGCAAAGAAAGTGCCCTCGAGCTCCAGGCTGCGACCATGCCGGGCGGCCCTTCTCAGCAGCCGCCGCAGCACGTAGCCCCGGCCCTCGTTGGAGGGCTCGATGCCGTCGGCGAGCATGAACGAAACCGCGCGCGCGTGATCGGCCAGCACGCGCATGGAAACGTCGTGTTCGAAGTCCTTGCCGTAGTCGAGACCCGACATCTCCTCGGCCCGCGCTACCAGGCCGCGCAACAGCGTGCCCTCGTAGTTGTTGTCCACGTTTTCCAGCACCGCGGCCACGCGCTCAAGGCCCATGCCGGTGTCGACGTGGAGCATGGGCAGATCGTGCAGCTGGCCGGTATCGTCGCGGTTGTGCTGGATGAAGACCAGGTTCCACAGCTCGATGTAACGAGCACAACCGGCGTTGACCTCGCACTTGTGGCCCGCGACCTGCTGCATGTCGCAAGAACCTTCGCCGCGGTCTATGTGGATTTCCGAGCAGGGCCCGCAGGGGCCGGTCTCGCCCATCTCCCAGAAGTTGTCTTTCTCGTCAAAGCGCTGAACCCGATCGGTCGCCAGCCCCGAAATCTTTTTCCAGAGTTTCTCGGACTCGGCGTCGTCGCGGTAAACGGTGACGTAGAGTTTGTCGGCGGGCAGACCCCAGTTGCCAACGAGCAATTCCCAGGCCCACTCGATGGCCTCGGCCTTGTAGTAGTCGCCGAACGACCAGTTGCCGAGCATCTCGAAAAGGGTGTGGTGGTAAGTATCGCGTCCGACTTCTTCAAGGTCGTTGTGCTTGCCCGAAATACGCAGGCACTTCTGGCTGTCAACGACTCGAGAGGCCGGTGCTTCGGCGTTGCCGAGAAAGATGTCCTTGAAAGGCACCATGCCGGCGTTGGTGAACATCAGCGTGGGATCGGCGCGCGGGACCAGCGACGCACTGGGCACCACCAGGTGACCCCTGGACTCAAAGAACTCGAGAAAACTCGATCGAACTTCCTCCCCGCGCATGTCGTTTTGTTACAGGTATTGCGCGGTCTTGTCACCCGTGGGGGTCAGCAGGATCCTCGAACTGTTCGGCCAGCAGCGGCTCGACCAGCCGGGCCACGAGATCTTCGTCAAAACCCCGCCTGACCAGGTAGCGGGCGGCCGCCACTCCATCACCGGCAGCAGGGTTACCGGCAACGCTGCCGGCACGGTCACGACTCGCGAGAAAAGACTTGAGCAGACGGCGGGCGAGCTCCTCCTGGCCCTCGTCGTCGACCAGTCGGCCAACCACCGAAACTGCGAGTTCCTGCTCGATGCCCCTGCTGCGCAGCTCGGCGACCAAGCGCTCGCGGCCCCAGCCCCGTCGCTGGTAGCGAAGCTTAACGTAATCTTCGGCCCAGGCCCGGTCGTCGAGCAGTCCGAGCTGCTCCATGCGCGCTAACGCATGGGCAACATCGGCGGGCTCGTGTTGACGCCCCAACGCCTGCGCCAGCGTTGCCCGGCTCTTTGCCGAGCGCGCCAGCAGGTCAAGCGCCTGCTTTACTGCCGGTACGGTGCCTTCCGCTACGGCATCTTCCGTTGCAGCGGCCAGCCCCTGGCCAGGTTTACTCGGCGACGGCCTGCTCCGCGGGAGGTTCTTTCGCTTCCTCGGCCACCGGCTCGGCCGCATCGCCGCCTGTGGGTTCGTTACCATCGGCATCGCCGGCTGCGGAATCGCTACCATCGGCATCGTCGGCTGCGGAGTCGCTACCAGCGGCGCCGCCTTCAATCACCGTCAGCTCGGGCGTGCCCGAACCTGCCAGCCCAAGCTCGCTGCGCAAGGCCGACTCTATGGTGTTGGAGATGTCGGGATTCTCGCGCAGGAACTCGCAGACGTTCTCGCGGCCCTGGCCGATACGGTCTTCGCCGTATGAGTACCAGGACCCGCTCTTCTCAACGAGGCCGAACTCAACACCGAGGTCGAGTATTTCACCCTGGCGATTGACGCCATGGCCGTAGAGTATGTCGAACTCGGCCTCGCGAAAGGGCGGCGCGATCTTGTTCTTGACCACCCTCACCCTGGTGCGGTTGCCCACCGACTGCTCGCCCTGCTTGATGGCGCCGATACGGCGTATGTCGAGCCTGATCGAGGCGTAGAACTTGAGCGCGTTGCCACCAGTGGTGGTCTCGGGGCTGCCGAACATTACGCCGATCTTCATGCGAATCTGGTTGATGAAAATCAGGATGGTGTTCGAACGGGAGATGGTCCCCGTGAGCTTGCGCAGGGCCTGCGACATGAGGCGGGCCTGCAGGCCGACGTGGGAGTCGCCCATTTCGCCCTCTATCTCGGCCCGCGGCACGAGCGCCGCCACCGAGTCGACCACCAGCACGTCCACCGCGCCGCTGCGGATGAGCGTGTCGGTTATCTCAAGCGCCTGTTCGCCGTTGTCGGGCTGGGAGATGAGCAGGTCAGAAGTGTTCACGCCCAGCTTGCGGGCGTAAGACACGTCGAGCGCGTGCTCGGCGTCGATGAAGGCCGCCACCCCACCGGCCTTCTGTACCTCGGCTACTGCGTGCAGGGCCAAGGTGGTTTTGCCCGACGACTCGGGGCCGTAGACCTCGATAATGCGACCACGCGGCAGGCCACCCACGCCCAGGGCGACGTCCAGGCCCAGCGAACCCGACGACACCGTGTCGATGTCGTGCGCAGTGTTGTCGTCGCCCAGCCTCATGACCGAGCCCTTGCCGAACTGCTTGTCTATCTGGTCGAGTGCCAACTCGAGCGCCTTGTCGCGCTCGGCTCCCTCGGGCCGCTTACCGTCGCCCGACATCAGAAACCCACTCTTACTGCTCTTATCCGTGGCCTTAGCGCCCTTCGCATTTCTTATCTGCCTCGCCATCTTTCTTTCCTCCTCACTGGCCCTAGCGGACCGTTGTTGTACTTTTCAGTTTCTACTACTCGATTTTCTGGTAATCCGCCGCGTAATCATCCGCCACCCCGCACGCCAAATCCCGAACGCCAGGGCTCAAGGCCAAGCAGGTAACGCCTGGTCCAGTCCAGCGCGAGCTGGCTCGAAAGCACGCGAATCCATTCGCGGTTGCCGCCCAGTTTGTAAGTGCGAGCGCAGGCGCCGCCCTCCAGGTAAATGTCTTCACCCGCAGAAAACTCGCCGCCGGAAAAAGCACCCTCGGAGAACAGATCGCCGGCCATGCCTATGCACACCGTACCCACCGGCTTGTCGTCGCTGCCCCCGCCGGGGCCGGCGATGCCGCTTACGGCCACGGCCAGGTCGGCACCGCTCAATCGGCGCGCGCCCAGGGCCATCTCGGCTACGGTCTCTTCGCTCACTTCTCCATACATTGCCAGGGTCACTCCGCTTACTCCCAGTACCTTCTCTTTAACACTCTGGCTGTAGGCGACAATCCCGCCCGTGTAATAATCTGAGCAACCCGCGACATCGGTCAGCCTGCGACTGATCAATCCACCGGTGCACGATTCAGCAGTTACAAGTGTAAGGCCCCGGCGGCTCAAAAGCTGACCCACCTCCTGCTGCATGGTCGTGTCGCCCTCGGCGTAGACCGCGTCGCCCAGCCGACGGTGTACTTCTTTCGACAATTCGTCGAGCTCGCGCTCGGCGGCTTCGGGCTGCCCGGCCACCGACACGCGCACCGACAGGTCGGGGAAACTGGCCCTGAAAGCCAGGCGGCCACGGGCGGGATCAATGGCGCCAAGCAGCGCCTCGTCCAGTGCCGACTCGCTCATGCCAAAGGTCTGAAAAGTGCGCGACACGAAGCGCCGGTCGGCGTCGGCCTGGCCACGCAGCCACGGCAGCACCTGCTCTTCGAACATGGCTTTCATTTCGTGCGGCACGCCGGGCAGCACCACGCCCACAGCGCCACCTTCGAGGTCAAAACGATAGCCAGGCGCCGTTCCCCGCTGGTTGGGCAAGGGCACGGCGCCCTCGGGAAACATGGCCTGCTTGAGGTTGTTGTCGGGCATCGAGCGGCCCACGCGGTCAAAAAAACCCCGTATGGCGTCGGCCTGCTCCTCGTCGAGCAGCAACTTGCGGCCGGTAAAACGGGCCACGGTCTCGGTGGTGAGGTCGTCTGCCGTGGGCCCCAGCCCGCCGGTAGAAATCACGACGTCGGCCGCAGCCGCCTGCCAGGCCCAGCTTATGCGCTCGCTGTCATCGCCAACGGTGATAACCGAGACCACCTCTACACCCTCGGCCGACAGGCGGTCGGCCAGCCAGTTGGAGTTGGTGTCGGTGGTGCGGCCGCTGGTCAGCTCGTCACCGGTGGAAATTATGGAGGCAGTTTTGATCACGTTTCAGTCATGCAGGCCTGATCGCGAAGGCCCGACCTCTTTTGTAGCATAGATTTTCGCCCTTTGTTCGCCCCACGCCATCAAATCGCCTAAGTGCCGGGAATCAAACCAAAAGCAAGAAACACGCGGCAGGCGATGTTGGCGTAAACACCGGCCATGAGATCGTCGGCCACGATTCCAAGGCCTCCTGGCAAGCGCTCGGCCGGCCCACAGGGCCAGGGCTTGGCGATGTCGGCGGCCCTGAAAAGCAGGAAAACAAGCACGAGTACGGGCAGGCTCGTGGGCAGAAAGGCCACGGCTACGAGATAGCCCACCACCTCGTCAACAACCACGCGCGAGGGGTCTTTCTGGCCAAAATCCCGGGCACACACACCAGCCGCCCAGACGGCCACGGCCACCGCCGCCGCCAGCGCGAGCAGGTAAACAGGGACAGAGTAAACGGCCAGGGCGGCGAACAGCGGTGCCAGGGCCAGGCCAGGCAGAGTGCCGAAGGTGCCCGGGGCAACGGGCGCGTAGCCAGTGCCCGCACCCGTGCCGAGAAATAGCGCCAGTCGTCTCAAGCAGTCTGCTTCCGGCCCAAAAGTCCGTAGACACCGGCCACGGCCAGCTCGATGCCCAGGTTGAGCCAGCCCATGAGGCCCGAGGGATCGGGAGCAGTGACCAGCATGACCAGCAGGCGGCCAGCGGCAACGCCCAGCCATAGTATGGCGAGCACACCCATCACCACGGCCCGGTCGGCAAAAGATTCGCGCATGGCGTAGAGGGCCACGCCACCCATGGCCACCATCATGCCGCCGTAAAGCGCGCCGATTTCGCCCCAGCCGTCGCCCTGCCCCGGCATGACGGTCAGGTTGGCGAGATCGGCCATGGCCTCGGGCATGGCCAGCGCAAACAGGCCAAACGCCACCAGCGCAGCGCTCACTATCCTCAACACGCGAGTTGCTTCCATGCTTACTCCTCGAGGCGCCGGGCATGAAAAAGCGCCACCTGCAGAGACTATTAGCGCAGGAGGCGCACGGCAAGCTAATTGTGTGCGATAGCGGTTACTTCAGCGGCCAGGAGCCCATGACCACCATGCCCAGCGGGCCCGATGAAGACGGCCCGTAGGGCAGCAGGCGGCGCCAAGCCGAAACCGGGCTGCCGTCGAGCTCGTAGGCCCGGATCTCGGCGGGATGACCCGCCCCTGATGCCACCAGTATCTCGTCTGAGCCGTCGGCGTCAATGTCAGCCAACGTAACGGTACCACCGGTAGTGTAGCCGGCATCAAAGGCGTAAAAGCTCACCGGCAACCCGGAAAGCGGGTTGAGATAGACGCTGCCGTCTCCGTTCCAGGCCTTGACCCAGGGCCTTCCCACCGCGGGCACAGTGATGATCTCGTCGCTGCCGTCGCCATCGAGGTCGCCGCGGGCGATAGCCAGGCCGTTGTAGTCCGGGGCCGGGTAGGCGAGCCACTCTCTCAACTGGGTACCGTCGGCCTCAAACACCCTTACCAGCGACAGACCGCGCGCCGGCCCGATCACTATTTCTTCGCCGGGTCTTGAAGATACGTCGGCCACCACCGCCACCCCGCCGTCGGCGTCGACATCGAGGCCGAAGAAGGAGTCGCCATTGCTGAACGCGAAGAACATCCCCGAGTTGAGCCAGGAGAGTTGGCCTTCCAGGCTCATGTCTATGACCGTGTGGATGTAGACCCTGACATCGCCCTGGTTGGAGTCGGACTGTATCATCAGCAGCTCATCCCAGCCGGTGCCGTCGAGGTTGCCCGCCGCCAGGTTGACGCCGCCGCCCATGCCCGCGTAGCTGGCCGTAAGCACAGCCACCTTCTTGCGCCTGCGAATGGCGTCGTAGAGTTCGACCCTGCGGTCGCCGCTGTCGTGTCCCACAGCCACGGCGATCATGGGAGGGGTCTGCCAGATCGAATCGTTGGGCGCGAGCGTGGCCAACGCGAGGTCGCCCGTCACGCTGCCCCTGAGTACGTTGGCGCGCAGGCCGCGTCGGCGACCCACCGTGTTGCGAGACTGAAGGCTGATTCCACGACCACCCTGCCAACCCGCCACGAATATCCTCGTGCGCGGCCCACGGCCGGTGGCAACGCGCCATATCTCGCTGCCATCAACGCCCGACAAGACCACCGCCCTGCCACCACCCCTGCGCCCGCGGGGCGAGTCGCCGGGACTGCCGACCACGAGGTCGTTGACACCATCGTTGTTAAAATCTTCGGCGCCGGACAGGGCCTGCCCGTAGCGCTCCTTGATGCGCGTACCCTCTTTGCTCCACAGCACCGAACCGTCGGCGCCCGAAAAAACATAAACGATACCAGCCGACGCTTTTCCGCCCACGATTTTCTCGGGTGCAGACACGGCCAGGTCGGCCACGCCATCGCTGTTGACATCGCCCAGGTGGGCCAGTGCCTTGCCGAACGACGCGCCTACCACTGGCACCGGCTCGGTGAGTTGCCTGACCAGGGGACCGGTGGAGGAGTAGAGCCTCACGGCGCCGGCCTTGTTCAAGCCGCCTATGTCGGCGCCCGGCACACCGACTGCAAAATCGACCACGGTGTCACCGTCGAGGTCGCCGGTTACCTGCACCGCCTTGCCAGTGTTTTCGTCGCCTGTGCTGCCATCGAGCTCGAGTATGACGCTTGCAAAGTTGGCTCCCGAAAGAACCCGTAACATGCCCGCGTCGAGCGCCAGCCCGACGTCGGCCAGGTGCGCACCAACTATTACGTCGGCCACCCCGTCACCGTTCATGTCGCCTGCGGCCCGCGCCGATATCGCGCTGCCCCAGCGGTCCCACTGGGCCAGCCCCCAGGCAGTGTCCACGACCGCGCCGGTTGCCACCGAGAGCAGATACAGGGCCCCGGTTTTTTCCTGGGCCATATCCTTTGCCAGTGGCGCGCCAACGAGCAGGTCGGCCAGTCCGTCGCCGGTGAGATCAGGCGTGGCCTCGACCACGCTGCCAAGGCCGGCATCCGCAGAAGAACCCTCGAGCACGAAAAGCTCACTGCCAGAGCTCGAATAAATCGTCACCTTGCCGGCACCCGACCAACTGCCACCAGCCGGCTTGGCCACGTCCCAGCCTCCCGAGCCCACGGCTAACTCGTCAGCGCCATCGCCGTCTATGTCGTCTATGAAGGCAACGGCTTCGCCCAGGTGCTGGCCGTCCTGGCTGCCGTTGACCCTGAACACCACCCGGCCCGTGCTTCCCGAGTAAACCCTCAGGCCACCAGCGTCTACGGTGCCCGTCGAGCGCTTGTCCCTGCAAGGCAGTCCGACGGCGATGTCGGCAACGCCGTCGCCGTCAAAGTCACCGCTAGCCGACACGGCGTGGCCCGCCCTGTCGCCCTCGTAGTTGCTTTCCTGGCACCTGGTCGATGCCGAGAACGCCGGGCTCGGCGCCAACGCCAGCCCCGCGAGCAGCAGCCCGCTGAGCACCACCACGTGGAGCGCAGACCCTGAAACAACAGGGTGCAAAAATCCTGCCCGCGCTCTTACGGACATATCAGCCCCACCGAGAGATCTCCCACGGCCGTGCGCAGGATAGCCAGCGCGTCAGAAGCCATTACCGCCCCGCTCGAGTCGACGTCACACTCGCAGGCCGGGCACACGGCCGAACCCACCGCCGCCTGCAGGGCCAGCAGTGCGTCGCTGGCCGAGGGCAGCTGGGGTGCAACTGCACCCGACTGTGGCGCGCCGCAGCGGCAGGCACCAGTGTAAGAAAAAGCCTCCGCTGCACCGTCGACCCCGGCGCAATCAGAAAGAAACACGATGCTCGCGCCGTCATCGGAAATCGCGCCCTGCTCGGCGTAGCAGGACTCGCCACCCGATACCCGGGCCACACCGCTGTCGGTGACGCGCAGCACTTCCTGGCTCAAGGCAGCCGGCAACTCGGGCGCGCAGGCCCGGGTCCACACCAGCACCTGCCCGCTTCCGTCAACGGCCACGTCGCTGTTGCTGCAGTACTCGTCGTCATCGCTGAGCTGGGTGATGACGCCCGCCCCCGCGACAGAAAATATCTCGAGACTCTCGTCCTGGTTGTCGATCCCGTGACCGCAGTCGCTCTCGAAGACCACCGTGGACGCGTTTCTGCTCGGCACCGGGTGCTCGCTCACGCAGAACTCGTCGGGCCCCACCGTGAGTTGCACGACGTTGCCCGCGACATCGGAGCTGAATATCTCCACGGCGTTGTCGGGGTTGGAGCCGGCCAGGTCGCAGTCACTGTCAAAAACCACTACGCCGCCCCAGTAGTCGATCGACGGGTGCAGGCTGGTGCACGCGCCCGAGCCAAGGTCGTCGCTCAGCTGCACGGTGCTCGAAGCAACCGGGTCATGAAAAAACACTTCGACGCTCGCGTCACCGTTGAGCCCCGGCGTTGAACTGTCGAGGTCGCAATCGCTCTCAAAGACCAAGCCGTTGCCCTGTCCATCGACCGATGGCGACAGGCTGCTGCAATCACTGCCGCTGGTGAGTTGTTCGATCACCGGCGAAGACGGCACCGTCGAGACCCTGAAGATTTCGAAACTGCCATCGGAGTTGGCGCCCGTGTGGTCGCAGTCGCTTTCAAAGAACACCCAGGCCGCGTTGACCCCACTCACGGGCGAGCTGTTGCTGCAGCCCGAAGACACGGTGAGCTGCTCGAGCAGGCCCGTGTCAGAAACGACCATTATCTCGCGGTTTTCGTCGCCGTTGAGGCCCTCCGGGTCGCCGCTGCCGGCAAACACGGCCATGCTGCCCGAGCCCGCGGTGGCCGGGTCGGAAACCGCGTCGGGCGAGGCGAACGAGCTCAGCTGGTACATCGCTGCCAGTGCCGGTCGATCCCCCGACAGCACGCAGACCGACGCCCAGGCGAGCGCACACAGCGCCGCCTTGCAGGTGCGTCCCGGGCCGCGGCCGCGGGTCGGCTTCCTGTCATACTCAGTGACCATCAAACGTGGATACCCACTAATAATGCTACAGAGCGCGCGGTCCCACTGTCTACCAACAAACGCGCCCAGCAGCGCATTCAATGGCTTGACCACAAAGCAAACGCCTTGCTGCTGGCGCAATCACGTTGTAAACCGGCAGGCATGGAGCTGGAAAAAGAACTACAGACAGCCGTTGAAGCAGCCCGTGCGGGCGGCGCCGTGGTGAGAAAGTACTTCCGCGGCGACTATGAAGTGCACGAAAAAGCGCCCGACAACCCGCTCACCATTGCCGACACCGAGGCCGACGAAGCCATCAAGCAGGTCGTGCTCGGTGCCTTTCCCGACGACGGCTGGCTGTCCGAAGAAACCCGCGACTCGCCCGAGCGCCTGTCCAAGGAGCGGGTGTGGATCGTCGACCCGCTGGACGGCACCAAGGAGTTCGTGCAGAACATCCCCGAGTTCTGTGTCTGCGTGGGCTTCACCATGGGTGGCGTGGTGCAGGTGGGCGTGTGCTACAACCCGATCACCGAAAAGCTGTTTGCCGCCGCCAGGGGCCAGGGCATGACGCTCAACGGCGAGCCGGCTTCGTGCACCGCCACCACCGAGCTGTCCGCGGCCACGGTGCTTGCCAGTCGCTCGGAAACCGGGCGCGGCGAGTGGGACGACTACGACCAGCTGATGCAGGTTAAACCCACCGGCAGCGTGGCTTACAAGTTTGCGCTCATAGCCGGCGGCGAGGCCGACGCCACTTTTTCGCTCACGCCCAAGAACGAGTGGGACATATGCGCGGGCACTATGCTGGTCGAAGAAGCCGGCGGCACGGTGACCGATCGCTTCGGGCGCCCGCTGACGTTTAACAACGCCAAGACGCTGTTGCCCGGCCTGATAGCCAGTGGCGCCGCGCTGTGGCAGCCGCTGCGCGACATCATACTCGAGAAATCTGGCGAGTAGCGCCCTCGTCGACTGAAGCCGGCGGCCTTCAGTCGGTCGTGAGCAGGCCGTCGTCGGCACTGGCCACGGCGGCCCGGCCCAGGGTCAGCTTATCGGCGCGGTCGTAAGAGCGGTCGATGACATCGATGGCCAGGCGAAACGCCATCAGTGCTGCGCGCTCCAACGAATCGGTGCGCGGCAGCTTGGCCTTGAGCGGGTCCACGTAACTGCCCGAGCGGTACATGGCAAAGTGCAGGTGCGGCCCGGTCGCCCGGCCGGTGGAGCCCACGTAGCCGATAACCTGCCCCTTGCTCACCCTGGCGCCGGCCTGCACGCCCTCGGCTATGCGCGACAGGTGGGCGTAGCCGGTCTCCCAGACCGGGTCGTGCATGAGCTTGACGAAGTTGCCGTTGGCCCAGTCAAACTTGGCCTTGCTCACGGTGGCGTCGGCCACCGCGCGCACCGGCGTACCGCGGGGCGCCGCGAAATCGACGCCGTAGTGCGGCATGCGTTTCTTGAGCACCGGGTGGAAGCGGCCCTGTGAAAACACCGAGCTGATGCGCGAAAAATCCACCGGGTAGCGCATGAAGTAACGACCGAGAGCCTTGCCCTCGCGGTTGAAGTAGCCCTGTATCATCTCGTCGGTCTTGGCAAAGTAAAAACCTTCCCAGATCTTGTCGCGGTTGTTGATCTCAACGGCCAGCAGCCGCCCTGCTTCAACCGACTCGCCGCCCCTGCGACGCAGCTCCTCGTAGGCCACCCTGAAGGTGGCGCCGGGCCTGAGGTCGCGTGAAAAGTTGAGCTCCCAACCCAGCACCTCGGCTGCCTCTGAAACGATTTTTTCGGGCACGCCATGGGAGAGCGCAGACTCGTACAGGCTGCTCTCTATGGTGCCGGCGGCCACCTTGAGCCTGCGATCAAATACCACCTGGCGGCGACTGGCCACTACCTTTTCGCCGTCGAGTTCTTCGACCAGCTCGGTGCGCGGGCCGATGTCGAGATTGAGACGCACGAGTTGCGGATCGGGTCCCTCGAAGGTCAGCCCGAGTCGCTGGCCCGCGAATATGCGGTTGAGGTTATAAATGCGCCGGGCGGCCGATATCCAGGTGTCGATGCTGTCGGGCGACAGGCCGGCCGCGTCGAGCACCTCGGACACCGTCTCGCCGTTGCGTATGCGGTGTTCGATGGTCACGAGATACGCGCCCTCGCGGTCCTTTCCGCGCTCGGCCACGAGCTGGCGAAACCTGCGGCCCAACTCGCGAGTGTCGTAGCGGTGGGCGGGAGCACTGAATATTACGGTCTCGGTATCTTCCTGCTCAAAGACCGCCTCCGAGAGCGGGTCGAAGGACAGGCTGTAGGGGTTTGAGCCGTCAAGCGCGCGGCCGTCGACCACCAGTTCGTAATCGCCTCCCGCACCGGGGCGGTTGAAGCCCGAAAGCGGTGAGATCCGTTCGGCCCGTATCAAGCCCGCCGGCAGCGGCGGACCCACAGCCAGCGCCCTTGCCATGACCACCACATCGTCGCGCATCCTGACAGGCGGGGGTGGCCCCACCATGCCCAGCGACAACATGGCCACGGCCTGGTCTGCCAGGGGCTGTTCGGTGGGCAGCGCGGCCGAGCTCTGCTGCCCTGCCCCGGGCTCGGTCGTTAAGGCGGCGGCAGTTTCACCCTTGTCGGCAAACAGCGAAAATCGCCACGAACTGCGTTCTGTCTCGCTTTCGACCACACCTGGCCCGGACTGACCGACCTCCAGCAGGTCGTCGTCGGTGGCCGGCGGGCCTATCTGGGCAGCAAAAGAATCGCCTATGCCGTAAACCGAGCCATAGGCACCAACGCGCACTATTTCGCCCACCGAGGGCAGTTGGCTGATAGCCAGTGTCATTCCACCGCCAAACGAAGCGTTAACCGGTGCCGCAAAACGGCTCGACTGACCGTCTGAATACTGGCCGAGAGTAGACTGGCCCTGGGAATAAACGGCCCCCGGGCCGGCCCAGGCCTGCTTGCCGGCCAGCGCCATGCTGAAAAAGCCCGATTTCATGGGCAGGGCGAGGGTATTGGAGGCCACGCGGGCCAGCACCAGCTTGTAGGGCTGCTGCGCCTGGCCGCCGGGTGCCACCAGGGCAAACATCGACGCGCAGGCCACCCCAACCATCAAGGCCTGGGGACTTATATGCCGCCCGACCTCATCGACGAGCTTCCGCCACCACTGCAACACCACCACTTATGCCCGCTAGTTCGACCTTCCGGCCCGTGGGCCTTGAGTCCATGCACTTGTAAAAGCGCAACATTAAGGGTGCCCGCCCGGGGTCTGGATGTCAACGACTTCGAGGAGTTGGATGGCATTTTTAAGGGGGTCGCTTGCGACGGCCAGCTGTTGTAGTTTCAAGCCTGATTTCGGGGCTGATTACGGGCCTGGCGGGCCGTGGAGGGCTTCCCGTGGAGGGCCGATCTACGACGCAGCGCGACAGAGCCGAGCGGCCGCAGAAGTCAACCGACACACCGAGTGCAGCTCATGACGAAACGATTGCTGGGATTGGACGTGGGCGACCGCCGTATCGGGCTGGCGCTGAGTGACCCGCTGAGACTCACGGCACAACCTCTCTCTGTGGTCGAGCGAAAGTCCTGGAAACGCGACATAGCTGCCATAATGGACGCCGTGGGAGACAACGAAATAGAAGCCTTCATCGTGGGCTTGCCGATATCGATGAGCGGCAATGACAGCGAGCAGGCCGACCGCGTGCGCCACTTCTGCTCTCACCTCGAACGAGAAACCAAACTCGCTGTTCACCTGCAGGACGAGCGCCTCAGCACCGCCGAAAGCGAGCGCCTGCTGATAGCCGCCGGCACGCGCCGCGATCGTCGCCGGCAGAGCGTGGACATGACGGCCGCGACCTTGATACTGCAATCGTGGATGGACAAGTCGTGAGCGAACGCGGGCCTCGCAGATGGTACCACGCCGCCGGTGGCCCCGGACCGCGGCTGATATTCGGCCTGGCCGCCGCGCTGCTGCTGGCGGGCGTCGGTCGTGTTTCGTGGCTGGCCTTTGTGCCGCAAACCGTCAGCCCCGCGATCGAATTGCAGATTGCACCGGGTGCGAGTGCCCGCGACATAGCCGCCGGGCTCGAAGAAAACGGTGTCGTGCGCAGCGGCCGCGTGCTCAGGTTGCTGGCCCGCCTGGGCTCGGCCGACAGGGATTTTCACCACGGGATGCATCGCTTCGAGGGCGAGATCACACCCCTGGCCGTGCTCGCCGAGCTGGCCACGCCGTCGCGCGACACGGTGCGCGTCACCATTCCCGAGGGACTGCGTGTTGCCCAGGCCGCGCACCTGCTCGAAGAGGCCGGCGTGCTCGAAGCCGACGAATACGTGAAGGCCGCCTGCGAATCAGACTTCCTCGCGGTCACCGGCGCGCCCGCGGAATCGAACTGTTCGGAGGGCTACCTGTTTCCCGACACCTACTACCTGTCGCCGGGCATGGCGGCGGCCGACATCGTGCGGCTGCAACACAGGCGGCTGTTGACCGTGCTCAAGGACCTGGGAGTTTCCGACGACGGCTCGACCGGTTTCAAGGGAAGCTCACCGGCGATTGCCGACACCCTGCAGCTGCTCACCCTCGCGTCGATCATACAGAAGGAGAGCTACCGCACCGACGAGCAGCCGCTGGTAGCGTCGGTGTTTCTCAACCGGCTCGAGCGCGACATGAAACTGCAGGCCGACCCCACGGTGATCTACGGCATCCTGGCCTCGGGACGACAGTGGGACGGTGATATCCGCCACAGCGACCTGCGCGAAGACACGCCGTATAACAGCTACGTGCACCGCGGGCTTCCGCCCGGCCCCATATGCAGCCCCGGCAAGGGAGCCCTGTCGGCCGCGCTCAACCCCGCGACCAGCGATTTCCTGTTCTTCGTGGCCGATGGCACGGGCACGCACCGCTTCTCGCGCACGGTGGCCGAACACCAGGCCGCCGTGCGCCAGTACCTCGCCCAGCGCTAGCAAGGGCGAGGTATTGATTTTTGCCTTCTGTTCGCCCATGCTGGAAGCATGGAACCACTCACCAAGCGGCAACGTGAAGTCCTCAATCTATTAGAGCAGTACATAGACGACAACGGCTGCGCGCCCACCCTCGACGAGATCGGCAGTCAACTGGGCATGCGTTCGATGGCCACCGTGCACAAGCACGTCAGTTCGCTGGAGGCCAAGGGCTACATCCGTCGTCACTGGAACCAGAGCCGCGCCATTGAGCTGGTTGATCAGTACCCGCGTCCGCGATCGGTGAGCCTGCCGTTGCTTGGGCGGGTGGCCGCTGGCTGCCCGATTGAAGCCATCGAACACGACGGCAGCATCGACGTGCCCGAGAGCATGGTCCGCAGCCGCAACACCTACGTGCTCGAAGTGCGGGGAGACTCGATGGTGGACGACGCCATACTCGACGGCGACTACGTGGTCGTCGAAGAAAAACCCGACCCCGCCAACGGCGACATGGTGGTGGCCAGCATAGACGGCGAGGCCACCGTCAAGCGTTTCTATCGCCAGGGCGACGGCAGCGTACGGCTGCAGCCGGCCAACCCCAACTTCGAACCCATCGTGGTGTTCGACCGCGACCTCGAGATCAGGGGCAAGGTGGTCGGCGTGCTGCGCAACTGCGGGTAGTCGCGCGGAATCGCCCGCCGGGGCTCCCACGCCGACGCCGTCGTCGTCAATGACAGCGCCGTCATGAACGGCGGGCCGGTTGTGCTATCAATCACCAGTGGCGCAAAACGAAGACAGCCTGGGCGTGTACGTGCACCTGCCGTGGTGCGTGACCAAGTGCCCGTACTGCGACTTTAACTCCTATGCGTCGACCGAGTTTCCTGAGCAGCGCTACACCGACTCGTTGTTATCCGAGCTGGCCTGGTCGGCCGAGCAAGTGCAGTGGCGCGGCCGCAAGGCGACGAGCGTGTTCTTCGGGGGCGGCACGCCGTCATTGTTCGGAGCAGGCAGCCTGGCCGCGGTGCTCGACGCCATCGACCAGCACCTGGGCCTCGCCGACGACTGCGAGATAACAGCCGAGGCCAACCCCGGCACGCTCGAAGGCGCTGCCGTAGAAAAGCTCTCGGCCATGCGCGAGGCGGGCATAAACCGTATCAGCTTCGGTGTGCAGTCGTTCGACGACCGGCTGCTGGACACTCTTGGCCGCGTGCACTCGGGCGCCGAAGCGCTGACGGCGCTCCGGGCCGCCCACGAGGCGGGCTTCGAACGCATAAGCTGCGACCTCATCTTCGCCGTGCCCGGGCAGACCCTGGACGGCTGGCAACGCGACATCGAGCAGGCGCTATCGCTCGGCATCCTCGACCACCTGTCGACCTACGGGCTCACCTTCGAGCCAGGCACGGCCATGACCGGCATGCTCAAGGCGGGAATGATCGAGCGCGCCGACGAGGAGCTGGAGCTGGCCATGTACCGCGCGATCCGCAGCGCGACGGCAGACGCGGGCCTGCAGCACTACGAGATATCCAACTTCGCGCGCCCGGGGCGTGAGAGCCGCCACAACCTTGGCTACTGGCGCAGGCACGACTGGCTGGGCCTGGGCGCGGGCGCGCACGGCTTCACGTCACGCTCACCCGGTGCGCCGTGGGGCGAGCGCTGGGCAAACATACGCCTGCCCGAAATATGGATGTCGGCCGGCAACGGACACCGCCGTCATTTTGAAGAAACGCTCGACCGTGGGCAGGCCCTGGCCGAAACGCTGCTCATGGGCTTGCGAGTCAGCGAAGGCATAGCCGTGGCCGACATCGAACAGCGATTTTCAATGGACGCCGACCAGGCCATGCCGCGGCTTGCGCGCCTGGTGGACGACGGACTCATGCTGCGCGAGCGGGGACGCGTATCGTTGTCGCCGCGCGGGCTGGAGCTGGCCGACTCGGTCATCGCCGAACTCGCCAGCTAGGGGCCAGGGGCGGCCTGCGAGCGGTCAGTCGGCAGGAGAGAGCCGCTTCAGGTCGGCGTCGACCATCATGTTGACGAGCTCTTCGAAGCTCACGCGTGGTTTCCAGCCCAGCTTTTCGGAGGCGCGCTCGCTGTGGCCGCGCAAGCGGTGCAACTCGGCCGGGCGCTTGAAGGCCGGGTCGATGAACACGTGCTTCTCCCAGTCCTCTATGCCCACGCGCGCGAACGCTGCACTGCAGAAGTCGGCAATAGAGTGAGTGTTGCCGGTCGAGACGAGGTAGTTGTCGGGATCGTCCTGCTGCAGCATGAGGTACATGGCCTCAACGTAGTCGCCCGCAAAACCCCAGTCGCGGCAACTGTCGAGATTGCCCAGGCCGAGCCTGTCCTGCATGCCCAGTTTGATGCGCACCACCGCGTCGGTGATCTTGCGCGTCACGAACTCCAGGCCGCGTATCGGCGACTCGTGGTTGAACAGGATGCCGTTGCAGCAGTACATGCCGAAACTCTCCTTGTAGTTAATGGTGATCCAGTAGGCGTAGAGCTTGGAGATGGCGTAGGGGCTGCGCGGGTGAAACGGCGTGTTCTCGGTCTGTATGCCTTGCTCGTCGGCGCTGTTGCCGAACATCTCGCTGGTCGATGCCTGGTAGAAGCGCGTAGTGGGCGTGAAGTTCTTGATCGCGTTGAGCAGGTTGAGCACGCCCAGCGAATTGACCTCGGTGGTCAGGCGGGCCTGGTCCCAGCTGACACCCACGAAACTCTGGGCCGCCAGGTTGTATACCTCGTCGGGATGAACACGGCGGATGGCGTTGATCAACGACGCCTCGTCGTCCATGTTGCCTTCCACGTAGTCCACGTCGCCCGTGACACCCAGGTAGTCGAGGTTCTCGAACGCGTAGCGCGTGCTGCGCTGCAGCAGTCCGTACACGCGGTAGCCCTTTTCGAGCAGCAGCTTGGAGAGATAGGCGCCGTCCTGACCGGTGACGCCCGTTACAAAAGCTTTCTTGTCAGCCATCCGACAAGACTAGGCCAGCAGCGATGGGCGGGCAAGCGGGCCAAGCGGGCGTAAAAAGGGGAAGGCGCCCGCCCCCCCTTCAGTAGTTGGGAAGGCCCTCGGCATCGACCAGCAACGGGGCGGCGCGGTCGCGGTCGGACAGCGTGAGCTCGAGGTCCTCGGGCCAGAGAATGCCTATCGAGGGGTCGTTGTAAGCCACGGCGTGTTCGCAGTCGGGCGCGTAGTAGTCGCTGCACGCGTACATGAAGTCGGCCTGCTCGCTCGTGACCACGAAGCCGTGCGCGAAACCCGCCGGCACAAACAGCTGCAGGTGGTTGTCGGCTGACAGCTCGCAGCCGGTCCACTGCCCGAAGGTGGGCGAGCCGCGCCTTACATCGACCGCCACGTCGAACACGCAGCCCTCGGCCACCCACACGAGCTTGTCCTGTCCGCGGGGGTGCTGAAAATGCAGGCCGCGCATCGTGCCCCGCGCCGAGCGCGAGTGGTTGAACTGCAGCGGCGCTATGGCCGGCAAGCCGGCAGCCACATAACGCTCGGCGTTGAACTGCTCCACGAAAAAACCACGCTCGTCGCCGTGCACCTCGGGCTCAACGACGAACACACCCTCGAGTTCGGTCTGGTTGACCTTCACCGCCTCTTCACCCGCGCCGCCTCTTCATCCGCGCAATCTCTTCACCCGGCGGCCAACAGCGACCTGAGGTAACGGCCATAGTCGTTGTCCAGCGGCGCGGCCAGGGCCTCGAGCGCAGCGTCGTCAATGAAACCCTTGTACCAGGCGATCTCTTCGAGGCAGGCGATTTTTAACCCCTGCCGCTCCTCTATGGTTTGTATGAAGTTGGACGCCTGCAGCAGTGCCGTGTATGTGCCCGTGTCGAGCCATGCCGTGCCGCGGCCGAGCACCTCGACGGCAAGCTCACGGCGGTCGAGGTACACGCGGTTGACGTCGGTGATCTCGAGCTCGCCCCTGGCCGACGGCTCAAGCGACGCCGCGATGTCGGTTACCTGCTGGTCGTAGAAGTACAGACCCGTAACCGCAAAGTTCGACCTCGGGTGGGCGGGCTTTTCTTCGAGCGTGAGGGCGTGGCCGTCGTCGTCGAAGTCGACCACTCCGTAACGCTCCGGATCGCGCACCGGGTAGGCAAAAACAGTGGCGCCCTTTTCGCGCGCCGTGGCCACGGCCAGGGTGTCCTCGATGCCGTGGCCGAAGAAGATGTTGTCGCCCAACACCATTGCCGATGGAGCCCCATCAAGAAATTTTTCGGCCAGCAGATAGGCCTGCGCCAGACCGTCAGGGCTTGGCTGTTCGATATAGGTCAGGCTTATGCCCCACTGGCTGCCATCACCCAGAGTGCGAATGAACTGGGCCCGGTCCTCAGGCGTTGTGATGACCGCAATCTCACGAATGCCAGAAAGCATTAACACCGACAGCGGATAATAGATCATCGGCTTGTCNNGTAGTACACCATCGGCTTGTCGTACACAGGCATGAGCTGCTTGGTTACGACCTTCGACAGCGGGTACAGGCGCGTTCCGGCCCCCCCGGCCAGTATTATTCCCCTGCTCACCGTTTCTTTATAGCAGAGACGGCCGCTGGGGGGAGAAACGCGGGTGCGGGCAGGCGCCCGGCCCGCTGGGCTGGTAAAGACCCCCGGTCAGCCCTAATCTCGGCGAGGTTTTCTACTCTCATGCTGCTTGATTCGCTCAAACTACCCGAAGGCCTGGCCGACCTTTCCTACCAGGAGCTCGACCAGCTGGCCGCCGAGATCCGCGAGCGTATCGTCGAGGTCGTAAGCCGCACGGGCGGTCACCTGGGCTCAAACCTGGGCGTGGTCGAACTCAGCCTGGCCCTGCACCGGGTTTTTGACAGCCCCCGCGACGCCATCCTCTGGGACACCGGCCACCAGGCCTACGTGCACAAGATGCTCACCGGCCGGCTCAAGGATTTTGACAAGCTGCGCCAGGAGGGCGGGCTGTCGGGCTACCCCTCGCGCTCGGAATCGCCGCACGACTGGTTCGAAAACTCGCACGCGTCGACCGTGCTCGGCTACGCCCACGGGCTGGCCGTGGCGCGCTCGGCCGGCGCCAGCCCGGCAGGCAGCGACCCCGCCCAAAACGACCCGGACAGCCGTGTAGTTGCCGTCATAGGCGACGGAGCGCTCACGGGAGGCATGGCCTACGAGGGCCTCAACAACCTCGGCCACAGCGGCAAAAACGTAATCATCATCTTCAACGACAACGGCCGCTCCTACGCCCCTACGGTGAGCCGGCTGTCGGAAAGCCTCATCCACATCCGCTCCAACCCCACCTACATGCAGCGGCAGCGACGGCTCGAAGAGATGGCCGAAAAAATCCCCTGGGTGGGCGAACTGCTGCACCGCGGAATAGTGGCGTCGAAGGCCGCCATACGCGAGATGTGGGAGCCCACTGCCTTCTTCGAGATGCTCGGTATCCACTACCTGGGCCCCTTTGACGGGCACGACCTGCCGGCGCTCGAAAGGGAACTGGCCAACGCCCGTGAGTTTCCGGGTGCGGTGGTGCTGCACGTGCTCACGCAGAAAGGCCGCGGCCACGCGCCTGCCGAGAACGACCCCATCAAGGCCATGCACGACACCTCCGAGCTCAAGGCCGGCAGCTACACCGAGGCCTTCAGCAAGTGGCTGGTCAGGGCAGGCGAACAGCGGCCAGAGCTCATGGCCATTACCGCCGCCATGCCCGACTC
>DBZX01000064.1:44643-45934 GCA_002311335.1 bacterium UBP10_UBA1149
GACTCGACCGGCCTGCTGCCGTTCAAGGAGCACTTTCCCGATCGCTTTCTCGACGTGGGCATAGCCGAGCAGCACGCCGTGACGGCAGCCGCCGGCATGGCCATGGGCGGGCTCAGACCGGTGGTGGCTATCTACTCCACCTTTCTCAGCCGCGCCATCGACCAGGTGAACCTCGACGTCGGCCTGCACCGGCTGCCGGTGGTGTTCTGCCTCGACCGGGCGGGTGTAACGGGCGACGACGGCCCCTCTCACCACGGCCTGCTCGACATGGTGCTGCTGTCCAAGGTGCCCGGCATGACCATCCTGGCGCCCTCATCCTACCAGGAGCTCGAACAGATGCTCGACGACGCGCTCGAGATCACCGACGGCCCGGTAGCCATACGCTGGGCCAAGACCGCGGCGCCTGTTGCCGGGGCCGGTGAGGTGGGCCGCGGCCTGGGGGCACGCAGGGCGCGCGCGGGCAGCCAGGTGTGCATCATAGGCGTGGGCAAGATGCTGGCGGCCGCACTCGATGCGGCCGATATCCTGGAGGCCGACGGCCTCAAGGCCACCGTCTGGGACCCGAGAGTGGTGAAGCCGCTCGACGACGACATGCTGGCCGACGCCGCCGGCCACTCGCTGGTGGTGACCATCGAAGACGGCTTCAAAGAAGGCGGTGCCGGAACGGCCGTGCGCGAAGCCCTGGCGGCGCTGTCGTCGGAGGCCAAGATGGTTGTGCTGGGTGTACCCGTTGAATACATCGCCCACGGCAAGCCCGATGACATACTGGCCCGCCTGGGCCTGAACGGCGCGGGCATAGCGTCCACCGTGAGGGCCGAGAGCCAGGGCGTTATTCCACCCCGCGCCGCCGCGGGCTGAAGGTCGCGGGCTGCCTGGCCGCTGCCCTCAGCCCTCAGCGAGCGTGGCCTTCAAGCCTTCCTTGAACCCGACCGTGGCCTGGAAGCCGAGCAGCTCGCGCGCACGCGTTACGTTGAGTACGCGCCTGCGGGCGCCCTCGGGGCGACTCGTGTCCCACTCAACTGCGCCCGTGTAGCCCGTGAGTGCAGCCACCGAGTGGGCCAGCTCCTCGATGCTGGTCTCGCGCCCGCTGCCTACGTTGATCGGCGAGGGGTCGTTGATACAACGCGCGGCTTCAACGATGGCGCGGGCCGCATCGTCGAGGAACAGGAAGTCGCGGGTTGCCTGGCCGCTACCCCAGCAGACTACCCTCTTATCGCCGGCCTCCAGCGCCGTGCGAAAGCGCCTGACCATGGCCGGCACTACAAACGAGCGCTCGGGGTCGTCCGACATT
>DBZX01000080.1:0-9457 GCA_002311335.1 bacterium UBP10_UBA1149
ACGCCCGCCTGGAAGGTGTTCGACAACAACGATCTGCCGGACCTGATCCCGGTGGCAAGCCCCTTGACGGGTAGTTTCTGCATGCGGGATGCGGCGGCTGCTAACCTGCTCGTGACCGTGGAAAACCAGGGTGCCGCTGGCGCCGGACCTACACAGGTGTCGGTGGAGTTCCAGACGGCCACTGGTCCGGTCATCAACAGCGCGTCGGTGCCCGCTCTTGCCGCGGGTGTTTCGACCTCGGTTGCGGTGCCTTTTCCGGTGGGCCCGAGCTGGTGCTACCAGCCTGACTGCCAGTTCAAGATCACGGTGGATTCGACGGGCACAGAGGTAGAGTCGGACGAGACCAACAACGTGGCCAGTGATTTCTGCATGGGCTGAAATAGACTGACCCTGGCCGGTAACTCCCCCTGCCGGCCACGTGGCCTCTCCCCGGCCACGGATACCCCGGGTTCCCTCGTGGAACCCGGGGTTTTTCGTTGCTTCGCCTGCGCGGAGAGGTGGCGTGAGCAATGCGCTCTGCTAGAACTGCCGCATGGAATTTTCGTTTCCGCAGGTTTTTGACACCCTTGCTTCAGCCATGCCCGACCGCGAGCTGCTGGTCTGGCGCGATCGCCGGCTGACTTACTCGCAGGTCCACGAGCGTTCGCGACGACTGGCCGGCTACCTGCACTCGCGTGGGCTGGGCTGCCGCATTGAGCGCGACGAACTGGCCGGCCACGAGTCGGGGCAGGACCACGTGGGCCTGTATCTCTACAACGGCAACGAGTATCTTGAGGGGATGCTCGGCTGCTGGTACACGCGGGCGGCTTCTCTCAACGTCAACTACCGCTACGTCGAGGAAGAGCTCCAGTACCTGTTCGATAACAGCGGCGCGCGCGCGATCATATACAACGCGGTGTTCGCGCCGCAGGTGGCCGCCGTCCGCGAACGACTGCCCAAAGTCGAGCTGCTCATCCAGGTCGCCGATGATTCGGGCAATGAGTTGCTTGCCGGGGCGGTGGACTATGAAGAGGTGCTGGCCTCGGCACCAGCTTTGCCTGATTCGGTAGAGCCTTCTCCCGATGATCTCTACGTGCTCTACACGGGAGGTACTACGGGGATGCCCAAGGGCGTGCTGTGGCGGTCGGCCGATGTTTTTATCGCGGCCATGGGCGGTCGCGGTATCGATGGCGTTGAGCTCGAGTCGATCGACGCGTTGTTCAAACAGGCCGCCGACTCGGCTCCTTTTTCGGCTGTTGTCGGGCCGCCGCTCATGCACGGAGCCGCCCAGTGGGCGAGTTTTCTGATGATGTGCATGGGCGCCACCCTGGTCATTCCCGAAGTAGTAGAGAAGCTCGACCCCGCTGATTTTCTCTCCACCCTTGTGCGCGAAAAATGCGTATCGTTCTCCATGGTCGGCGACGCGTTTGCGCGCCCGCTGATCGATGAGATCAAGCGCGGCGACTACGACCTTTCCGGGCTGATGATCATCGGCTCGGGGGGGGCTCCGCTTTCGACCGACAACAAGGAGGCGCTGCTCGAGCTGGTGCCGCACGCAACCATAATGGACTCTATCGGTTCATCAGAGACCGGCATGCAGGGGAGCAACCCCAGCAATCGCGACAGTGGCGTGACGACGGGCGGTTTTCTGCCCGCGCCGGGTTCCTGCGTGGTGTCAGAAGACCTGTCACGCTTACTCAAGCCGGGTGACGACGAGACCGGATGGTTTGCGCAGACCGGGCGGGTGCCGCTGGGGTACCTCGACGACCCCGAGAAGACCGCGCGTACTTTTCCGGTGATCGACGGCGTGCGTTACTCGGTGCCGGGCGACCGCGCGCGCTGGCGCGAGGGCGGCATCATCGACGTACTCGGGCGAGACTCGGTGACTATCAACTCGGGTGGCGAAAAAATCTTTGCCGAGGAGGTCGAAGCCGCGCTCAAGCACCACCCCGACGTTTACGACACCGTGGTGGCCGGCCGTCCCAGTGACCGTTGGGGCCAGGAGGTTGTGGCTGTCGTCCGCCTGCGCGATGGCGCAACCGCCGGCGAAGAAGAACTCCTGGCGGAAGCCGCCCTGCACGTGGCGCGCTACAAGCTGCCAAAGGCCTTCGTATTTCGCGAAGAGATCCAGCGCAGCCCCAGTGGCAAGGCCGACTATCGCTGGGCCCGTGAGCAGGTCGAATAGGGGGATTACTCGTCCTTGTCGTGGGGCGGAACGCCGTCGAAATCCGGTGCGCGTTTTTCGATGAAGGCCGTTATGGCCTCGATGTTTTCCGGGCTGCCTATGCGACCCATGAATGCCTTGTCTTCGCGGCGGCGGGCGGAAACGACCTGTTCGTTGCGCGAGGCGTTGAGCAATCGCTTGGTGTGACGCAGTGAACCCATCGGTTTAGCCGCCAGTCGGGCTGCCCGCTTGAGCGCCATCCCGAGTACCTGCTCAGGCTGGCATAGCTGGGTGGCCAGCTGCAACTCGAGGGCGCGGTCTGCGTCAATGAAATCGGATTCGAACAGAAGGTCGACCGCTGCCCGCCAACCGCAGATCACCGGTAACAGGTAACTGCTGGCTGCTTCGGGCACCACGCCCAGGGTGATGAAGGGCGCGCGCAGACGCGCGTCGCGCGACATGTAAACGTAGTCGCAGTAAAGCAGCATGGTCAGCCCGAAGCCCACGCCCACGCCGTTGACGGCCGCGATCAAGGGCTTGTCAAACTCCACCAGCTCGTCCATGAACAGCGAGAAACCGTTCTCGGCCGACGCGTCCGAGGTGTCGATGGCGCCCATTTCGCCCAGGTCCTGGCCGGCAGTAAAGGCACCGCCAGCGCCGGTGACCACGACCACTCGTACCGCGTCGTCGGCCATCGCCCGCTGGAAGGACAAGCGGGTTTCGCGCCACTGCTCGGCGTTAAACGCGTTCCTTGCCTCGGGGCGGTTGAGCGTGAGCAGCAGCACGCCGTCTTGGAGTTTCTCTATCACGGTCGGCATGTCTGGTTCTCCCCCGCTTAAAGTGGCAGGTTGCCGGTGGCTGCCTTGAGATCACCGTGGCGCTTCCAGCTTTCCAGCGTGCGAAGCGCGATGCGCCAACGGTGTACCTCGTCGGCGCCGTCGGCAAAACGCGCCCAGCGCGCCTGCTGCGACATCTTCGCCAGCGGTGTGTCCGTCGAGTAGCCCAGCGCGCCGTGTACCTGTATGGCGCGGTCGATGATCTGCCCCAGTATCGTGGCCACGAAGTACTTGGTCATCGACGACTCGCTCTTGAAATCGTCGCCGCGGTCAATGAGGTAGGCTGTGTGCAGGACCATCAGCTTGGCCTGGTAGAGCTCGATGGTGGAGTCAGAAATCATCCACTGTATACCCTGTTTTTCGGACAGGTAGCTGCCGTGCGCGTATCGGGTTGTCGCGCGCTCCACCATCATTTCAAGCGCTTGTTCGGCTTGCCCCAGCCAGCGCATGCAGTGCGCCAGTCGTGCCGGCCCCAGGCGGTACTGCCCCAGCCGGTGGCCGTCGCCGCGGCCACCGAGGATGGCTTCGCGGGGCAAGCGCAGGTTGTCCAATCGTATTTCGCAGTGGTTGTGGCCGCCCGACATGGTCTCGATGTCCCGCACTTCTTCCCAGCCGTCCGTTGGCAGGTCAACGAGAAAAGCCGAGTTTGCCGCCCGCGGGTCGTCGGGCTCGTCCTCGGTACGGGCAATCAGAATGGCGAAGGTGGCGCGGTTGGCCCCCGAGATGAACCACTTGTGTCCGTTGATGACCCACTGGTCGCCCTCCAGCTGGGCGCGGGTCTGGATGAGCGAGGGGTCGCTGCCGGCAACCTCGGGCTCGGTCATCGCAAAACAGGAGCGGATGCGACCGTCGCACAGCGGGCGCAGATATTTTTCTTTCTGTTCGTCGGTGGCCCAGTGCAGCAGGGTGTGCATGTTGCCCTCGTCGGGCGCCTGGGCATTCAAGGCAAAGGGCCCGAAGCGAGCGCGTGCGGCCTCGGCCGACACCGCCGCCATGGCAACGTGTCCCAGGCCCATGCCGCCGTATTCCTCGGGCATGTGCGGCAACCAGAGGCTGCGCTTGTGGGCCTCGCGGCGCATTTTCTTGACGCCTCCTATGAGCACATCACGGGCCTCGCCCGACTCCTCTATCTCGCGCTCGGCGGGAAGGACGACGTCTTCGATGTACTCGCGCACGCGTTCGCGAAGTTTTTCAATCTCGGGTGGGAAGCTGAAATCAATGGCCATAGCCCCGCAACCTGTCTGCCCGCCTCAGCTCGGTCAAGGCAAGGGCGCCTGAACTTCCCTTTTTGGCGTTGGGAAATAGAACGTGTTCTAGTCGGGCGATGGACTTCAATGACAGCCCGCTGGAGGCGGCATTTCGTGCAGATGCGCGTGCTTTCCTGGCTGAAAACGCTGCCGCCCAGGAGGGTGCCAACACCGGCCCGGATGCCGACCACGAGGCAGTTGTGGCCGCGTCGAGACGCTGGCAGCGCCTGCTGGCCGACTCCGGCTGGGGCGCGATCATGTGGGCCGAACAGTACGGCGGCCGCGGCCTGGGGCCCATCGAGCAGGTGGTGTGGAACGAGGAGCTCGCGCGCGCCGGCATCACCGAAACAACGCTGATGGGCGGCATCGCGATGGCCGGGCCCACTATCATCGCTTACGGCAACGACGAGCAGAAAAGCCGTTTTCTCGAACCGACGCTCAGGGGCGAGCTCATGTGGTGCCAGCTCTTCAGCGAACCCTCTGCTGGCAGCGACCTGGCCGGGCTGCGCACCCGTGCCGAGCGCGACGGGGACCAGTGGGTCATCAACGGTCAGAAAGTATGGTCGACCTTTGCCGACCACGCCGACTGGGGATTCCTCATTGCGCGTACCGACCCCTCGCTGCCCAAGCGCAAGGGCCTGAGCTATTTTCTCGTCGACATGAAAACTCCCGGCATCGAGGTCCGCCCTTTGCGCGACATGAGCGGCGGCGTTCACTTCAACGAAGTTTTTCTCGACGACGT
This sequence comes from bacterium UBP10_UBA1149, assembly GCA_002311335.1. Classification (GTDB taxonomy): domain Bacteria; phylum Desulfobacterota; class Binatia; order UBA1149; family UBA1149; genus UBA1149. The sequence goes on from DBZX01000080.1 coordinate 4,969, forward strand.
GCGCGTACCCGACGCCAACCGCCTGGGCGAACAGGGGCAGGGCTGGCCGATAGCCCGTACCACGCTGTTGCACGAGCGCATGTCCATCGGCTCGGCCTCGCGCATGTTCAGCTTTGACGAGGTGCTGGCCCACTTGCGCGAGAACATCCCCGCGCCCGACCAGTTGTTGCGCGATCGCCTCGCGGGGCTCTACGCGTGGTCGCGCAGTCTCGAGTTGCTCAACGCGCGGGTCAACACCAAGCTTGGCCGCGGCGAAGATCCCACGGCCGAGGCGTCGGTCATGAAACTGGCGATCGCCGAAATATTTGAATGCGCGGCCGACGTCATGATGCGAGCCGAGGGCAGGGCGGCGCTCACGGGCGAGGGCAAAGCCCAGCACCGTTTTTATTTTGCCCCAGGCCTGCGCATTGGCGGCGGCACCGACGAAGTGCAGCGTAACATAATAGCCGAGCAGGTGCTGGGCCTGCCGCGCGAAGAAGACCCGTGGGCTGATACGCCCTTCGAGGATCTACCGGCCGGATCATGAGCGCCTGGAATACAGCAGGATGAACTTCGGTTTCAGCGAAGAACAGGAGCAGTTCCGTGAAATCGTGCGACGTTTTGCCGAGCAGCGCTGGTCGCTCGAAGGCGTGAGCACGCTCGCGGGTACAGACGACGGCGAAGTCTACGACAGCAAGGCCTGGCAACAGGCTAGCGCCGAGCTGGGCCTTGCGGGCCTGCTGGTGCCCGAGCGATTGGGCGGCGCAGGTTTCGGCTATCTCGAAATGGGGGTTGCGCTCGAAGAACTCGGCCGGCAGTTGGCGGGCGGTCCACTGTGGACCTCGGCCTGCCTGGCCACCGGCCTGCTGCTGGAGCTGGCCGACGAAGAAGCTCTGTCCGAGCTTATGCCACCCCTGGCGGCCGGTGAACAGCTGGCCACGGTCGACGTGGCCGGTTACCTGGCGGTGGCCGACGGCAAACTGCCGACGCTCGAGGCTCGGCCGGGCGAGGCCAGCGGCTGGCAGATTGACGGTAGCTGCGCGCACGTTCCCTTTGCGGCCCAATCCGACCTGTTGTTGCTGTGGGCCGATCACGAAGGCGACGCCGTTTTGTTTGCAGTGGTATCGGACGCCCGGGGCTTGACGATCAAGCAGACCAGCAGTCTTGACCTGACCCGCTCGGTGGGTGACCTGGTCTTGTCTGCTGTTCCCGCGCGGCGCCTGGCCCTGGCCAGTGGCAAGGAGTTAACCGCGAGGGCTCTCGACCGCGCGCGCGCGGCGATGACCGCCGAGCAGGTAGGCGCTGCCGAGGCGTGCCAGGAGCGGGCCATAGCCTGGGCCAAGAAGCGTATGCAGTTTTCGCGCACCATCGGCAGCTTCCAGGCCGTCAAGCATCGCCTGGCAGATGGCCGCTTGTACCTGGAGCTCGCCCGCTCGGCGGCCTACTGGGCATGGTGGGCTGCCGACGAGAACGCCGCCGAACTTGTCGAGGCGGCGCCCCTGGCCAGGTCGATGTGCTGCGATGCTTTTGCGCGAACGGCTGCTGACCTCATCCACCTGCACGGTGGTATGGGCTTTACCTGGGAGCATTCCGCTCACCACTACTACAGGCGCGCTCGTTCGCAGTCGGTGCTGCTCGGCGACGCTCAGCAGGAACGGCAACGCCTGGCCGACAGCCTGCTGGCCGGCTGAGGCCTTCGGTCGGACTTTCTGGCCCTGGCCGATGACCTACCCCCGACAGGGGGAGTGCCTTGCCGGGGTTGCCTTCGTTTCTGCCCCTCAAAATAAGCCGTTCGGCAACTAAATGTTGACGAACGGCGGTCCTGTCCGCTACAAACATAAAGGGGATCTTTTTTCCGCTATCAGCCGCCCGGCAGAAAAATAGTTTTTCGGAGTGAATCAATCGTGAATTTCAACAGGCTCAGCCGCTGTGCCGCGAGCCTGCTCTGCGCGGCCTTGTTAGTACCGGCGACGAGCGGGCAGGCAGGGGCCCAGTGTACGGCCATCGATGGTGGTAAACTCAAGATCAAACCGGCCGCTGGCAACTCGCGAAGTAAGCTCAGCTGGAAGGCCAAGGACAAGTCGGTCGAATTTCTTATCGCCGACCCGACCGCTGGCACTACTACCATAGAGATGGCGGCCGCCGGCACGGTGCTGGCCACGCTTGATTATGGCCCGGCCTCGGCGTCGGCTTGGCGCAGCGGGGGTACGCCGGTTCGCATATGGAAGTACAAGGACAAGGCCGATCCCTCGCCCATAGACGGCATCCAGAAAATCATCAGCAAGAGCAACCTGTTCAAGCTCAGGGGCAAGCAGGGGATCATAGACCTGCTGACCGCACCGCTGGCGTTGCCCGTTACCATGCAGATCACCGACAGCGCTGGCGCGTGTTACCTCGCCCGCTTCAGCCAGTGTAGCGACAACAGCAACCGCTCGATCAAGTGCAGGGCCGACACCAGCTTTCTTCCAGACGTCCCTAACCTCGTGTTCCGATCGGGCTTTGAAAACGATACGAACCACGTCTACTCAACCGGTACCACGGCGCCGTGTACCGACGACCTGTGGGGCGAGGATCTTTCGGTTGCTTCGCCCAATGACTGGGAGAACGATCTCGAGGGGGGGGTGGACGGACCCTTCGGGCAGTTTCACTTCTGTTTCGGCGGGGGAGACCGCAGCCAGCGCTCGCTTAATCTCGTTCCCGACCCCGACGACCCCTCCAACCAGGTGTTGTACGGGCGCATAGATGAGCCCAACGAGATCATCAGCGACGATGCGATTGCTTGCAACAACGACGCGATCGGCGCGAGAAAATCGCGCATCCAAGCGGTGGTGCAGGACAATCCGAGCCTGGGCCGGCTCGACTACCGGCTGCGCGTTCGCCTGGGCAAACCCGCGCTCGATGTCATCGTCAACCAGCCCGAACCCATAACGTGGTTTACCCTGGCGGAGTTCTGGAACAACCAACCGGCCGAAGACGATACCTTTCGGATTACCCTGGGTCTGGGCAAGGCCTCGGGTACGGGCGAGCGGCTTTTCTTTTCACTCAGCGCGGAGAAACAGGACCCCGGTGTGGGCACCTGGGAGGACGTCTGGCCGGCGGTGGGGGGCGGCGTGTCCGATGTCGAGGTTCCCCACGGCGAGTGGTTTACGCTGGAGGTCACCATCGTGGAGGGTGATTCGAGCGGCGGGCGTGTCCACGTGCGCATGACCGATACCGCTGGCCAGACCCACACCGTAGCCGACGTCACCAACTGGACTTACAGCCCCGACGCCTCGGCGGGCAGCCAGGACGGATTCAAGGATTTCAACCCGCTCAAGCTCTATACCTCGGGCGCCCTGGTCTGTGCACTGAAGGACCAGGTACCATCCATTCCGCTGGAAATCTGGTGGGATGATTTTGCGATAGGCTCACCCGACTGAGCGATGGTGGCGCCAGGCCGGGGTGGTGGATAACTCGCCGACTCGTTTCAAGGCCAGGTCGGAGTAATCAACCAGTCAGGTTGGCATCTGCAGTATCTCGATGACCAGCGGGTCTCCATCGCGTTCGAGGTAGCTGAAGGCGGTGGTCTCGTCCAGTCGCTTGCTCCATACCGACGCGTAGCCCAGCTCTGCCAGCAAGGCTACAGTGGCGTCGTGATCGTCGACGCGGTAGCGCAGGTGGTGCATGCCCTCGCCACCCCCGGCGAGGAACTCCGCGTGCGGGCTCTCGCCTTCGACAGGCTGTATGAACTCGATCTCGAGGGGGCCGCTGTGACCGAATGCAATGCGCAGCCGGCAGTCAGCCTTGTGGCCATGAAAATCAGCGCCGCTGACTTCGGCGTCCATGAAGGTGAACGGGCCGTACAGCGCCTCGTAGCGGGCCACGGCCTGGTCGAGGTCGCTCACCACGAAGCCCACCTGGTCTATTGGCGGCAGGGCCAGTGTGCTGGCGGGCTTGCTCATCCCATCACCGAGTAGCCACCGTCCACGACCAGCGTGCTGCCGGTCACGAACGAGGCCTGGCTGCTGGCCAGGAACAGCGCGGCGCCGGCTACGTCATCGGGGCGTCCCCAGCGCCCGAGCGGCGTGCGCGCGAGAACCGGCTCGTTCATCTCGGGGGTTTCTTTCATGATGGCCGTCATGCGGGTCTCTATCATGCCCGCGGCGATGGCGTTTACGCGTATGCCCTGCGGGGCCCAGGCGATGGCCAGGGTTTTGCCCAGTTGGGCCAGCCCGGCCTTGGCGGCGCCGTAGCCCGGCACCACGGCCACGCCGAAAAACGACGTCAACGAGGCGGTGTTGATGACGCTCGCGCCGGCGGCCGATCGAGCCTGGGTGCTGGCGCCCTGTTCGGCCAGCAGGCCCGCGGCCAGGGGGCTGGCGGCCAACATCTCTCGGCAGGCCGAGGCCAGGTGGAAGGCCGAGAACAGGTTGATCGAGACGGCTTCTTCGAAGACCTCCGGATCGTACTCGTCGCGGCCCCCGGGCAGGCTCGCGCCCGCGTTGTTGCAGAGCACATCGAGGCGGTCGAG
>DBZX01000080.1:9477-44284 GCA_002311335.1 bacterium UBP10_UBA1149
GCGGCTACCGCCACTATCCGGGCGCGATCGCGTACGTCGAGTTGCCTGTAGTCAAAGCCCGATAGGTCGTTGTCGTAATCGGCGGCCGCGGCCCGGGTTCCGGTTATCACTACCGACGCGCCGGCGTTGGCAAATGCGCGGGCGATACCCAATCCGATGCCGTTGCTGCCGCCCGTTACCAGCACGCGGGTTTCTCTGTAGTCGTAGTTGGCTGTCGCGTTGGCCACTTGTTCAGTTCTCCTGCGGGCGGCAGTCGACGAGCACCTTGATGGCCTCGTCGGGATCCTGGGCCGTCGCCAGTGCGCGGTCAAACTCGGCCAGTGCGAAGCGATGGCTCACCAGTGCCGAGGCGTCGACCTGCCCGGCCGCGAGCATTTCTATCACGTCGGGAAACTCGTCGGGGTAGGCCATGGAGCCGGTAACCACCAGTTCGCGCATGAGCAGGTTGACCATGTCGACCGCCACCGGCGCCTTGTGCAGGCCGGCCACGACCACGCGCGCGCCGCTGCGGGCTTGGTGTACCACCTGGGTAAACACGCTGCCTACGCCGGTCGCCTCTACGTAGAGCTCGCTGGCCGGCACGGGGCCGCCCATGAGATCGGCAGCGCCGTGCTGCTTGAGCAGGAAGGTCGGCAGCGAAGCCGGGTCGTCCTGGTCGGGGCAGAAAACAGTACCGCCAAGTTGCGCGGCCATAGCCAGGCGTTTGGCCGACAGGTCCACGACCACTATGTTCTCGAGGCCGAGGTGGCGCAGCACGAGCAACGTGCACAGTCCGATGGGACCGGCGCCCATGATGACCGCTCGGTCACCGGCCCGTGCCTTGCCTTGCCTGGCAACGTGCATGCCCACGGCCAGTGGTTCTACCAGCGCGCCTTCTTCCATGCCCAGCGACTCGGGCAGCTTGAACAGCGAGGGTTCTTTCTTCTCGGCGTTGCGCACCAGCAGCAGGGGAGCGAAAGCACCCTCAGGTCCACCGTTGCCAATGGTATTGCCGTTGGCCATGGGGTTGACAACCACTCGATCACCGCGGCGCGTGGCGCTGACCCTGTTGCCGGTTTCGACCACCACGCCCGACAGCTCGTGGCCCAGCGGCATGGGGCGGTCGCCGCCGGCCATCGAGCCCATGCCGATGTAGCCGAGGTCAGATCCGCAGATGCCGCAGTACTCAACGGCCACCAGCACGTCGTCGGGGCCGGGCGAGGGCACGGCGATACGATCGACCTGCGCGACACCGGGGCCGTGTACCTGCACGGCCGGCATGGTGGCTCCAGTGTTGGTAGTGCTGGCGGCGGCCACGAGCTTCAGTCCTGCGGCTCGGGGTGCAGGGAGTAAGTGGCCACTATGGAGGCCAGGTCCAGCACGTGCCCTTCCATGGCGTTGAGCGCGTCGCCGCCGGTGAAGCGACTGCCCAGTTCGAGCTTGTTGACGTCCAACGCGTAAACGGTGAACACGTAGTGGTGAAGGCGTTCGTCGTTGAAGGGGGGCCAGGGCCCGTCGTATCCGCCGTAGTCGCCGCTCATGTCATCGTCGTCGGCAAACCAGTTAGTGAAGTCATTGATACCACGGCAGCCGTGGTCGGTGGGACCGGGTTGTTTGCCCCGCGCTGTAAAACCTTCGCTGTCTGCAGCAACGGCCAGTTCATCCATGGTCGCCGGGATATCGACGAGCACCCAGTGATCAAAATCAACACGCGGGGTGTCGTAGGGTACCGTCGCGTCGCTGCGGTTCACGAGGTCGGGTCGCGTGGGTACGTCGCGGTCATGACAGACGATGGCCATGGATTGAGTGCCCTCCGGCAGGTCGCTCCAGGCCAGGTGGGGGCTGCGATTGCGGCCGGGCACCGGTCCGTCGTCGCCGGGCACACCCGCGGCAAACTCGGCAGGCAGGGCCTGTCCGTCGTTGAATGATTCGCTGTGTATCTTCATCTGCTACTCTCCCGCGATAGTTTCTACAGGGAAGCGCGCGCTGTAGAAATCAAACCGCTTGCGTAGCTCGTCGGGGTCGGTGCCGAAGTCGCCGGCGAGGTCGTAGAGAACGCGTCCACCGCGGTCGCGCGGGTGCCGACGGCGGTAATCGGCTATCGCCTCCAGCGTCTCGGCGTCGAGCTCGAGGCCCGCCAGTTGGTATACAGCGGCTACAGAGCCCTCCTCGTCGGCCATGAAATCAGCAAAGTGCAGGTCCATGCTGTGCGCGGGTGCCAGCAGCCCGCGGTCGCGTACGCAGGCCGCGAGTAGCTGTTCCACCCGCGCTGTCCAGTACTCCAGCAGCTCGTCCATGAGCACGCGGCGTCGGCTGATTCTCTGCCCGTAGGCCAGCATGGTCACGGTCGATTGTATTACCGCCACCGGGTCGCGGTGGGTCACGACGACCGTTGCGTCTGGAAAGGTCCGCGTGAGTGCGGGTAACTGTTCAAGGTGTTGGGGGCACTTGAGTACCCAGCGCCGCGCTGTGTCGCCGCTCGCCCGGTTGCTACTCGCGAGTCCAGCCTGTTGGTCGCGCCAGGCCAGCAGCCTGAGCACGTTCTTCATGTAGTCATAGTGGGGCTGCTGATCATGCCCCAGGTAGTGGTCGCGCCAGCGCGGTGAGTGCGCCAACCACTCGTAGTTGTACGAGGCGAAGTCGGGGCCCATGAGTTCGAGTTCCTCGTGCACGTGGTCGGGGTTCATGGGGTGCATGGCCGCGAGGTGGGGCGTCACTGCCTGCATTCCTTCCCAGGCTTTCTGGCAACGAAACCAACGCGGGTCGTTCTCGTCCCCGGTGGAGGGCTCGCCCGGAAGAGGCAGCGGTTCGTAGGATTCCCACAAGGGCAGCGAGCGCAGGCGCGGGTCGGCGGCCAGGGTGTTGAGCAAGTGGGTGGTGCCCGACCTGGGCAGGCCCACCACTATGATTGGCCGCTCAATGGCTGTGTCGAGAATCTCGGGGTGTCGCGTCCAGGAATCCTGGATGAGCAGCCGACTGCTGGCGTGCTGCACGAGCTTGTTGCGCAGCGTGAGGCGGCCCAGCGCGGTGAGCTCGTGGTCACCGCTCCACTCGTCGCATAGCAAGCCCAGGCGCTCGATGAAATCCTCCGGTCCGAAATCCACGAGACCCGTGGTTTGGCGGGCCTGCCCCAGCACCGAGTCCACGCTCAGTTCAATGGTCAGGTTTTCGGCCCAGGCCATGGCAGCGCGCTGGGTGTCGTCGAGTTGGGGCCGCGATAGGTCGGTTATGCGTATCTCGTCGCTCATCTTCGGCGGCTCATTTTCAGCTGTGGCCCAGCAGGCCCTGCAGGCGAGCGATCTCGCGGGCCAGCCAGCCGTCCTCCCAGAAGTTAGCGCCGGCTTTGGACACCGAGGCGCGCTCGCGCAGGGCGAGGTGCACGTCAAGTAAAAGTTGCAGCGCGGCCTTGTCGTTGTCGCCGGCAGTGTCAGGGGCGGCGGCCAGCTCGGCCAGGTGCAGCGCAGCCTCCGGGTCGCCGGCTTCGAGGCGGGCGCGCCCCCGGGCAGTTATCTCTTCAACGCCCGCCAGTTCGGCCAGGTCAGAGTTCACTTCGCGGGCAGGGGTGGGGTAGAGCTCGGTGGTAGACCCCGCCTTGAACCAGCCCATGTAGCTTTCCCAGATCGTGCGCACGGCCCAGCTCACCTTGCCGTAGCCTTGGCCTATGACGACATCGTCGGGCAGGTCGACCTCTCGCATGAGGGTAAAAACGTCCTTGCCCTCGTTCATGCCTTCCAGCGTGCTGTGGTGCACGTGTTCGGCCGCGAGGTAGAGCTGGTCGAGGCTGTCGCGTATGAGTTCACGGCCGGCGATGGGCGCAAAGTGGCCGGTCACCAGCAGCTCGGGTTCAAGGCTGCGCATGCGGTCGACGGCGCGCATGTAGGGCTCGAGAAAACGATAGCGGTCGCCGCGTATGGTGTTGATATTGGGAAAGTGCGGAAACAATGGGCCGACGGTATTACCGCTGAAAAGTATCCCGTGTTCGGGCAACCACACGAGGCAGCTGTCTGCGGTCTCACCGCCGGGTACGGCCAGCAGCTCGAGCTTGAGCTCACCGCAGTCGAGCTCAAGACGGTCGTCAAAAGTAATGTCGGGCTCGGGCACATCCTGTTCGAAGGCCGTGGGGTCCCGGGCTGCCACCTCGGCGGCGTAATCGAACACGTGCTGAAACCAGGTGCCCGACTGGTTTACCCGTACCGTGGCGATGCGGCTGTCGTCGTGTTGGCAGGCCGCGTTGTTGGCCTGGGCGACGTAGACGGTGTCGGCCTCGCGAAAGCGCGACACGCCGCCCAGGTGGTCCACGTGTCCCTGGGTGGTGATGATGTGCGTGGTCGGCCCGTCGCAAGCCTGGTCGAACACGCGCTTGTGCACGGGAGCCTCGAAACCCATGCCGGTGTTTATGATCACGCGGCCCGCGCTGGTCACCAGCATGTAGGAGTTCGAGCATCCCTCGGACATGTAGGTGAAGTCGTTGATGGCCGTGGCGGTGGTCTGCCAGGCCGGCTTCATATCAAAAAACGTCGGGCGGATTGCCAGCAGTTCGGCCACCGTAGCGGCTGTGGGGGTTGCAGTGGTGTCGGGCGGCTGGCGGCTCATGGCTATTGGGTTTCCTAGCGCGTGGGCAGAAGCGAGTAAAAAGGGAGGTGGCCCGCCAGGCAGGCTCCCCCTAAAGGAGGATGGGCACGCTAGAGGGGCCGCGCACGGTACTGGTGTGCACCATTTCGATCTTTTCTCGCGAAGCCTCCCAGCGCGGGAACCTGGCGAGGGTTTCCTCTATGGCCAGGCGGGCCTCCATGCGCGCGAGCGAAGCGCCTATGCAGAAGTGCAATCCGTAGCCAAACGATACGTGCGAGTCGATCGGACGGGTGATGTCGAAGCGGTCGGCATCGGTGAACTCGCGTTCGTCGCGGCCGGCCGAGCCGTTGAGCAGGGCAATCTTAGACCCCTCGGGTACGATCTGCCCGTGCAGCTCAACGTCGCGTGTTACATAGCGGGCCTGTATGGGCGAGGGCGCCTCGTAGCGCAACAGTTCCTCCACGGCGCCGGGGATGAGCGCCGCATCGGCGGCCAGTTGCTCTCGCTGCTCGGGGTGCTCGGACAACAGCAGCGCGGTCCAGCCCAGCAGGCGGGCCACGGTTTCGTTGCCCGCCGAAGAGAGCAGGTTCACGAATCCGTGCAGTTCGTCATCGGTCAATCGCCTGGTTGAACCGTCTTCCAGCTCGAGTTCGCTCGCCACGAGATCGCTCATCAGGTCGTCGCGCGGGTCGCGTCGGCGCTGGTCGATCTGCTCCTGGAAATATCCGCGCAGGTGGCCCCAGGCCTCGAGCGCCCCTTTGTTCGACTGCGTTTCGCCTGGCTCGACGTGCAGGCTCTGGTCCGTCCAACCACGCACTGTTTCCTGGTCCTCGACGGGTACCCCGAGCAGCGAGCCTATGACCATCACCGGCAGCCGGGCAGCAAACTCCTCGACGTAATCGAAGCCGGCGCTACCGACGAAGGGGTCGAGGTACTCGGCGCACAGCGAGCGTATGCGGGGCTCGAGCTCGGCCACGCGGCGGACCGTCAGCGTGCGTCCGACGAGCTTACGCAACTGGGTGTGATCGGGGGGGTCGAGCCATATCATCATGGTGCTGAAGTCGTGCTTTCGCGACATCAGCTCCAGCACCGTACCGTGTGCCGAGCTGAAGGTCTGGTGGTCGAGCGAAGCGTCGTACACGTCGCGGTAGCGGCTCAGTGCGTAGAAGTCGTACTCCCGGTTGTAGTAAAGCGGTGCCTCGTCGCGCATTCGCCGCCAGACCGGGTGCGGATCGGCGTCTATCGCGTAGTCGTAGGGGTCGTAGTACAGATCATCGGGTTGCATGTCGTTGGGCTTCACTGTCGCTGACCTCGGGACAGATTATGCTTGTCGTCCACGGTGGTACAAGCGGACAAGGGACGGGTCCTTGAGCCCGGGGCGAGGACTCTTCGACTCGAGGAACCATGTTCGCAATGTTCCGCCAGGGCGTTTTCGTTGCAGGGGCCCCTGCATATCAATCCTCGCACTAGGTCGACCAGGCCTTTACGCCCGCGCGCATCGCCGTATTGGTGGCCCTGACGAAGAGTGCGTCGCGCTGGGGGTCGCCGAACTCGAGCCAGTTGAGGACGGCCTCGACCAGGTAGCCCGTGACGGCGTGGGCGGCCCACTGCAGCGCATCGGCCGGGACACGCTCGCCCAGGTTCCTATCGGTGGCCTTGACGGCCCACTCCCGCAGTTCGGCCGCGTAGGATGAGAAAAGCGGTTCCCGGGCCGCGTGTCGCCACAGCAGGCAGAAACCGTCGGGGTCCTGCCGGGCGGCGGCGAGCACCGAACCAGCCCCTATCCCGAATCCACCGGGCTCCTGCCCGGCCTGGAGCTCGCCGGTGAGGCGCGTGCAGACGCGCTCGAGGACGGCGCGATAAAGTTCTTCCTTAGAGTCGAAATGGCGGTAGACGATCAGGGGAGTGATGCCCGACTCCCGGGCGATATCGGGCATAGTGGTAGCCGCGAACCCCGCCCGCGCAAATGCGCGTGTGGCGCCGTCGAGAATCGACTCGCGCCTTTGCTCGCGGGGCAGCCGGCGCGGACTCACGTCGTTGGTCGCCTGGGAGGAAGTCCTTGACATATGTATATTGTAGCGTATACAAGGGGCAGTATACAAGGGCTGTTGCCACTATAATTTGTGGGGCAGTGATTTTTGGGGCGTGGCACGAGCCTGCGTGGCGACATTGGTACTACAGTTATCAGGCTGCGACAGGGGCTACTGAAGAGAGGAGTCACGATGGAACTTAACGACATGATCATGGTGAGCGTGGACGACCACGTCTGTGAACCCCCGGACATGTGGGAAAAGCACCTTCCTGCAAAGTGGAAAGACCAGGCCCCGCGGCTCGTCAACACTAACGGTGCCGATATCTGGTTCTACGACGGCAAGGTGATGCCCAACGTCGGCGTCAACGCGGTCGCCGGCCGGGTACCGGAGGAGTACGGCATGGAGCCCACCGCGCTCGACCAGATGCGCCCCGGTGCTTACAACGTCGACGCCCGTGTTGACGATATGAACGCCAGCGGAGTGCTCGGGTCTATCTGCTTTGCCTCCGCCCCGGGCTTTGTCGGGCAGCTGTGGAACACGACCAAGGACAAGGACCTCGCGCTGGCCATAGTCAGGGCCTACAACGACTGGCACATAGATGAGTGGTGCGGCAAGCACCCGGGCCGCTTCATCCCGCTTTCGTTACCCGTAATGTGGGACACCCAGCTGGGCGCCGACGAGATCCGCCGCTGCGCGAAGAAGGGGTGTTACGCGGTAAGCCTGCCCGACAACCCGATCGCGCTTGGCTACAAGAGTTTCCACGATTCCTCCTGGGAGCCGATCTGGCAGGTCTGCAACGAGGAGAACATCACGATCTGCCTGCACATTGGTTCTGGCACCCAGGTCAACCTGCAGGACATGAACGGCCCCGCCGAAATCCTGATCTCGAGCTTGCCGATCACGCTTCACAACGTCGCCACGGAACTGGTCTTCTCGGAGTTTATCAGGAAGTACGACAACCTGAAGTTCGCGTTGACCGAAGGTGGCGCGGGCTGGGTTCCCTATTTCATGGAACGTGCGGATTACACCTACGAACACCACCACAGGTGGACCAAGCTCGACCTGGGTAAGGGCCGCCTGCCCAGTGATATTTTCCGCGAGCACATCCTGGCTTGCTTCATCGATGACAAGGTCGGCATCCACAACCGCGATTTCATCGGCATAGATAACATGGCCTGGGAGGCCGACTACCCGCATTCGGATACCACCTGGCCTCACACGGCCGAGAAGTTCTGGAAGTCAATCGAAGGCCAGGGCGTGACGGACGAAGAAATCGATAAGCTCACCTACCAGAACGCGATGAAGTGGTTCAACTACGATCCCTTCAAGCATCTCCCAAGGGAGCAGTGCACCGTGGGTGCCCTGAGGGAAAAGGGCAAGCACGTGGATACGGCCCTGGTCTCGCACGGTCGTGGCCTTGCGCCGTCGGATTACGCAAAAGGCTACGCCACGATCGAAGATATCGTCAAGCAGATGGGCCAGGCCCTGACCACGGTGGCTATAAGGAAGTAGACGATGAAGTTTGGACTTTTTATCAGCCATCCCTGTCCCAGGCCCTGGGACGAGAATTCTGACAAGCGCGTGATGGAACAAGCCCTGGAGCAGGTAGAGCTGGCAGACAGGATAGGCCTGGACTACGCGTGGCCGGTCGAGCATCACTTCCTGGAAGAATACAGCCACTCCTCCGCTCCGGAAATGTTCCTGGCAGCGGCGGCCATGCGCACGAAAAACATTCGCCTGGCGCACGGCATCGTTCAGTGCTTGCCCGAGATCAACCATCCGGCGCGCATCGCCGAACGGATCGCGACCCTGGATCTTCTTTCCAATGGGCGCGCTGAACTCGGCACCGGGGAGGGCTCCTCCGAGGCCGAACTTGGCGGCTTCATGATCGATGCCGGTAAAAAGCGCGAGATATGGGAGGAAACGCTCCGGGTTGCATTGCGCTGCATGACCGAGGCGCCGTTTACCGGGGTCAAGGGCGATTTTGTCAACATGCCTCCTCGCAACGTCGTTCCCAAGCCGTTGCAGAAAGCGCATCCGCCCGTGTGGGTCGCTTGCTCCCGTCGAGAAACTATACACCTGGCAGCACAACACGGCATCGGCGCCCTGGGCTTTGCCTTTTTCGACCCAGATGAGGCCAGGCACTGGGTCGATGATTACTACACGACGCTGGAGGAGGAAGGCGTACCGATAGGCGATGAAGTAAACGCCAACCTGGCCGCGGTCACTACTTTTTTCTGTCACGAGGACGAGCAGCAAGCCATCGACCGCGGGGCCGAGGGTGTGAACTTCATTGGCTACTCACTTGGCCACTACTACGTTTTTGGCAAGCACAAGCCCGCCGCTACCGACCTGTGGCAGGAGTATCGCGAGTTGCGGGCCGAGAAGGGGTACGATTCCGACGCGATAAAGATCGCGCGGGATAATGAAGATACGCTGGGCGCCAAGGTCGTCGAACAGGGGACCAGCGGCTTGCGCGGTGCGATGGGAACACCCGACCAGGTTCGCGATTACTTACTCCGCTACGAAGAGGCCGGCGTAGACCAGGTTATTTTTGCAACGACGGCGGGTAAGAATAAACACGAACATATAATGGAAAGCTTGGAGTTGTTCGCTGAAAAGATACTGCCCGAGTTCAAGGAGCGCGAAAAGGAAGCCGCGGCCAGGAAGGCGGAACGCATGGGGCCGATTATTGACAAGGTCATGGCGCGCAAACCCGCGTCTGACCATCCTCCTCTTGCCCGGGATTACGAGATCGTGGCGACACCGCGCGCAATCGCCGAGGGCAAGGACTCTTCGGATTTCAACAGCTGGCTGGATAAATACGCTGAAGACCTGGCTCTCGGTGAGGATGTCAGCAAGCGCCTCGCCAAGCCTTCTATCGACGGTGGAGGTACGGGCTGACCGTGGCCGGGGCGCTTCTGTCGTCCAGGAGATACTCGCGTGGCGACTAGCATGAGCCCCGAAGAGATCGAGGAGTTTCTCCTCGCTCAGCGAACGATCGTCGTGACAACGCTGCGTCGTGATGGATCGCCGGTCGCCCACCCGCTCTGGTTCGTCAAGCTGGGCGAGAGCGTGTACCTCGACACCAGGACCGGCAGCCCCAAGCACAAGAATATATTGAATGACCCGCGTGTCTGCGCGCTGGTTGAATCCGGGGAGAGCTATTTCGAGCTGCGCGGCGTGCGAATCGAAGGGCGTTGTGAACCGGTAACGGATCCCTCGGAGATCGAGCGGGTACAGGGCGCGCTCGAGGAGAAGGACCGCAGGCTGGGCAGTGGCATGACCGAGATGCCAGACTGGTTCTCGAAGAGCCGCGAGCAGCGACGAAGCACGGGCGACAGGGTGATACTGCGCATTCCGATGGAGCGCGTATACAGCTGGGATTTTTCGAAGGCGCGTAAACATTACGAACAAGACCCCCCGTCCGCCCATGTGAAAGACGATGACGGGGGACCGACATCAGGTTGAGCGGGCTGGGCTAAGGCGTGCGGCGGGGGTATGACCGGTGCGTGAACGGTAACCAGACTTCTGCCGAGCGACTCGACACCTACGCGTCGGTGCACCAGGGCGACCGCGTAATACACGACGCCGACGCCCACATAATGGAAGAAGCCGACTGGCTGCTCCCGCACGCCGAGGCCTCGCTGCGCGAGCGGCTCAAGCCGGTGTTCGTGGCCAGCGTAAAACCGGGCGAGGAGAACGAGATAGAGCGCTGGCGGCGGTTGCACGCGGACCCGGTCGAGCGGGAGGCGGCCGAGGCCGAGATCATGCTGCGCAAGAACTGGTCGGCGCTGGGATCTTTTATCGCCGCGGACAGGCCGCGCGCGCTTGACCTGATGGGCTTTCGCAGCCAGCTGCTGTTCAATACCTTTACCAACGACTACCTGTGCGAGGCCGAGCAGGGCGACGATCTCGACTTTGCCTACGGCATGGCGCGCGCACACAACCGCGCCATGCTCGAGTTCTGCTCGGTCGACCCGCGCCTGCTGGCGACGGCCTACGTGCCGCTTGCCGACTTTGGCTTGGCACGCGCCACCGCTGAACAGTCCATCAAGGACGGTGCCGCGGCATTGCTGGTGGCCTCGGCCTGTCCACGGCGGCACTCGCCCAGTCACACGGGGCTGTTTCCGGTCTGGGCCGCGGCCGAGGAAGCCGGTATACCGGTGGTCTTTCACGTGGGCGGGGGAGGGCGACTGCTGGACCCGCAGTACTTTGAAAACGGACTGCCGCCGGTGCCCGACTTCCACGGCGGCGCCGAGAATTTTCGCTCGGTGGACTACGTGGCCATACCCGGGCCGCCCATGCAGACACTGGCCACGATGATATTCGACGGCGTGCTCGAGCGCTTTCCGCGCTTGAAGCTGGGGGTCATAGAGCAGGGCGCGGTCTGGCTGCCCGGCTGGATGCGCTCGATAGACACCGCCGCCGATGCTTTCCGCCGCAACGAGGAGCGGCTGCAGAAGCTCTCGATGAAACCATCTGAGTACGTGCGGCGGCAGGTGCGGGTCACTCCTTACCCGGCAGAACCGACGGGCTGGATCATAGAGCAGTCAGGGCCCGAGGTATGCATGTTCTCATCGGACTGGCCGCACGTGGAGGGTGGCCGCAACCCGCTTGCCCGCTTCGGGGCCGCGACCGAGGGGCTGGACGAGACCACGCTCGATGCCTTCTACCGCGGCAATTTTATCGACATGATGGGCAGCGCCCTGGCCGGCGTCGACGCCTGACGTTTCAGGGGTAACGGGCAACGGCTGCCGACGGACGCGCCGCTGTTTCCTGTTGCCATTTACCGAGCGACTGCAGGGCGGTTTCAGGCGTAGTCTCCCAGAGACGGGCAAGCTCGACTCCGCAGTAGGCGACGATATCTGCAACCGAGAACTCGTCTCCCGCAACGAAACGCGTGGTTTTCAGCTGGGCGTCCAGTAGTTCGCAGGATCTCGCTATCGAGGCGCGGCATAGCTCGGCGTACGCGGGGACCTGTTCAAAGTGCCCACGAAAGGATGGATGGGAGTGATGGCCGAGATCGACCGCGGCAACAAAAAGCCCCAGCTCCACACGGCGCGACCACATGTGGACAATCGCCCGTTGCTCGGCGCCCAGTCCGAACAGCGCCGTCTGAGGAAAACTCTCGTCGAGATACCGACATATCGCCATCGACTCCGAGATACAGCTGCCGTTCGACAGCTCCAGGACAGGAACCTGGCCCAGCGGGTTCTTTGCCAGGAAGTCGTCGCTGCGATGCTCGTCTTCGGCGACATTTATCTCGACAATCGATAACTCGATTGTCTTTTCGGCCACGAACATCAGCACCCGGCGGGCGTTGGGGGCGAGCCTGTCAACGTAGAGTTTCATCGGCTTCCCGTCGTTTCGCGGGGCGCAGTACCTTAATGCTTCGCGGGCTGGACGTGCTTCGAATAGAGTTCGGGCAGGAAGCCGGCGAGATAGCTCATCTCCTCGTGGCAGTGCTTGAGCAGGGCCTCACCAGCCGAGTCGGGAAACAGCTCCGTCCGGGTCGCCGCGTCAGGAGCCAACTCGGGAGGGTCCAGGTCTCCAAGCCAGAAGCGACTTCGCATCTCGCAGCCGTAGTCCGTGTCGCGACAGAGATGAATGAGATGTCCTGCCCAGAAATCAGTATCCAGGGGTCCGACCCGTCCGCACACTGCAGCCGTTATGCCGGCCTCGGAGAACCTGGCGACGTCCAGGTACTCGGCCGGCTCGCGGAAGTTGATCTTGAGCTTCTGGAGGTCTCCGCCGATGTACTCGTGGACATGGTGGGTACCCCCGACGAACTTACCGCTGCCCCTCTCTCCTATCCACTCACACCAGACGTGGTCCCTGGGGTGCCACCACTTGTACTGCTCGGTGTTTTCGAGGAAGCCGAACCACCACTCGACCATCTGGCCCGAGCACCCGAACATCGTGGTCCAGCTGGCGACGTGCAGCTGCCCGTCGGGCAGGCGCGTGTACCCGGCCTCAAGGTCGAGATAACCCGGGTCCAGGAGATGATTGGCTTCAGCTAGTTCCATTTCTTACTCCCGCCTTCCTGCCACTCATATAATGCTGCCCGAGGCTACGTCCAGAACCGCGCCTCCCGCTTTCAACTCGAGCCGGGCAACCCCGGTGAGTGGACAGCGAGCCGAGCGGGAAGGGTGCGGGCTATCGAGGCCTAGGTGTTTCCCCAGCGATCGAACCAGGTCACTTCTTGTGCGGGACGGCGCTGTACCGGTCCGAAGCGGCCCACGGGGTAGCCTATAGGGATAGTGACCACGACACCGTATTCGTCGGGGATCTCGAAGTGCTCCACTAACTCGTCCTCGAAGACCTGGTGCATGGTGGTCAGTGCCGCCCCCAGGCCGACAGCGCGGCAGCCGAGCAGGATGTTCTGCACGCAGGGGTATACCGCGCCGTAGTTGGGCGGGGCCGGGCCCACCCGTTCGGCCTCTGGCACCTTGAAGGGCCAGTCGCGCAGACCGCAGACGATGAGCAGCAGCGGGTATTCCTGCATGTGGTTGGCCTGGTACAGCAGCGCACGACCCTGCCGGGCCATGGCCGAGGTGTCGTCGTCATCGACCTTGAAGTTGCCGAAGCGGGACTCGATGGCGGCCTTGTAGCGGGCGGCGAACCACTGCTTGTCGTCGGGTTGGCGCAGCACCAGGAAGGACCAGGGCTGCGAGTTCATTCCCGACGGCGCCTGCACGCCCGCGTTCAGTACCTTGAACAACAGTTTGTCCGCAACCGGGTCTGGGCGCAGGCGTCGCATGGCGCGCACGTCCGAGACCAGGTCAAAGAACCGAGGGTTGTCTTCCATTCGTCGTTCCTCCCGAGCGTCAGTCTTCGTTGGCCGGGGGTTGCTCGCCTCGGCTTGGCACCAGTCCCCACATCAGGAGTCCGATCGTTGCAAGTCCCGCGATCACGCCCGGAGCGATCCCGGGGCGATCTTGTCCAACTGCCGGAGCGCGCTGCGGGCCGCGTTGTAGCCGCACATCCCGTGGACCCCGCCGCCCGGTGGTGTCGAGGCGGAGCAGAGAAAGACCCGAGGATTGGGCGTCGTATAGGGATCGAGGCGAGCCACGGGGCGGGTCATCAGTTGGGTGATGTCGGCGGAACCCCCGGTGATCGCACCACCCACGAAATTAGGGTTGTAGCGTTCGAAGTCGCCACAGTGCATCGCGTGTCGCGCCCTAATCGTATCCTTGAATCCCGGGGCGAAACGCTCGACCTGGTTCTCGATCGCCTCGGTCAGATCGACGTTCGAGCCAGCCGGAACATGGCAGTAGGCGTAGCCCGTCTGTTTTCCGGTCGGAGCCCGGGAGTCATCGAACTGACTCTGCTGGCAGAGCAACACAAAGGGCCGGGTCGGATGTTCTCCCCGGGAGAGGGCGGCTTCGGTCGCCGCGATCTCGTCCATGCGACCGCCCAGGTGCACGGTCGAGGCCAGCAGGCAATTTTTGTCGCGCCAGGGGATCGGCTCCTCCAGCGCCCAGTCCAGCTTGAAGACACCGGGGCCAAAGCGGTAGCGACGTAGCCGGCGAACGTACCGTTCCGGCAGCACCGGTTCGGCAATCGAGGCCAGCTGATCGGGACCGGTGTCGAAGAGGAAGACCCGCGCCGGTGGAAGTTCATCGACCGACGTGATTCGAACGCCAGTCTGGATTTCGCCTCCCAGGCTCCGAAGCAGGCTCGCCAGGGCGTCCGAGATCGCGCGCGAGCCGCCCGCCGGGACCGGCCATTCATCGAGGTGACCCGCAATCATGAATATCAGGCCAAGCGCCGCAGTGAACGGAGCGTTGAGCGGAAGGATGCTATGCGCGGCGCAGCCCCCGAACAGGGCCCGTGTACTTTCTTCTCGGAAACATCCGCGCGCAAACCAGGTGGCCGGCCAGAGGGCTTTCAATCCAAATCGCATGAAGGTCAGCGGGTGTGTGGGCATGGCGAGGGGCGGACTCAAGATGTCGGCCATCAGGCCGTGACCTTGCCTCACGAGGGGCGAGAGAATCTTGCTATAGCGGGCCGCGTCCCGGCCGAGCCCTTCGCCCGTTTTCTCGATCGAGCGATAGAGCATCACTGCCGGCTCGTCGTCCAGTGGATGGGCGACCGAAGCCTCGGGTCGAATCCATCGCAGACCGTGTTCCTCAAGGGGCAACGATCGGAAGAAGGGAGACAGCAAGCCCATCGGATGAACGGCCGAGCAGACGTCGTGGACATAGCCCGGCAGGGTTAACTCCGAAGACCGAGTCCCACCACCAATGGCCTCCGTTCCTTCGAGCACCAGCACCGAAGCCCCGCTCCGGGCGAGCTCGATCGCGGCTGCCAATCCATTCGGACCCGAACCCACAACGACCGCATCGTAGACAACATCGCCCATCAGGCGCCCTCGGCGGGCGAATCGACGGCGGGCCAATCCGGCTCCACATCGTCGGCCTCGCCATAATCCCAGGGCATTCGTTTGGCGAGTTCGTCGAGGCCAACGTGGCCCTCGGCGATCTGGCCCGTCTTGGCGTCGTTGACCCGCCAATGCAGACTGCGGGTCTGGAGCGGTTGCGCCTCGACGCAGATCACCCGTAGCTCGCCCTCCTCGAAGCCGCATTGCGCCTGGATGGCGGCCAACAAGCGCTCGTCGGCCATGTGCCCTTCGCCGAAATTCCAACCCAGCACCGATCCCGCGACCGTTTCCCCATCGGCGTAGGCGAAATCCTGGAAGGGTCGCCCGCCCGTGGCCAGGGGGAGAACCTTTCCGAGCACGCGGCCCTGGAGATGCAGGGAGCGAAAAGCGCCGAAGAGACCATCAGCCTCGACCGCCTGCTCCCCGCTGAGAAAACGCTCCTGCTGTTCTTTGAGCAGCTTGCTGGCTCGCTTCAGCTTGTTGAGTTTTTCGTAACTCCTGCCCTCGAAGAGCCAGGCGTTCCACGCCCAGTTTCCGGCGTAATAGCGCATGGAGAGAAGAAACGAGACGGCCCGGGGAACCAGGTTGCCCAGCAAGGGTAGAACCAGACAACCGACCAGGAGATAGATCGTCATCGGCCCCGAGCCGACATCAAATACACTGACCTCGGGGTTGAAGTAGAACAGGAAGAACCCCGCATAGAGGCTCAGGATGTTCCATTCGAAAACGGCCCCCACCGGCATATTGCTGATGATGAAGCCGTGAAGCCCGACGGCAAGACCAAGGCCGAGCCAGAGGAGCGGACCATCCTGGGTTACAAAGACCAGCACGAGGGGGGTGCCGAGTTCGAGGGCCAAGCCCATGTGCGCCATCACCTTGCCTAATAACGAGGGGCTGAGGTCCTCGGGATAGGAGCGAAAGAGTCGCTTGCGAAACGAGGCATTCTTGAGGAGTGGATTGTTGGCGGTCATGAGCGGCACGACGTAGCCGAATGCGATGGTCAGCTTCGAAATACCCGCCCAGAACCAGATCGCGAGTTGAACCCATTTGCTGGCCGCGATCCATTCACCCGCCAGGAAAAAACACACGACCATCGCAAAATGATGCTCACCACGGGCCGTGAGAAAGACCATGCGATCGCCGAGCGCGCATATCGGCAACAACACGACTATCGGAAGGAAATGCGCCGCTTTGAGCTCCGGCTGAATCAACGCGTGAAGGATGGAAACCACAAAGGCCGCGTACAGCGCCACGTCCAGGATGGTTCGACGGGTGCCACCAATCAGCGGCACACCGGGAAAGAGCGGCATCTTCATTGTGCCCGGCCATAGATAATGGACGAAGGCCGTAAAAGGCGGCCAGAGCTTGAGGCCCAGTGGCCCCGACATACAGCCAAAGCCCAGGGTTTCATAACAAAGGCTCCACAGAAAAGCCTTCTGGAAGGCGATCGGTTCAAAGGCCCAGGAGGAGAGATCGGACCAGCTGCCGATGCCCGGTGTGAAGCCGCAGAAAAAGACCCAGCCCGCGAATAACAGAAAAATCTTCGACGCCGCAAACACATAGGCCGGTAGCGGGTAGGCGAGCCCATTGAGGATATACTCGCGACAGGCGAGCCTCGTGCGCTCATTGAAATTTTTCTTCGCCCATTCCGTCGGATCGAAAGTGGCGCCTTCGGTGGTGGTCTCCGCCTCCATCAGGATCTCCTTGGCCCATTCGAGACCAAGTCAAAAAAACCGGGGTTGTCTTCCATTCGTCGTTTTTCCGTCCTTCAGGTGGCCCGCGGCGGGGAGGGGTCGTAGTAGTGGCGGAGTAGAGCCTTCCACTGCTGGTAACGCGGCGATCCACGAAACCCCTCGGTGTGGTCTTCCGGCGTCTCCCGGTTGGTCAGCAGTATACATCGCGACGGATTTCCAACGAATCGCTGCGGCTGGTGGCCGATGTAGCCTTTTACCGACGAGGTTATGGCCTGGGCGCGTTCGGAATCCGCCTCGAAGCTGGCTTCTTGACCGAGGAGCACGTCGAGTAAGGCTACTTCGAGTATCATTGCAGCTGGCTCTTTTTTTTACTGTTCGCCGGTCGGCTTGCTTCGGCCAGGCACCAGCCCCCACACCACGAGCGCGAGGGCCACGATCGCGGCGGCCGAGCCCGAGTACAGCAGCAGGTCTACCGCGCCTTCCTGCATCGATGAGCCCGACGCGCCTTCACCGGCGATGGGGGTAGACCGGCTGGTGCCCCACACCGCGGCCAACTGCAGTGCGGCGTAGAGCGCGTAATTGGAGAAGATGGTCGTGCCGAAGGCCGTGGTGGCAAGGCTCGGCGAAAGGCGCAGGTGATTCCAGGCCAGCCCCACGATCATAACCAGCATGCCGCCCTGCACGCCGGCCAGGTGGGCAGAAAGGCCGAGCCGCGCGGTGGTAGTGACGGGTATGGCGACGCCCGACAGCAGGCCTACGAGTACCAGCAGCGCCCCCGCGAAAAGTAGTGATCGTTTGTGGTCAGCATTTTTCATCGTGTTCGCGCTCCTTCATAAACTACCCGGCCGCCGACAATCGTCATTTCAACTGTGATGTCGCGGATCAGTTCCGGGGCTACCTCGTCCGGTCCGGCCGAGAGAACAGCCAGGTCGGCCAGCTTGCCGACCTCTATCGAACCGCGCTCGGTCTCGGCGTGTATCTGCCAGGCGGCGTCGATGGTCATGGCGCGCAGCGCCTCGCGCGGGGTCACCCGCTGGTCGCTGCCCGTGTCGATGCCGTCCTGTTTCCCACCGCCGAGCACGCGGCCCCCGGAGGTGACGCGCCTGACGGCTGTCTCCAGCAGCAGCATTGGCGTCATCGGTACCACCGGCGAGTCGAGGTGTATCGTGTAGCGCAGCCCGAGGTCAGCTGCTTCGCGAAGCGGGCTTATCCGCTGGGCGCGCTCGGGCCCCATGAAGATCTCGTAGTGGCGGTCGCCCCAGTACCAGGTGTGGGCGACGAAGAAGCTGGGCGTAACGCCGAGCTCTTTCATGCGTTTGAGCTGGTCGTGGCGGGCCATCTGCGCGTGGATGAGTATCACCCGTGGGTCGGGGTCCGGCCGTTGAAGCAGCGCGGCCTCGACGGCGTCGAGTATGTCGTCTATCGATGCGTCGCCGTTTCCGTGTATGGCAAGCTGCCGGCCGGCGACGTGTATCGAGGTGACCAGTTCCGCCAGTTGCTCTGCCGGTTTGTGAGGGTAGCCGCGGTAGTCCGGGTCTCCGTTGAAGGGTGTGTGGTAGGGCTCACTCAAATAGCCGGTGAAGCCTTGTATGGATCCGTCGGCCACCAGCTTTATGGGGCCAGCTTTGAACAGCCCGGTATTGTTGTTGTCCAGGTCGAGATCGCCCGCCAGCCATAACCGTGCAGCTTCCTCGTCGGGCCAAGCCTCGACGCGCAGCGGGATCACCCCCAGCTTGGATAAAGTGGCGATGCCCGCGAGCAGCGCCGCAGGCGTAAGCCCGGACTGCGCGGTGGTGACTCCCTGCGCCACGTACTCATGGGCGGCCTCGCGTAGCATGGCCAGTCCCTTAAGGGGCGAAAACTTCATGAACCGTTTCATCATCGGGCGTGCGGCGGTTTCTTCCAGGACACCGTCGGGGGTCCGCCCGTCCGCTTCGCGGCGAATGATGCCACCCTCCGGGTCGGGGGTGTCGGCCGTGATTCCAAGCTGGTCGAGTGCCATCGTGTTCGCTACTGCAAGATGACCGGACACGTGGACTACTAATACCAGGTGACTCGTGCTGGCTCGGTCGAGGTCATGACGGGTGAAGTGGCGACCATCGGCGAGCAGCGTGTCGTCGTAGCGGAAGCCCAGCACCCATTCGCCGTCGGGAGTAGCAGCGGCGCGTTCGGCCAGGCGCTCGATACCCTGCGCTATGTTGTCGAGGTCACCTACCGGCGGGCTGGCGAGGTCGACGTTGGCGTTGAACATGGCAGTGCCGGGAAAGTGCCCGTGTGCGTCGATGAGCCCGGGCACCAGCGTGCGTCCAGCGAGGTCGTGGAAGACCGTACCGGGGCCGGCCATTGACAGGATTTCCTCGTCGCTACCGACCGCCACGATACGATCGCGCCGGAGCAACACGGCCTGGGCCATGTCGTCGGCGTCGTTCATGGTCAGCACGCGGCCGCCGGTGAACGCCTGGCTCACCGGCGGCCGCAGCGTAATCCGCCATACGGCGAACACGATCGCGCCGGCTGCCAGCAGGCCGACGCTCAGTGCTGAAATGCGGACCAGGATGCGCTTCATCTGTTTAACCCCCCCAGGTTGCCGTGACTGGCGCTTTTGCCATGTTATCGCCACTGTTGGAAACCGGTTCGCGGCGCGTTGCCGGAAGACATTATTAGAGGAGCCCGAGGGGATGATGAGTAACGATGCAAAATAGCAGACCAGCGCCGCTTGCAGGCCTGCGCGTGATAGAGAGTTCCCTGTTGGGGCCGGCGGCCATTACGACTCACCTGGCCGATCTCGGCGCAGAGGTCATAAAGGTGGAATCGCCCGCGGGCGATTACGTGCGCGAAATGACCTGGCCGATTATCAACGGAGTGTCGCTGCTGCACATGCACGTCAACCGCGGCAAGAAGAGCGTGGTGCTCGACCTCAAGGTGCCGGAGGGGGCCGAGCTGTACCGCGAACTGGTGCGCGGCGCGGACGTGGTGGTGGAGGCCATGCGGCCGGGCTCGCTCGAACGGCGCGGGCTGGGCTACGAAGCCCTGCGCGAGATAAACCCGCGTATCGTCTTCTGCAACATATCGGGTTACGGGGCGACCGGCCCTTACAGCGGCCTGCCGGCCCACGGCATAGCCTTTGATACCTGGGCGGGCATCGTCAGGCCGGAGACCGACGACGATGGCTTCTGCTTTCTACCCGAGCACGCGAGCATGGGTATGCACGCCGGACCCCTGCTGGGCGCGCTGGGGATCCTGGCCGGGGTGGTACGCGCGCGCGAGTCGGGTGAAGGCTGCTTGATGGAGATCGGCCAATCCGACGCGGCGGCATACATGGACTGGTACCGCAGCGAGACCTGGATGGCCTACGATAGGCCCGAAGACGAGGTCACGGGCAACAAGGCCGACAACTACGAACGCCGCGAGCCGGGTACGGCCGGCATGAAAGAAGGCGTGCGTTACCAGGTCTACGAATCAGCCGACGGGCACGTATTGTTCATGGCCAGTGAGCAGGCCTTCTGGAAAAATTTCTGCGTGTGCGTCGGGCGCGAGGATCTGTTCGAACGCTGGCCGGGATCGAAGTTTGCCGACCACGCACGCGGCAACCGCGAGCTGCAGGTCGAGTTGCGCGACATCTTTCGCACGCGCACGAGCGCGCAGTGGATAAGCGCGGCCAACGAACATAACTTTCCTGTTGCGCCCTGTAACTCGCCGCGAACGCTGGCCGAGGATCCGCAGTTTCGCGACAGGTTTCCGCTCTACGGCCACGAGCAGCACGGTGCCGACATGCTGCCGTTCCCGGTAAAACTGGCAGGTGAAACGCTACCGGTGCCTGCAATGGCGCCCACCGTCGGCGAGCAGACCGACGAGGTGTTGCGCGAGCTGCTGGGCTGTGACGACGAACGCCTGGCCGCGTTGCGGGCTACCGGCGCCCTGGGCTGAACAGGGGGGCTCAGGATTCGAGCTCGATCTTGAGTACCTTGCCGGCCGCGTTGCGGGGCAGGGGCTCGCTGCGCAGTTGCCAGAGGCTGGGCACCTTGAAGGTGGCCATGGTTTCAGCGCACCAGGCGGCCAGCTCTTCGCTGGTCGGGTGCTGCCTGGCCGGCGCGCCAGCGCCTACGGTCAGCACGACGATGGCCTTGACCTCCTGTCCGAGCTCGGCGTGATCAACGCCGATCACGGCGGCTTCTTCGACCGCCGGGTGGGCTTCGAGGCGCCGCTCAATTTCGACGGGGTAAATGTTCTCTGCGGCGCGCAGTATCATGTCGCGAGCGCGGCTGTTGATATACAGGCGACCGTCGAGAAGGTGGCCTATGTCGCCGGTAGCAAGCCAGCGGTCGGGGTGGATGGTCTCGCGTGTGGCCTCGGGTTGTCCCCAGTACTCGAGCATGAGGTAGGGGCTGCGCACGAAGATTTCGCCGTCTTCGCCGTCGGGCAGGGCGTCGCCGCCGTCATTGCGTATTTCGACCTGCTGGGTTGGCATCACGCGGCCTACCGACAGCGGGTGGCGGGCGAGTTCGCGTCCGCCGGTCATGGTAACCGGCACCACGGTTTCGCTGCTGCCGTAGCCCAGCCCCACGCCCTGTTCGCCGTTGGGCAGAAGGTCGCGCATGCGGGCCTGGGTTTCGGGCGTGGTGGGAGCTCCACCGCTGCCTAGGTTGCGCAGCGAGCTGAGGTCGTAGTCGTGCAGGCGGGGATGGCCGAGTACGCGCGGCGCCATGCTGCCCAGGCCCGCCCAGATCGTGATCCGTTCCTTCTCGATCAGCCGCAGCACGTCCTCGGGGTCAAAGGCGCCCAGTCGCCATACCGTCTTTGCGCCCGCGGCCATCATCATCAAGCCGCCCGTGTACAGGCCCGACATGTGAAACAGCGGCACGGTCATCAGCGCGCAGGTAGCCGGCGGATCGCTTTCGCCGGGTATCCCTTCTTCGGCGGCCAGCATGACGTTGCGAAAGCCGTGCAGCATCGAGTTGCTCAGAAAACCGCACACGCCGCGGTGGGTGTTTACGGCGCCCTTGGAGCGGCCGGTGGTACCGCTGGTGAAGAGGATTATGGCGGGGTCGTCTTCGGCTATGGGAGTTCCAGGCAGGCCGACGTCGGGCGCGTAGTTTACCAGTTGCTCGAAGTCGGTCTCGATCTTGATAACAGCGATGCCGGGGGCAGCGGCCAGGGCGTCGCCCAGACCAGCGAGTCGTTTTTCGTCGACCACCAGGACCCGCGGCGTGGTGAGTTCCAGTGCGTGCCGTATTTCGTCGGGTTTCCACCAGCCATTGAGCGCCGACACGACCGCGCCCAGGCTCACCGTGGCCCAGAAGGTGACGAGCCACTCGGGATGATTCTCGGCCAGGATGGCCACTCGGTCGCCGGGCTTGACCTTGTACTCGTCCCTGAGCGCGGCAGCCGTTGAGCAGACCATACGGTAGTGCTCGGCGTAGCTGATGCGGCGGTCGCCCGAGACGATGTATTCTGCGTCGCCGTGCAGGGCCGAATCGGCCAGCACTTCCCTGAGCGAACGCTTGCGGCCGGCGAACACCTGCATGCGTTGGCCGAGGACTTCTTCCTCGACGACGTCGAAGCCGCCGCCGGGGGCGATGAGTTGCGCGGTTATCTTGTCAAAAGCGTCCATAAGGGGTCTGCTCGGTCGAGAAGCCGAGTGCTTTTTCTGTAGTTGGAACGTATCCCCCTTCAGCGCAGGTAGATCGGCGATGACCAGGCCCGCGGCTCGGCCGTTGCCAGGCAATCCTCCTCGTTGGGCATCCGGAAGTCGGCGCCCCAACAGGGGTCCACCTCCTCGCAGTTGCCGTCGTCGTCGTACTTGCAGCGCAGGGAGTCGGCGTTGACCGTGGGAGTGGCGCGCTCTATGGCGCGCACGTAGTACACGTGTTCGCGATCGCTGCGGGCCTGCTCGGGGTCGTCGAACTCCACCGTACAGCCGTTGCCGTCGGCGGGGCAGGGCAGTATCTTCCACGGGTCTTCGATGAGCTCGGCCAGGGAGTCGTCTTGTGCCGCCGCAAGGTTGCCGGGGCGGCGCGCACGCACGCGCACTACTTCTATGCGCTCGATGGGGCGCCTTTGGTCGGTGGGGTTGTAGCACTCACCTCGGCACAGGCGCTCGAGCCTCGCGGGTGACAGGCCCTGCTCGGAGTGCTCGGGGCAGCCTTGCTCCTGCTCCAGCGAGCCAGCGGCTCGTACCCTGAAACGCGGTGTTCCGGTCATGTCGGCTTCGCCGCCCATGGCGAGCTCGCCGTCGGGGCCGTTCAGCAGGTCAAACCACAGCAGTATGCGCGGCCCGCTGGTGCCGTAGACCTCGCGTCGTTTCATGGCCTGCCAGATCGAATCCCGGTCGCGACCGCGGGAGTGCACGGCAACTAACCCGCCGGTGAAAAAAAATGACGCGACCCTTTCGGCTTCCAAGGCGAGCATAGGGTTGGACATGACCGCGTCGGTGGCAACGAAGGCCTGGGATTCCCCATTATCGACAGCTTTTTCTCCGCGCAGGAGGTCATAGGCAAAGCGGCTCTGTATGCCCATGGCCTCGGTCATCTGGTAGCGCGCGTACTCCTTGTAGCCGGTACCCGGGCGCGCGTTGTGGTTATCGCTCGAAGCCATGAAGCCGAAGCGAAACCGGCGCGCATCGCCGTCGGCCTGGTCGGTCGTCAATGCGAGCGCGTACTGTGCCGAGCTGCGCGGGCGGTAGTTGAAGGTCGGCAGAAAACAGTCGCGGCACTGGCCGCAGTCGAGCCAATCTTCGGGCTCGGCCCAGGGTAACGACAGGTGACCCTGCTGGCCGGCCGCGAGATGGTTGGTCTGGGCTTCGGTCACCAGCTGTTCGCAGTGAGGCGAGGTCGGATCTGCGCAGCGTTCGCGCACCAGCTGGCCGGCCCGTTGGCAGCAGGGCAGGTATTCCTCGCTGGCCTCGGGGCAGACAGCACCGTCCTCGCGCCAGTCTCGGTATTCTTCGGAGTTGCCGTGGCCGGAGAACACCTCCAGCAGGATCTGCCTATCGGGGTCGTGCTGCGCGCCCTTCAACTGCTTGTCGAACGACGAGCCCGGCGGTGTGTACGCACCCCAGGTGGTGCCGTGCGGAATCACTATAGACTCGTGCCCCCACTGGGCGAGTTTTTCGAATAGCTCGGCAGGGTCCTGGGCGGTTTCGATGCAGTCGACGGGAAGCTGGCGGGTGTCGACTCCGGTCTGGCAGGCGGGGGTGGCGAGGATCTCGTTCTGGTAGAAATTGTAGGAAAAAAGTCTCTCGGTTTCACCAATGTTAGCCAGGGTAAGAAGCAGCCGCTGCGTGGGTGGCCGCTTGTTGCTCAGCACCCTTATCAAGGGCGACGGCGCAGCGATGGGTCGCGCGGGTATGGAGTCCTCGTCGAGATCGCGAAGGATGACGTTCTTGTGCCCCCAGTGATCCGATGGAGTCTGTCCCACCTGCGTCCACTCCCATCCCAGGTAGGCCACCACGTCGGGATTGTCGGGGTCGCCGGCCAGGGCGTTGCACTGGCGAACCGAATCGACGGTCTCCTGCCAGTGCTGCGGGGTCAGGCCCTCGGCGTGATCGTTTATGCTCCAGAAGTCGAGGCCCGAGCAGTAACGCGCAAAATCACAGGCGTCGGCCGGCGGGTGCGCGCCTTCGCCCTGCACGACAGGCAGGCTCATCATGAAAGCGTCGGGCGAAAAGGTGGTGTGTACGTGAAGGTCGCCGAAGAGAATCTGCTTGTCGTTGCCGACCTCAAGAGCCTGGGCGGTTCCGCGTTGCCTGGCCTGCTCGGTCTCGACGACCGTTGTCGGTAAGGCGGCGCCTTCTATGTTGCCAGGACCCTGGTGCTTACCGCAGCCTGGCAGCATGACCAGGGCTGTCGCGCTGAGAGCAAGAAGAACCCGTAGCGGGGTGGCCTTGAGATGAAGGCGACTACTCATGCGTATCTTTCTCCCGCCAGTGAAGGCGTTCAGACATCCGGCATCAGGGACTGCAGGTGCTCGTAAGCATCGATGTATTCTTCTACCAGTTGCTGGATCACCTGCCGCACCGGGCGTACATCGTTCATGCGCCCCACGATCTGTCCCACCGGGTTGAAGGCGACTCCCTGGGCCTTCGATGCGTAGCGGTGCACGCGGTGCACGGCATCGGCGGTTACCATCCACTGCAGCGGCATGCCCAGCGGCGCGGGGGTATCGGGGTCATCCCAGGCCTTGGTCCAGTCGTTCTTGAGCATGCGGCAGGGCTTGCCGGTCCAGCTGCGCGACCTGACTGTGTCCCGGGTCTGGGCATCCAGCAGGTCCTGTATCTGCTCGGGTGGGCAGGCCGACTCCGCCACTGTGAGCCACAGCGAGCCAGACCACACGCCCTGCGCTCCCATGGCCAGCGCGGCTGCCATCTGCCGCCCGCTGCCGATTCCGCCAGCTGCCAACACCGGTAGCGGCGCGACGGCATCGATCACTTCGGGCCACAGCACCATGCTGCCCACGTCGCCGGTGTGCCCCCCGCCCTCGGTGCCCTGGGCGATGATGAAGTCGCAGCCTGCTTCCTTGTGCTTGAGGGCCTGGTAGGCGCTGCCGCACAGCGCTCCCACCAGCAGGCCGGCGTCCTGTATCTCCTTGATGACTTCGGCCGGGGGCGTGCCCAGCGCGTTGGCTATGAGTTTGACCTTCTTGTGCTTGAGCGCGGTTTCTACCTGCGGGCCGGCCGTCAGCTGCGTCCATCCGAGCAGCTCTTTTGCTTTTTCGCCTTCGGGCAGTGGCGGCACTCCGTGTTCGTCGAGTACGCGCGAGGCGAAGTCGCGGTGTTCCTGTGGCACTTGGGCGGCGAGCAGGGCCTGCAGCTTGTCGAGGTCGGTTTCTTCCATGCCCTCGTATTTGCCGGGGATGACGATGTCCACGCCGTAGGGGTTGTCACCCACGTGTTCGTCTATCCACTGAAGTTCAGCTTCGAGTTCTTCTACCGAAAAACCTACGGCGCCCAGCACGCCCAGCCCGCCGGAGTTGCTGACCGCGGCCACCACGTCGCGGCAGTGGGTGAAGGCAAAAATGGGGAATTCGATTCCAAGGCGCTTGCATAGTTCGGTTTGCACGGGTTTCTCCTTTGCTTAGGGGTAGAACGTGTTCTACTTTGCCCGCGTAGGCAGGCAAAGCAAGGTGTCGGGTGGAGCGAAGAAAGTGAGATTGGTGGTGCGCGGTTACAACGCGCTCAGCCAAGCGCTCGGGCGTTTGGGCCGGGGGCGGGCGACTTTTGTTGAAAGCGAACAGGCGCTGCACGACGCTGCCCTGCGCGCGGCGGGCGGTAGCAGGGCCGGCAATGACACGGACAACGCAGGCGACTTCGGCGACCCCGGTTACCTCGAAGGTCTGCGCGTTCTGTTGTCAGCTCTCGACAAGGAAGCCGAGCCCACGCCCTTCGGTCGCATGATGCTGCGCAAGCAGCTTGTCAGCGTTCTGCGCAACCGCCTGCTGGTAGAGCGGCAGCTCGCCGGGCAGCCGGCGATTGAGCAGCAGCCGGTTGAAAAACCCATCATCATCCTCGGCCTGCCGCGCACCGGTACCACCGCTTTGCACCAGCTCATAGGTAACGACCCCGGGGTACAGGTGCTCGAGTACTGGCTGGCGGCCGCGCCACAACCGCGCCCGCCGCGCGAGCAGTGGGCCCGCAACCGCAACTACAAGGAGGCGCTGTCAGACCTGCGAGGCATGTACTACCTCGACCCGTCGCTCAAGGCCGTCCACCTGATGACTGCCGACGGCGCTGAGGAGTGCCGCCACCTGTTGCAGCACTGCTTCGCCGACGACACCTTCGACTGCAACTCCAAGGTGCCCTCCTATTCCGCTTGGTACGACGGGGTCGACATGCGCCCGGCCTACCTGCAGCACCGTCGTTGCCTGCAGCTCATAGCTTCCACCGCGCCCGGCCGTCGCTGGGTGCTCAAGTACCCGGTGCACATGGGCAACCTCGACCTGTTGTTTGAGCTCTATCCGGACGCCTGCGTGGTGCAGACCCACCGCGACCCGGCGCGCATAGTGCCGTCCGAGTGCAGCCTGGTGTCGGGCTGGCGCGCGCTCTACGAAACCGGTGTCGATCGCCACGAGATAGGCCGCAGGCGCATGGAGCTTTGGGCGGCGCGGCTGGAGCACACCATGGAGGTGAGAAAAGGCCGCGAGGATCGCTTCTTTGACCTCAACTTTCGCGAGGTACTGTCGGATCCGGTGGCCGCTGTGCGCCGGGTCTACGATCACTTCGGCCTCGAGCTCGCCGGCGAAGGCGAGAGCAGGCTGGGAAACTGGCGGCAGGAAAATCCCCACGGCAAGTACGGGCTGCACACTTACAGTGCTGCCGACTACGGGCTCGACGACGTCATGATGCACGATAGGTACGCGGCTTACATGCAAGCTTTCGGCGTCGAACTCGAGGAGAGCCTGCCGCTGTGAGCCGTCGTGCCCCAGGCCCCGGGGAGCCACCACGGGCGGGTGACCTGCCGGCGCGTGCGCGCAATCCCCGGACAGAGGGCAGCCGGCGGCTACTCGAGCAGGCGGCGCGTCTGCTTCCCTCGGGCGTGCGCAGCAACACCGGTCTTGCGGAGGACGCGTTGCTCGTGGCTTCGGCCCGCGGCGCAATAGTGACCGACAGCGACGGTAACGATTACGTTGATTACCTGCTGGGCTCGGGGCCCATGATACTGGGGCACGCCCACCCGGCCGTCGTTGAGGCCGTTGGTCGCCAGCTGGCCGACGGCTCGAGCTATCTCGCCCTCAACGAACGCGCGGTCGAGCTGGCCCAGGCCGTGGTTGATCGCGTGCCCTGTGCCGAGGCCGTGAGTTTTTACAGCTCGGGCAGCGAGTCGGTCAACTACGCGCTCAGGCTCGCGCGCGCAGCCACCGGCAGGCAGAAAATTCTCAAGTTCGAGGGCGCGTTTCACGGCATGGGCGACGAATCCCTGCACTCGAACCAGTGGACGACGGGTCTCGGCGAAGGGCAGGCCGCCGGGGGCACAGCCGCTCGACCGATGGCCGTACCCAACAGTGCCGGGTTGCCCGGGGCCGTGACCGAGTCGGTACTGGTGGCGCCCTACAATGACCTGGCAGCCACCGGCGAACTGCTGGCCGAGCAGGGCGCTGAGGTCGCGGCCATAATCGTCGAGCCCATGCAGCGCACGCTGGTCCCGGCCGAAGGTTTCCTGGCCGGGCTGCGGCAGTTGGCCGACAGCAGCGGCGCGCTGTTGGTCTTTGACGAGATGGTGACTGCGTTTCGCCTGGCCCGGGGAGGCGCCCAGGAGGCTTACGGCGTCGTGCCGGATCTAGCGACGCTCGGCAAGACGGTGTCCGGCGGTCATCCGCTGGCGGTGCTCTGCGGCGCCGCGGAAATCATGGAATACCTGCGGCCGGGCCGCGAGCCTGCCGCGGGTGGTGTTATGCAGACCGGCACCTTCTCGGGTAACCCCGTGTCCTGCGTGGCCGCGCTGGCAACCCTCGCCGAGTTGGATCGGCCCGGTGTCTACCAGCGCCTCGCAGCGTCGGGGCAGCGCTTGCGCGCGGGCCTGGACGCGGCCTTTGCCGCCGCCGGCATCGAGGCTTGCAGCAGCGGCCACGACACGGCCTTCGAAGCCTGGTTTCTGCCGCGACCTCCGCGCAACCATCGCGACACCCTGGCGACCGACCGTGGCCGGCAGACGGAGTTTGCGCACTTGTTGCTCGAACGAGGCGTGCTCAAGGCCCACGAAAAGTTTTTCGTTTGCACGGCACACGACGATCGCTTGCTCGAGTTTACCGTGCAGGCTTTTCACGATGCCGCCAGCGCGCTCGCCGCTGCCGGAGACTGACGGCCGTCGTCAGGCCGGGAACTCGAACAACACCTTCACCGCCTCGCTGCGGTCCTGTCGTCGGCAGGCCATGAACGCCTCCCGGTACTCGGCCAGGCCAAAGCGGTGGGTGATCAATGGGCTGAGGTCGAGGCGGCCCTCGCGCGTCCAGTCGATGTAGTGTTCAAAGGCGTGCCGGCGCGATCCGTTTACGGTTTCATGGCCGAAGCCACTGGAGCCGACGAGGGCAATCTCCTTGAAATAAAGCGGCGTCCATTCGAAGCGCGCCGGCTTCTCCACGCCTGTGACCACTACCGCGGCGTGCGGGCGCGCCACTCGCAGCCCGACCTCCAGTGTCGAGGGCATCCCGACCGTGTCGTAGACCACGTCGACGCCGCCGGTCAGCATGGGCAGCCCCCGCCAGGGCCTGCGCAGGGGGCTCTTGGTCTCGTCGGCTACGCGTTCAATCAAGGAGAGCTCGGGCTTGTGGTCGATTACGACATGGGCGCCCAGTTGGGCGGCGAGACGGGCCTGTTGCGGAAAACGGGCCACGGCCAACACGCGGCAGTCCGGCCACAGAAGCCTGAGCGCCGCCACCTGGCACAGCCCCAGCGTGCCGCAGCCGTAGACCAGCACGCAACCGTCATCGGGTGGTGGTCGCAACAGCGTGGCGTGCAGCGATACCGAGAAAGGATCGGCGAGCACGGCCTGTTCGTCGCTGATGTCAGGGGGCAATACGAAGCACTGCGAGCGGTGGGCCACCAGCGATTCGGCAAAGCCACCGTGGGCGTCGGCGCTGTTGCCGTGGTGAATGCCGGGCGCCAGCGAGCCGCGTTCGAAGTTTTCGCATTGCGCCAACTCACCAACCGCGCACCAGCGGCAGGGCTCGAGCCCACGCGGTTCACAGGACAACCACGGGTTGAGCAGCACACGGTCGCCCGGCTCAATGCCGTGGACCTCGTCACCGCAGTCGCGCACCACGCCTACGACTTCGTGGCCCAGCACCTGGGGAAAGGATATGAGCGAGGTCATGGGGTTGTCGATCGAGCCGTTGAGAAACACCTGCTTGTAGTCGCTGCCGCACAGCCCGCACAGTCGTGTCTGAAGGCGCAGCCACTCGGCGCCGGGCAACCGGGGCTCGGCCAACTCGCGTAGTTGCAGGGGGGAGGTCGGCCCCACGCAGGCGGCCGGCCAGGCGCGCGAGAGCAGGGCGGTGGCGACGGTACGTAATACCTTGTTTTCGAATACCAGCGCTTTCATTACGGTTGTCGGGCGCTGGCATTCTACTCGACGGCCAGGTCCAAGCCAGTGGGTGGGGTCTCGGCCGGGGATTGTTGTATGGGCTGCGCTGCGGGGCTAGTCATGGGCCCGGTCCGGCTGAACGGGAGACAAGGGGATACAGTATTGATGAATTTCAAACGCGCGCTGGCAGCCCCTTCGGCTGTTTTCTTAGTGGCCCTGCTGCCCCTGTCGGCCGGGGCCGACGTCAAGGCCGGCGACGTGATCACCAGGGCAAACCTGGAAAAGGCAGGGGACCTGCTGTCTCCGGGAATGCAGTGGATAGTCGAAAGGGGCGCGCGCCTGACCATTATCGACCCAACGCCGGTGAGCGCTTCGCGCATATATATGGAGGCCACCGAGAAGTACGCGGCCCAGGTCAAGCTCAGCGATGATGGGCAAGCGCTGCTCAACTGGGTAGCCGGACGACCGTTTACGACCATAGATGCCAACGACCCCGAGGTCGCGCGCAAGATCATGTACAACTACGAGAAGCGCTGGAGTCAGACCGACGACGTCATGCTGCGCAATTTCGACGCCGACACCGGGGCGCTGGGAGTCGAGGGCCGTGGTATGACGGTGGAGCGACATTTTCTTCTCGATACTTTTCGCAGGCTCTACTACAAGGGCAGGTTGGAGGTAGATCCCAAGCCTGACTGGCTGCCCAACGAAGACGAAGCGCTCTTCAAGCAGTCAATGCACCCCTTCATCGAGCCCTTTGACCTCAGGGGAGTCGGTGCAACCTTCTATCGTTACCAGGACCACACCCGTCAGGACGACACCTGGTTGTACCTGCCGCAGCTGCGCAGGGTCCGCCGACTGTCGTCGGCCCAGCGCAGCGACGCTCTCTTCGGCCAGGATACCGACCAGGACAGTTACTACGGCTACTCGGGCAACATCGCCTGGGCTGACTGGAAATATCTCGGCGAGAAGACCTTGCTGGGGGCCATGCACGCCGAGAATTACCCTGTGAAATGGGGCGAGGGCAGCGCCGATTTTTTCTTCGACGACGTTTGGGAAAAACGCGAAGTGTACGTGGTGGAGTTCAAGTCCAAGTTGCCCCAGTACGCTTACGGCAAGCGTATGCTGTTCGTGGACAAGGAGTGTTTTCTCATTCCCTACACCGACATTTACGACCAGGCCGACCAGTTGTGGAAGGTCTGGGTAAACCTGTTCAAGATCGCCAGGCAGCCCTTCCCCAACCCGCCGGAGGGCGGTACCTACGAGGACGAAGTGGCGTTTATACCGGCCATCGTGATGGTCGACGAGCAATTGGTGCACGCCACCCGTGCTTCGTTGCCCAGCCATCGCTTTGAGCGCGAGGTAGGTTGGTTTCTCAACCAGGACAACGCGACGGTCGATTTCTTCTCGGTAGCCGAGCTCATTTCGTCAGGACGCTGAGGATTGTCTCGCGAGGGGTGAGTGTTGTGGTCCTGGAGCTAGCCACCAGTCATGGCTTCGCCGGTACCGTTGAGCCCTCGAAGGCACCCTTGCGTACGTTGAATACGCACACCTGCTGCGCGGCCGTACCGCCGGGGTCGGCCTCGAAGACGATTACCCGCACTATCCTG
Organism: bacterium UBP10_UBA1149; assembly: GCA_002311335.1. Taxonomy (GTDB): domain Bacteria; phylum Desulfobacterota; class Binatia; order UBA1149; family UBA1149; genus UBA1149. The sequence goes on from DBZX01000080.1 coordinate 40,762, forward strand.
CTCACCTGGGGTAGCGACGAGTCGTAGCCACCGGGACCCTTGAGTACTACGCCGCCGGCAAAGCCGTCCTTGTCTCGGTCGTAGAGGAAGATCGATTGGCCCGAGTTGCTGCCGTTGCCCAGCAGGTCGCAGGTGGACTGGAAGGCGATGAAACGCGCTTTTGCTCCCACGCTGGGCATCGCGTTGGTACAGCCCGTGGTGTTGGTCACCTGGGTGTAGGGCGACGACAGCAGGTTGGCGTCCCACAGGAAGATTTCCGTGTTTCCGTCGCCGTTGGAGCCCGCCACCAGGTCGGCATCGGAGGCGAAGGCTATAAAACGCTTGCGGCTCTGGCTGGGGCTCTCACTGAAAAACCCGGAAGGAGAAGGGCTGGTTACCTGTACCAGCTGGGTGGCAAGACGCCTTATGCGGTACAACGACCGCTCGCCCTCGGTGCCGGGGGGGTTGGTGGCGAGCAGGTCGGCGGTGCTCGAGAACGGTATAGCCGCGGAGTTAAAATTGACGCTGTGGCCGACCACGCTGATGCCACTGTCGGCGGCGGTCAGTTGCTGGAGCCTCGGCACCGGTGCGGGTGCGGTGGGCCCCACCAGTTCGCGCTTCCACATGAAAATCTCACGGTTACCTTCGGGATTGCCGCATCTCGCGGGCGCGTCGGGGCAGCGGGCCGGGTCGTCACATACCAGCCCGGGGCAGTCGGCGTCAGAACCGCAGGGGTCCCTGTCATTGTCGCCACCCACGCAGGAGTTCACCAGCTCGCCGTCGGAGTCGAACAGCAGCAGGCGGGCCTTGGATGCCCGCATATTGGGGTGAAGGTTGGTGGCGCCCACGCTTTGGGTGATCTGCAGCAAGCGGGAGCGACGGCGGTCGAGGTGGAAGATCTCGGTGTTGCCGTCGGGGTTAGAGCCGGTGAGGTCCGAGTTTGAAGAGAAGGCTACGAACCTGGCAGAACCGTTCAACGTCGGGTTCTCGTTGTTGTTGTCGACGCCGAAGACGAGCGAAGTTGTATCGGTGAGTTGTGTTATGGCTGTCAAAAGAGCGGTTGATTGGTCGTCGCCGCGGCGGATTCGCTTGCTGTATTCCTTGCGGTTGAAGAGGAAGATCTCGGTGTTGCCGTCGGCGTTATTGCCCGTGTAGTCTGCAGCTGACTGGAAGACGATTTCCTTGGCCCTGCGGCTCGGACTCGCCGAGCTGCCCTCGAAGCAGAATAGCTCCCCGCTTTCCGGGCTGCAGTCGAAACAGCCGTCGTCGGCCTGGTCGTTGCCGTCATCACAGAACTCATTGGGGTCCACGGTGCCGTCGCCGCAGAAGGGAAACAGCGAGCAGTCCAAGTCGCACGTGGTCCCGTCGGGAGGGTCGCATTCCTCGGCGCAACTGCCTTGCAGCACGCCGTCACCACAGCTCGTGCCGGCCGGGACACAGACCCCGGTACCGTTACAGGTATCGTCCGGCGTGCATATATCACCGTCATCGCAGGGGACAGAAGTCACCGAGAGACAGTCGTCGCTGACGTCATTGCACTGGTCGTTGCACTGGTCGCCAGCCGCGCAGGGGTCGCCCGAGTGCTGGCAGCTGCCAGCAGCGCAGGTGTCGCTACCATTGCAGAACAAGCCGTCATCGCAGGGCGAGCTGTTCGGGGTGGCCGAGCAGCCGTTGTTCATGTCACAGTTATCGTCGGTGCAGACATTGCCGTCGTCACAGTCAGTGGGCGGTCCCGGTTGGCAGAAGCCGCCGCTGCAACTGTCGTTGCTGGTGCAGGCGTTACCGTCTTCGCAGCCGCCTGCCCTGTCGGAGTGGTCGCAGGCGCCAGTGGGCAGGCAAAGGTCGTTGGTGCAGGCGTTGAGGTCGTCGCAGTTGGCGTTGTTCCCCTGGCAACCACCCTGGCCAGTGCAGACCCCGTCCTCGCACTGGTCCGGGTCGTCACCGGGGTTGCCGTTGTCGCAGGTGGCGGTGTTCGTGGCACTGGCGCAACCCGACGCGGGCAGGCACTGGTCGTCGGTGCATGGGTTACCGTCGTCGCAATCGAGTGCCGGGCCCGGCCCGCAGCTGCCGCCGGCGCAGGTGTCGCCCACAGTGCAGGCGTTGCCGTCGTCACAGGCGGCGGTGTTGGGCGGATGCAGGCAGGCTCCGAGCCCGTCGCAGGCCTCGTCGGTGCAGGGGCTGCCGTCGTCGTCGCAGATCGTACCGGCCACCCCGGCGCTGCAGTCCGACGAACAGCAGTCGCCGGCGTTGCTGTTGCCGTCGTCGCAGGTTTCCCCACACGCGGCATCCACAACTCCGTCCCCGCAGGTGTTGCCCGCTGGTATGCAGTTACCCGTCGAATCACAGCTGTCGGCTGGCGTGCAGGGGTCGCCGTCGTCGCAGGCCAGGCCGCTGTTTTGAATCTCGCAGTTTTCGCTACAGCAATCGCCATCGTCAGCGTTGCCGTCATCGCACTGCTCGCCCGCGTCCAGTATGCCGTCGCCGCAGCCGTCGGACAGGATGAGGTCGTCGATTGCGGCGTCGTCGTCCAGTATCAAGGTCATCGTGGTGACTGCGAAAGTGTCTATGACGGTAACCCGTTGTACGGAATTATGGCCGAGAAGCGCGAGGGGGATTACTTCCTGCTCACCCGCGGCACCGTCCAGGATTATGCGACTACCGGAATCGCCATGCTTCACGTTTATGACGGTTAAACCGAGAACCTTCATGGGAGGGTCGAAAGTGAAAATCCACGTGTCTTCCTGGTCGTGGGAGCCTTCTTTACCGGACGATTTTGAATGGTCGTCGTCGGTTTCTTCCAGGTCGAGGATGTTGTTCAAGGCGGTAGTGTTACCGGCGCCGTACCCAGGGGTGACCAGGTCGTCGTCAAAGTTTTCGGCGCAGGCTTCCCCTTGGCAGCCCGAGTCAAAAACGATCGGGACGTCATCCTCGTTGTGGGGTATGACCTGCAGTGTTATGCCGGTACCAAGCGAGCCAGGCTGCAGAACCTGCCCGTTGGCAAAAGATTCGAAATCGAGCAGCAGGGTAGCCGCGTTTGCGGGCGAGGCTACCGCCATGGCTATCAGCGAGGCGTAAAGTGTAGTGGCCAGAACAAGTCTTCCCATGGAGGCGCTCCCCGGAGAAGATCCTGGCTCATAGACCGAACCCACCCCGCGCGGATGTCACCATATTGCCACCCCCCCTGTCAAGGGGGTCAGATTGATACATACCTAAGTTATCTCCCCCCCTCTGGTGGGCGGGGAGAGGACGGCCGGTTGGTTGCTTGGAGCTCCTGTCATACGGGTAATACGTGCCCCACCCGGAGAAGGTTCACGAGCGGGCTGGGAAATCTCGTGCGCGGGCAGTAAGCTGGGTGAGTGGTGTGGTCCGGAAGTGGTGGCGTGGCGGTGCTCGCGGTGGTCCTGTCCCTGGGAGTCTCGGCTTGTGGCGCCCAGGCCCCGATGGATCTTACCGACAGTTGTTCGATATTCGACGCCAAACGCTCCTGGTACAGGGCCACCGCTCGCAGCCAGAAACGCTGGGGTATCCCGGTGCACGTACAGCT
>DBZX01000002.1:0-214 GCA_002311335.1 bacterium UBP10_UBA1149
TGGCGTGATCGTGCAGTTCGGTGGGCAGACCCCCCTCGGCCTGGCGCGGGGCTTGGAAGCCGCCGGGGTGCCGGTGATCGGTACTTCTCCCGACTCGATAGATCTCGCCGAGGACCGCGAGCGATTCCAGGCGCTGCTCAAAAAACTCGAGCTCAAGCAGCCGCCGGGCGGCATCGCCCGCAGCGTGGACGAAGCCGAGAAGATCGCGCTGTCA
>DBZX01000002.1:298-672 GCA_002311335.1 bacterium UBP10_UBA1149
TGGGCCTGCCGGTGCTGGTCAGGCCTTCCTATGTTCTCGGCGGACGCGGAATGCAGATCGTTTACGAGGAGAGCCAGTTACGGGAATTCGCGGCGCGGGCGATGGAGAGTTCGCCGGGACATCCGGTGTTGATAGACAAGTTTCTCAACCAGGCCATCGAGGTCGACGTCGACTCGGTCTGCGACGGCGAGCGCGTAGTCATCGGCGGCATAATGGAGCACATCGAGCAAGCCGGGGTGCACTCGGGAGACAGCGCCTGCTCGCTGCCTCCGTGGTCGTTGGCTGCCGATGTCATAGAAGAAATTTCACGGCAGACCCGCCTGCTCGCCCTCGAGATAGGCGTGCTTGGTCTCATGAACGTTCAGTTCGCCGTG
>DBZX01000002.1:741-951 GCA_002311335.1 bacterium UBP10_UBA1149
GTAAACCCGCGCGCGTCGCGGACGGTGCCCTTCGTGTCGAAAGCAACCGGCGTGCAGCTGGCCAAGATAGCCGCGAGGGTCATGGCCGGAGAGTCCCTGGTCGAGCTCGGTTTTACCGAGCAGGTAATACCGCCCTACGTATCGGTGAAAGAAGCCGTGTTTCCCTTTCTCAAGTTTGCCGGCGTCGATACTCTGCTGGGACCGGAGATG
>DBZX01000002.1:1055-4007 GCA_002311335.1 bacterium UBP10_UBA1149
CTGGGACCGGAGATGAAGTCGACCGGCGAAGTCATGGGCATCGCGCCTACTTTTGGCGAGGCTTTCGCCAAGGCCCAGCTCGCGGGTGGCACTCGCTTGCCCACCGGCGGCACGGCGCTGGTGAGCGTGCGTCGTGAAGACAAAGTCTTCCTCGAGCCGGTGGCGAGGAGCCTGGTCGAGTCGGGCCTGGACCTCGTGGCTACATCGGGCACGGCCGACTATCTGCGCGGGCTCGGCATAGACTGCGAAGCCATCAACAAGGTCTATGAGGGCTCCCCCCACACGGTCGACATCATTGAGGAGGGCCGTGTTCAGCTGGTAATAAATACCTCGAGCACCCCGCAAAGCGTCAAGGATTCCTATTCGCTGAGGCGGTCGGCCCTGGAGGTCGGCGTGCCGTACTTCACCACCCCGGCGGGCGCCGCCGCGGCCGCCGCCGCGATCGCCGTTCTCAAGACCAAGGGTACGCCGACGGTCTGCGCGTTGCAGGACCTCCACGCGCAGCTGCCTGGACGGGGGGAAGCCGGCTGACGGTGAAACTCGAAGACTCGTTGCAGTATTTCAAGGGGGTTGGTCCCAAGCGGGCCGAGCACCTCGCCGCGTCGGGATTCCAGACTCTCGAAGACCTACTCTATCACCTGCCGTTTCGTTACGAGGACCGTCGCGTCGTAAGCCGCGTGGCCGAGCTGGGGAGGGGCAGGGACGTGACCCTGGTGGGTGCGATAAGCTCGATCAAGCTCAACAGCTGGGGAGGCAGGTCGCGGCGGCAGGTACTGAGGGCCACCTTTGTTGACGAGACCGGGCGCCTGCCCCTGGTCTGGTTTCACCAAGGCGACTGGTTTCGTAAGAAACTCGAGAGTGCATCGAGCTGGTTGGTGCACGGCAGGGTGGAGGCCTCGAAGAAAGGCGTCCTGCAGATTGTCCACCCCGAGCTCGAAGCGCTCTCCACCGACGACGACGCCGCGGAGGCTGCCAGGGTGGTGCCCGTGTACCAGAAGCCCGGCGAGATACCCGTGGCCACGATGCGCTCCATGGTCGAGCGCGCGGTGGTCGAGTGCTCGGATCTTGCGAAGAGCGTGCTGCCGGCTCCCGTGGAGGCCGAACTGTCGCTGCTGCCCCTTGCCGATGCGCTGCGCCAGGTCCATATGCCGGATAGCTCAATAGACCCGGTGCAGCTGGCTGCGTTTGCGACCGAGGGGCACCGCCGGCTCATACTCGAGGAACTTTTTGCCCTGCAGGTCGGTGTAAACCTGCGCCGCGTGGCCCGGGAGGCCGAGACCGGCCGAGCGCTTCCCCGCGCAGACCGGCTCGTATCCGGTTTTCTTGACGCGCTGCCCTTCAACGCTACTTCTGCCCAGCTGAGGGTGATCGATGAGATCGCCGAGGACATGGCCAGGCCGCGACCGATGAACCGCCTCGTGCAGGGCGATGTGGGTAGCGGTAAGACGGTGGTGGCCTTTGCCGCTGCCCTGCAGGCTATCGATGCCGGTACGCAGGTGGCGGTGATGGCACCGACAGAGCTATTGGCCGAGCAGCACTTTCGCACCATGGAAACCTGGGCCGTTGAGCAGCGGGTTCGCATCGAACTCCTGACCGGTGGCCTTTCTGCGGGCCGTGCCGCTGCAACGAGAGAACGGTTGCAGGCAGGCGAAGTCGACCTCGTGGTCGGGACCCACGCGCTGCTGCAGTCGGGCACCGGGTTTGCCGCGTTGGGCCTGGCGGTGATCGACGAGCAGCACCGGTTCGGCGTGCGCCAGCGTGCCGTGCTCAAGGAGGCTGCCGCTGACACGCTGCTGCTGTCGGCCACGCCCATTCCCCGCACCATGGCGCTTACCCTGTACGGCGACGTGGACTTATCTCTGCTCGATGAAATGCCGCCGGGGCGCAAAACGATTGTCACCCGCGTGCTTCGACAGCACGACGTAGAGCATCTTTTTGAGCGCATGGCCGCGCAGATGAAGGAAGGTCGCCAGTGTTACATCGTGTACCCGCTGGTCGAAGAGTCCGAGAACGTGGATCTCGAAGACGCCAGCGGCATGGCCGAGAAACTCCGCGCCGGGGTATTCCGTGATTTTGAGGTGGGCCTGCTGCACGGACGGATGAAGGCCGACGAGAAGAACGAAGTCATGCGGGGCTTCCAACGTGGCGATATCAAAGTGCTGGTCGCGACCACCGTCATCGAGGTGGGCATAGACGTTCCCAACGCGTCCGTCATGCTGATAGACGGCGCGGACCGCTTTGGCCTCTCCCAACTCCATCAGTTCCGCGGACGGGTGGGACGAGGCCAGCACGAGAGCTACTGTATACTGTTGGCCGAGTCGCCCGGGCAGGATGCGAGGGAGCGACTAAAGCTGGTGGAGCGNNTTGGCCCAGCTGCACCAGCTCCGTGGCCGGGTGGGGAGGGACAACGCGCAGGCCTACTGCTGCCTGGTTTCCGACGAGCGGCTGGGTCGGGATGCCTGGGAGCGGCTCAAAGTGATGGAAAACAGCAGCGACGGTTTTGAGATAGCCGAGGCCGATCTGCGCATCAGGGGCCCCGGCGAGTACCTTGGCACCAGGCAGGCCGGGGTCCCTGCTTTCAGGGCAGCCAACCTGGCCAGGGACGAGGAACTGCTGCTGTTGGCGCGCGATAAGGCCCGCCAGTGGCTCGAGCAGGATCCGGGCCTCAGCGATCCGCGCTCGTCTGAACTACGAAAATCACTGGCCAACCGCTGGGGAGACAGTCTCGCACTGGCCGAGGTCGGTTGAACCCACCCCCCTTTGAACTATAAAATCCTTTCTGCGTCTGTTTAACGAGGCGCGGNNGGCGGGCGAGCGGCGCTGCGGCGGGGACGGGCATTTACGGTGAACTACGATTTTAAGAGAATAGAGCGACTCCCGCCCTACGTTTTTAACGCGGTGGGTGAGCTCAAGGCCCAGGCCCGCAGCCGCGGCGAGGACATCATCGATTTC
>DBZX01000002.1:4077-5506 GCA_002311335.1 bacterium UBP10_UBA1149
ATTTCGGCATGGGCAACCCGGACCAGGGTACACCAGCGCATATCGTCGAGAAGGCCATAGAAGCCATCACTAAACCGGCCAATCACCGCTACTCGGTTTCGAGGGGGCTGTACAAGCTGCGCCTTGCCGCCTGCGCCTGGTACAAGCGCAAGTGGGACGTTGAGCTGGACGCTGACAGCGAGATGATCTGTACCATGGGGGCCAAGGAGGGCCTGGGCCACCTCGTCTTGAGCATTGCCGGCCCGGGGGACGTGGTGCTGTGCCCGTCACCCACCTATCCCATACACCAGTACTCGGTGATCATTGCGGGTGCCGATCTCAGGCACGTACCGCTCATTCCCGGGCAGGATTTTTTCGAGGCACTGACGGAGGCCATCAGGGAGACCTGGCCACGGCCCAAAGCACTGATCGTCAGTTTTCCGTCCAACCCGACCACCGAGGTGGTCGAGCTGGATTTCTTTGAAAAGCTCGTCGAGCTGGCCCGGGAGTACAACTTCCTGGTCATTCACGACAACGCTTATGCCGAACTCACCTTCGACGGCTACGAGGCGCCCAGCTTTCTGCAGGTGCCGGGTGCCCGCGAAGTGGGGGTGGAGTGCTACACGCTGTCGAAGACTTACAACATGCCGGGATGGCGCGTTGGTTTCGTGGCCGGCAACCAGCAGATGGTGGCAGCCCTGACCAGGCTCAAGTCCTACTACGACTACGGGATGTTTGCTCCCATCCAGGTAGCGGCGATACAAGCACTCAACGGGCCACAGGACTGCGTGGAAGACATCCGCCAGCTCTATAAGCAACGGCGAGACTCGCTTTGCCGTGGGCTTTCGCGCATTGGCTGGGAGGTGCCGCCGCCGCAGGCGACCATGTTCGTGTGGGCGCACATCCCCGAGGAGTTCAGGCCCCTGGGCTCGATGGAGTTTTCAAAGTACCTCCTGGCGGAGGGCAAGGTAGCCGTGTCGCCGGGCATAGGTTTTGGCCCCTACGGCGACGAGTACGTGCGCTTTGCTCTGATCGAAAACGAGCAGCGTACCCGCCAGGCCATGCGAGGAATCAAGAAGGCGCTCGAACAGGGGCCCGACAAGGCAGGGAGCGGGTCATGAAACGAGGAGTCGGCGTAGGCGTAATCGGTTACGGCACCATAGGTGCCGGTGTCGTGAGGCTGCTGCGGCAGCGTGCGAAGGCCCATGAGGACAGGCTGGGGTTTCCTGTTCGACTGGCCCGCGTCGCCGACCTCGACACCAGCAGCGACCGCGGCATCAAGCTGCCCAAGGGAGTTCTCATAGACGACGCGAGGGCTCTCATCGACGACCCCTCGGTGAACGTCGTCGTTGAGCTCGTGGGCGGCGTGGAGCCAGCGCGCACTTTTATCCTCGAGGCCCTGCGCGCTGGCAAGCACGTGGTCACTGCCAACAAGGAAGTGATGGCCAAG
>DBZX01000002.1:5572-28623 GCA_002311335.1 bacterium UBP10_UBA1149
GGCGGTGGTATTCCCATCGTCAGGACGATCAAGGAGTCACTAGCGGGCGATACCAACGAGGAGGTCTACGGTATCCTCAACGGCACGGCCAACTACATTCTCAGTGCCATGAGCGACGGCGAAGGTGAGTTCGACGAGGTGCTGGCCAGGGCCCAGGCAATGGGCCTTGCCGAGGCTGATCCCAGCTACGACGTTGACGGCATAGACTCGGTACACAAGCTGGTGATCCTCGTTGGCCTGGCTTTCGGCAAAAAGATCAAGGCACGGTCGGTTCACGTGGAAGGAATCCGGAGCGTGAGCAGCAAGGAGATCGCCTACGCCCGCGAGTTCGGCTACCGCGTAAAACTGCTGGCGGTCGCGCGCGACACGCCGGCGGGAGTGGAGGCCAGGGTTCATCCGGCGATGGTGCCCGAGTCCCACCTGCTGGCACAGGTGTCGGGAGCCTACAACGCGGTCTGCATCAAGGGGCGCGCACTGGGCACCTCGGTTTACTACGGGCAGGGGGCCGGCATGATGCCGACCGCCACCGCGGTGCTCGGCGATGTTCTCGAGGCCGCGCGTTCGCTGCGCGATGAAAGGCCGCCTTCGAGTGAGCCCTGGGGACAGCCGCTGGCCCGACTATCGTCGGCGCGGGTGATACCCATGGGAGATACCGCCCACGAACACTACCTGCGATTGACGGTGGTGGATAAACCCGGTGCCCTGGCCCGTATATCCAGTATACTGGCAGACGAGGGTATCGGTATTGCCACCTTGTCCCAGCACGAAATCGAGACCAAGGGCGCGGTGCCGGTCGTACTCAGAACCCACCGTTCTGCCGAGTCGGCGATGAAGCGGGCCTTGGCCAGGGTGGGGCGCCTGCGCGATAACCGTGCGAAACCGGTACTACTGAGGGTGGAAGAGGGCCTGGGCGGCCGCGAATAAAAATGGCTTGGAACGGATTGGTTGATCGTTATCGCGACAGGTTGCCTGTCGGCGATGCACCCGCGGTAACCCTGCTCGAGGGAAACACTCCCTTGATCGAGGCTCCGCGGCTCGCCACGGCTCTCGGCCTGGGCGAGGACGGGCTTGATGTCAGGGTGCTGCTCAAGTACGAGGGGCTCAATCCCACTGGCTCGTTCAAGGATCGCGGCATGTGCGTGGCCATGACCGTGGCCGTTGCCCGGGGGGCCACGGCCGTCATCTGCGCGTCCACGGGCAACACTTCGGCAGCGGCCGCTGCCTACGCAGCACGCGCGGGGTTGCGCGCTTTTGTCATCGTTCCCGAGGGCAACATTGCCCTTGGTAAGCTCAGCCAGGCCGTTATCCATGGCGCCACCGTGCTGGCCGTCGATGGCAACTTTGACGATGCCTACAGGGTCGTTTCGGGCGTCGCGGAGCTTCGCGATGTAACCGTGGTGAATTCCATCAACCCCGACAGGCTGCAGGGGCAGAAGACGGCGGCTTTCGAAATATGCGAGGTGCTCGACGCTGCGCCCGACTATCACTTTCTGCCGGTGGGCAACGCCGGTAACATCAGCGCCTACTGGATGGGTTACCGTGAGTACAACGAGGCTGGATTTTCTGCTGGCCTGCCGCGCATGATGGGCTTCCAGGCTGCTGGTGCTGCACCGATAGTTGAAGGCCATCCGGTGGCAGATCCCAGCACGCTGGCTTCGGCCATACGCATCGGCAACCCGGTTAGTTGGAAAAAAGCCGAGGCCGCGCGCGATGAATCGGGCGGCGTTATAGAAGCCGTCACCGACGACGAGATACTCGAAGCCTACAGCCTGCTGGCTTCAAGCGAAGGGGTGTTCGCCGAGCCGGCTTCGGCGGCTTCGGTGGCGGGACTTCGCAAGCTCGCCCAGGAAGGGCGGATTGACGAAAAAACTACGGTAGTCTGCACACTTACGGGGCACGGCCTGAAGGACCCCGATAACGCTATAGCTGTTTGTCCGGCTCCCCTGCGGGTTTCGGCAGACGTCGACAAGGCCTTGGTGGCGATGGGCCTGTAGTCCAGCCCCCCGGCTCTTCAGGCACGGAGGTCGGGCGGCTATAATAACTGTAGCCATAATTCCGGGGAACACATGGAACGTAATCTTGCACTTGAACTCGTCCGTTTGACGGAAGCCGCGGCGCTGGCGGCTGCGCGCGAAAACGGACGCGGCGACGAGATGGCGCCCGAACGTCTTGCGGCCACGGCCATCGAGACCAACTTTTCCGCGCTGGGTGTGAAGGGCGAAATCGTCGTGGGCAGCGGCCACGGCGGGGTGTTGGCCACGGGTTCTATCCTCGGTGAAGAGGGCGAAGAAGTAGACGTTGCGGTCAACCCCCTCGAGGGCGGAATCAGTTGCGCGCTGGGCGGACCGAACGCAATGTCGGTTGTCGCGATAGCTAGCCGCGGGGGTTTTCTGCGGACACCGCCTAACAGCTACATGGAAAAGATCGCCACCTCTGCCGATGGCGCCGGCGTCGTCAGCCTCGACCAGGCGCCTGCTGTTAACCTGAGTCGCCTGGCCGAGCGCAGGGGGGTGTACGTTGAAGACCTCACGGTCGTAATTCTCGATAGACCACGTCACGACGACCTCATCGAGGAAGTGAGAGCGGCCGGGGCCAGGGTCAAGCTCATACCACACGGCGACGTGGCAGCCGCCATGGCTGCGGCGGGACCGCTTGGCGAGTCGGGCGTCGACATTCTCATGGGCGAGGGCGGCGCGGCGCAGGGAGTTCTCTCGGCTGCTGCGATTCGCTGCATGGGAGGCGTGATGCAGTGCCGCTTTCGTGTACGTGGACCGGGTGAAGCCGAGCAATTGAGACAGGCCGGGGTCAAGGATCCCGGCCGCCTGCTCGACCTTGAAGACATGGCGGGGGGGACCGTCATGTTTGCTGCCAGCGGCGTGACCGACGGCGAGTACCTCAAGGGCGTCCAGTTTCACAAGGGCGGGGCGATCAGCCACTCGGTGGTCATGAGAAGCGAGAGCAGCACCATACGGCAGTTGCAGACCAGCCACCGTTTCGATTACCGGCCCGACTACTAAACTTCTCGGGCTCGGCGCCTCGTCGAGGGCATTTTCCTCGCTGGCCACACGGGCGGTTCGTGGCTATAGTGCGCGCTGTTTCAGCGGTGGGTATTAAAGAAGACAGCGAGTTAACGAGTCCGTCCTGCGGCGAAGCAGGCGCGAGCCTGCTCTCGGGTATCGAGGTCAACGCCCAGTACAGCGCTGGCGACCTCGATGGGCCGGGCGAAGGTCCGGGCGAGTATCCGTTTACGCGCGGCATACACCGCGACATGTACCGTGGACGCACCTGGACCATGCGCCAGTTTGCAGGGTTTGGATCGGCCCGCGATACCAACCGCCGTTTTCATTACCTGTTGGCACAGGGACAGCAGGGACTTTCTACCGCTTTCGATATGCCCACCTTGATGGGCTACGACCCCGATTCTCCGCGCTCGCTGGGCGAGGTAGGTCGTGAGGGTGTTTCGGTGGCTACGATCGACGACCTCGAGCTACTCTTCGAGGGCATCGACCTTGGCGCTGTCACCACCTCGATGACTGTAAACTGTACGGCTCCGATACTGCTGGCGATGTACGTTGCCCTGGCCGACAGGCGTGGCGTCCCGAGGGCCCGACTCGGTGGCACCCTGCAGAACGACATGCTCAAGGAATTCATTGCCCAGAAGGAGTGGATCTCTCCGCCGGCGCCTTCCATGCGATTGGTAACCGACGTGATCGAGTTCTGCTCGAACGAACTCCCTCGCTGGAACCCGGTGTCGATATCGGGCTACCACATCAGGGAGGCCGGGGCGACGGCCGTGCAGGAGCTGGCATTCACCCTCGCCGACGGAATCGGTTACGTGCAGGCGGCCGTCGACAGGGGGTTGGACCCCGAGGTTTTCGGCCCGCGCCTGTCGTTCTTTTTCAATGTCCACAATGACTTCCTGCAGGAGATCGCCAAGATCCGCGCGGCGCGACGGATGTGGGCTTCGATCATGCGTGACCGCTTTGGCGTCAGCAGCGACCGTGCCTGCCTCATGCGCACACACGCCCAGACTTCGGGAGTTTCGCTCACCGCCCAGCAGCCGCTGAACAACGTCGCCCGCGTGGCCTTGCAGGCACTCGCCGCGGTACTGGCCGGCGTGCAGTCGCTGCACACCAACTCGTTAGACGAAACCCTGGCCCTGCCCAGCGAGGAAGCCGCCACCGTGGCACTGCGTACTCAGCAGATCATAGCCGAGGAAACCGGGGTGGCGGCGACGGTAGACCCTTTTGGCGGCAGCTACGCAATGGAAGCCATGACCGACGCGATGGAAAGCGAGGCCAACGCGATAATAGAGCGCATCGACCAGGCCGGTGGAATCCTGGCCGCGGTCGAGGCTGGCTATCCACAACAGGAAATTGCCGAGTCGGCCTGGAAATTTCAGAAAGCCATGGAGCGGGGCGAGTACGTGACCGTGGGGGTCAACGCGTACTCCGATGAATCGGCCGGATCTCCCGTAGAAATCCTGAGCCTGGGCAGCGAAGTGGAGAAAAGCCAGGTAGAGCGCGTGATCGCTACGCGCGCCTCGCGAGACGCTTCAAGGGCCGCTTCGGCACTGGCCGAGCTGGGCCAGGCCGCGCGTTCGGATCGTAACATGATGCCCCCGATGGTCGAGGCCGTGGACGCGTGTTGTTCTATTGGGGAAATATCGGATATCTTCCGTCGCGAGTTCGGGGTCTACAAAGACCCCGCCTGGACCTGAGGAGAACGGAACGCCATTGGCAGAACGACGTCATCGTATACTTGTAGCCAAGGCCGGCCTGGACGGGCACGACCGTGGGGCAAAGATAATCGCGCGGGCTCTTCGCGACGGGGGGTTCGAAGTCATTTACACGGGCTTGCACCAGACACCCGAAATGATCGCTGAGACCGCGGTGCAGGAAGACGTGGACGGCATAGGCTTGTCGATACTGTCGGGCGCTCACATGACCTTGTTTCCGCAGCTTCTCAAGGAGCTCGAAAAGCGCGGGGCGGGCGAAGTCGTCGTGTTCGGCGGGGGAATCGTTCCCGATTCGGACATCGAAGAATTGAAGAAAATGGGCGTCAAGGCCGTGTTCACACCGGGTGAGAGCACGGAGAAAATAGTCGAATGGGTACGGGCCAACGTGGCCGATGCCGTTTAGGCGGACCGTCCCCTCAATCAGAACGGAGGACCAAGTGTCGAGAACAGTTATCGTCAGCGCGGTACGCACCGCGATCGGAACTTTTGGTGGAGCATTGGCTAATACCAGTGCCACTGACCTGGGTGGGCTTGCCTGCGCCGAGGCCCTGACCAGGGCCGGTGTAGATCCCGGCGCCGTTGACGAGGTAATACTCGGCAACGTGCTCGCAGCGGGGCTGGGGCTCAACCCTGCCAGGGTCGCCGCGCTCAACTCGGGCGTTCCCCGGGAGGTCCCCAGCTTCGGGGTCAACAAGGCTTGTGGTTCGGGTCTCAAAGCCGTGCACCTGGCCGCGCAGTCGATCGCCTGTGGTGATGCCGAGGTGATTGTAGCCGGTGGCATGGAGAACATGACGATGACTCCCTACATGCTTCCCAAGGCACGTTTCGGATATCGGCTGCAGAACGGGGCGGTCGTGGATTCGATGATCAACGACGGGCTCACCTGCCCGATAACCAAGGTTCACATGGGTATCACGGCCGAGAACGTCGCCGCGAAATACGGCATTTCGCGCGAGGCCCAGGACGAGTTTGCCGCGGCCAGCCAGAACAAGGCAGGAAAGGCCCAGTCCTCGGGTGCTTTTGACGACGAGATATTCGGTGTGGAGCTTGTCCAGAAGAAAGGCGAGCCGATAGTCTTCGACAAGGATGAGCACCCGCGGCCCGAGACCACTGCTGAATCCCTGGGTCGCCTGCGAGCGGCCTTCAAGCCCGACGGGGGCACGGTGACGGCGGGTAACGCGTCGGGCATCAACGATGGAGCGGCGGCATTGGTCGTCATGTCCGAAGAACGCGCCAAGGCCGATGGGCTGGAGCCGCTGGCGGTCATACGTTCAGCAGCCTCGGCGGGCGTGGACCCGGCCATAATGGGCATGGGTCCCTGGCCCGCCAGCGAGAAGGCCCTCGAAAAAGCCGGCCTCGCCGTTGGCGATATCGGCTTGTGGGAGCTCAACGAGGCATTCGCGGCCCAGTCGTTGGGAGTTCTGGCCGAGCTCAAGATGGACGCCGAGCTGGTCAACGTCAACGGTGGAGCGGTGGCGCTGGGACATCCCATCGGGGCCAGCGGGGCGAGGGTGCTGGTGACCCTGCTACACGCCATGAAGAACAGGGATATCGCGCTTGGGCTGGCCTCGTTGTGCATAGGCGGTGGACAGGGCATCGCCATGATAGTTGAGCGGGCCTGACAAAGAGCAAGGCCCGCCCTCGACGGCGGTAGCCTTTTTTGACGTGGACGGGACACTGCTGGTGTCCCAGTCGGCGACCCTTTTTATTCGTTACCTCTGGCGGGAGGGTTTGATCGGCGTTGCCGATCTCGCCCGCATGGGCTGGGGATACGTGACCTACAGGTTTGGTTTCTTTAACCTGACCCTGGCCGCCGATTTTGCTTCCAGCCTGCTGCGCGGTCTCGACGAGGCCGACATCATCAAGAGGTGCCAGGCCTGGTACCAGGACGATGTTCGCCAGCATTACAGCCAGGCGGTGTTGGGTCGACTCAAGTGGCACCAGGGGCGGGGCGACAGGGTGGTGTTGCTGTCGGGCGCGAGCACCTACCTGTGCGATCTCGTGAGTGACGATATCCACGCCGACGACTACATAGCCAACGAATTCGAGATAAGCGACGGTGTGTTTACCGGCAGGGCGAAGCGCCCGTTCTGTTACGGTGAAGGCAAGCTGACGCGCGCCCGGCAGTGGGCTGACGAAAAGGGTGTGAACCTGGCGGACTGTTATTACTACGGTGACTCGATAGGGGACCTGCCGGTGTTGAGCGAAGTGGCGTATCCCTGCGTCGTCAACGCCGACCCCAGGCTCAGGGTTGAAGCTCGCCGCCGGGGCTGGCAGGCCATCGACGACAGCACCCGCTGTCTGCCTAACCAGTGACCCGCGAAACGCCGAACCGGGTGGTAAGCCTGGTACCCAGCCTGACAGAATCCGTCGTTTTCCTGGGCGCTGGCCAACGCTTGGTCGGCCGCACCCGCTACTGCGTGGAGCCGGCCGGAGCCCTGGCCCACGTACCCACCCTTGGTGGAACCAAGGACCCGGCCGTGGACGACATCGTGGCCCTGCGCCCCGACCTGGTGCTCGTGAGCGCCGAAGAAAACCGTATCGAGGACGTCGAGCGGCTGTCATCGGCGGGGCTCAGGATAGAGAACTACCATCCGCGAAGCGTTGAAGACGCTGCTGTTGCGATGCTGCGCCTGGGCGAGAGCCTGGGTGAGGCAGAGCCGGCCATGGAGCTCGCCGAGCGCTGCCGAAGGGCTGCGGCGCTGGTCCGCGATGGACTGGAACGAAGTCGGGTCAGGACTTTTTGTCCCGTGTGGAGGCGCCCGTGGATGACCTTTGGAAAGGCCGTGTACGTTGCCGACCTGCTCAGGACGGTGGGCTGCGAGAATATTTTTGACGATGGAGAAAGCGATTGGTTCGAGGTCTCCCTCGAGGAGGTTGTTGAGCGCCGGCCGGCCCTGATCCTGCTGCCCGATGAGCCCTACGCTTTCCGCCCGGCCCACGCCGACCAATTGCGCCGAGCGGGGCTGGAGCTGCCGATCGTCTTCATAGACGGCAAGGACCTGTCGTGGTACGGGCCTCGGCTGCCCGGCGCTCTGCAGCGGCTGGCTGGCCTTGTGGCGGGGGCCGTGTGAGTGCCCTGCTGCTCGAGACAGCCGGGATGCGCACAGAAACCGCACAAGAGCCATTGCTTGCGAAGTCTGCGGGTTGAAAAGGTAGGGTAGTATGAGTCCAAGCGAACAGCCATTTCTGAGGGTTCCCCCTCACAGCCTGGAGGCCGAGGAATCGGTCGTTGGCGGTATTCTCATTGACAACGAGGCCTTCGACCGCGTTGCCGACGTCATTACCCACGAGGATTTTTACGTCGAGCGCCTCGCGCTGATCTATTCGGCGATGGTTCACCTCAGCCACGAAGGCAGGCCCATGGACATGGTGACGGTCTCCACCGTGCTCAAGCAACGCGGAGCCCTGGACAAGGTGGGCGGCGTGGCTTACCTCGCCGAGCTCACCGAGAGGGTCCCTAGCGCCGCCAACGTCGAGTACTACGGCAAGATCGTGGCCGAGAAATATATGACCCGCAGGCTGATACGGGTCGCAGCCCAGATCAGCGAAGACGGCTACTCCGATCACGGAGACACCGCCAGCTTTCTCGATCAGGCCGAGCAATCGATATTCGAAGTCTCCAGTGCCGGTTTCAAATCTATTCCTGAGCGCATCGACACGCTACTGGCTGACGCCGTCGAGCGGGTCGACATGTTGCAGAACCGCGACGACGACGTGACCGGTGTTGCCAGCGGGTTTACGGAACTCGATCGCCTGACCGCCGGTTTCCAGCCGTCGGACCTGATCATCATCGCCGGCCGCCCCAGCATGGGAAAGACAGCGTTCTGTCTCAACATTGCCGAGTACGCCGCCCTGGAGCGAGGGGTTGGCGTGGTTGTCTTCTCCATGGAGATGTCCAAGGAACAGATCGCCATGCGCATGTTGTGCTCGGCGGCAGAGATTGACCTTGGCGCCGCGCGTACCGGGCGGCTGAAGGACAGTGACTTCAAGAAGGTGGCCCTGGCGGCGGGTCGACTGGGCACTGCCCCGATTTACATCGACGATACCGCGGGCATGACCGTTACCGAGCTGCGCGCCAAGGCCCGGCGCCTGGCGCGGACGCCCGAGTTGAATCTCGGGCTCGTCATTGTTGACTACCTGCAGCTCATGCACGGGATAGGCGGAGAGGACAGCAGGGAGCAGGAAATATCGGCGATATCGCGGGCACTGAAGGGCCTCGCAAAGGAGCTTTCCTTACCGGTCATAGCGCTTTCACAGCTCAACCGGCAGGTCGAGGTCAGGCAGGACAAGCGCCCGCTGATGGCCGACCTCAGGGAATCGGGAGCCCTCGAGCAGGACGCCGACGTGATCGGGTTCATCTACCGTGACGAGCAGTACCACCCCGATTCGCCGGACGTGGGTACCGCCGAAGTGATAATCGGTAAACAGCGAAACGGCCCCACCGGGGTGGTGCGGGTGGCGTTCAGGAAGGAGTGCGCCCGCTTCAGTAACCTGTCGCGCAGGGACGCGCCGGCTGGCTACTACACCGAGGACACTCGCTACCCGCAGTAGTAAGCCGCTTCGAGGCGACCGTCTCAGGGCGAAAGCTCAGCGAGCCAGCGCCGCGCGAGCTCGCCGGGGGCACGAGTTTGCTCGAGCTCGCTGATGACCGCCGACGCGGCGGCTCCGGCCAAGCGTATGGAGGGTGCGAGTTCCAGGGTGATGCCGCCGATAGCGACGACCGGCAATGGGCTCAGCTCACAGACCCGGGCCAGCGCGTCGATGCCCCTCGCACTGCGTACGCCCGCCTTGGTGGGGCTCTCGAAGACCGGACCGAAGGCGATGTAGTCGGGTCTCGCGTCGGCATCTGCAGACCAGCCGCGTTCAGCCTCGGCGAGCTCGTGGCTCGAAAGGCCTATTATGGCTTCGTTGCCGAGGATGGCGCGGGCTTCCCCCACCGGCAGGTCATCCTGCCCCAGGTGTACACCTGCCGCGCCCGAGGCCAGGGCGACGTCAACGCGGTCATTGATGAGCAGGCTGCAACCCAACGGTCGCAGTGCCTCCACCACGAGCGAGGCCAGGCGGCAGTAGTCGCCCGTGCCGGAGGTTTTACAGCGCAACTGCATCAGCGTTACCCCGGCTTCGGCCAGTGCGACAGCGAGTGCCAGTGAGTTATCGCTGTCGCCGTCGTCGAGCAGGTTGACGACTGGGTAGAGGCAGGCGAGTTTCAACGGGTATCAGCCCCTGTCGCCGAAAGCGCGCAGGTCGATGTCGAGGTCGGTGATCTTCTTGCGCAGGGTATTCCGGTTTATACCCAGCATCCTGGCCGCGTGCAGTTGGTTTCCGCCCACCCTTTCGAGGACGACCTCGATCAGCGGTTTTTCTACCAACTCGAGGACCCGTGGGTGCAGGTTGCCGGGTGGCGAATCGCCCTGACGGTCGAGATACTCGCGTAACTTGACGACCACTATTTCTTCGAGCGACATCGAAGGGTAGTCGTTGGCCTCGCGGGGGCCGCTGAAAGGCAGGTCTTCAGTCGTGAGCAACCGTGAGGGAGCCATGGCCGCTGCGCGCACGAGCACGTTCTCAAGTTCGCGCACGTTGCCAGGCCAGTCGTGGGTGAGCAGGCTTGAGAGCGCGTCGGGAGACAGGCCGCGGATCGCGAAGCCATGTTCCCGGTTGATGTTGTCCAGGAAGTAATCGACCAGGCTGGGAATGTCTTCGCTGCGCTCGCGCAGGGGCGGGATGTCGATGACAACGACCTTGAGTCGGTAGTACAGGTCCTCGCGAAACCGGCCTTGGCTTACGGCTTTTTCGAGAACCTGGTTGGTGGCGGCCACTATACGACAGTCGGCGGCGATGGTCTCGTGTCCACCAACGCGACTGAACTCTTTCTCCTGCAGTACGCGCAGCAGCTTGGCCTGGAGGGCGAGTGGCATCTCGCCGATTTCGTCGAGCAACAGCGTGCCACCACGAGCCTGCTCGAACTTGCCGCGGCGCAGTCCGGATGCCCCTGTGAAGGCCCCTCTCTCGTGGCCGAACATCTCGCTTTCGAGCAAATCATCGGGAATGGCGCTGCAGTTTACCGCTATAAAAGGCCCCAACCAGCGGTTGGACCAGGCGTGAATCGCCCGAGCTATACGCTCCTTTCCGGTTCCGCTCTCTCCTTGCAGGAGCACCACGGCGCTGCTGTCGGCGACCCTCCCGATGGTTTTATAAACTTCCTGCATGGGCGGCGACTGGCCCACTATTTCGACACCCGGTTCGTGCTGGGAGCGCTCGCGGTCGCGCAGGCCGTCGAGTTCGAACTGCAGGACCCGTCGCTGCATCACGTTGCGGGCGAGCAGTCGGATCTTGTCAAGGTCGAAGGGCTTGGTCACGTACTCGTAGGCGCCGGCGCGGGTTGCCTCGATGGCGTTGGCCACTGTCGCCCGCCCGGTGATGATGATAACCGCGACGTCGGTTTCTTTCTCGACGATTTTTGCCAGCACATCGAAGCCGTCGATACCGGGCAGGTTTATGTCGATAAAGGCTATGTCGAACGAAGTTTCGAGTATCGCGGCGAGGCCGCTTTCGCCGTCACCGAAGGCCAGCACCTCGTGGCCATCAGCGGTCAGCGCGTCGGTGATGACGAGCCGGATATCCGGCTCGTCATCTATGACAGCAATTCGCCCGGGTTTCGCAGTCGCGGTGCTATTCATCGATCGAGTTTCCCGCTACGGGCAGGTGAACAGTGAAGCAGGCCCCCCCGGTCAGTCGGTTGTCAGCCCGTATCGTCCCGCCGTGGGCAGCGACGATGTTGCGGGTTATGGCCAGGCCGAGGCCGTGGCCGTCTTTTCGTCCGCTGTAAAAGGGGTTGAACATGTTCTGCAGGGTATGCTCGTCGAGTCCGCAGCCGTCGTCAATTACGTCTACCTTTACGTAGCGCAATTTTCCGCTGTCGTTGGCTACGTAGAAGCTGTTGTCGATGGCCGTCTTCACGGTTACGTGGCCGGCTCCGGGCTGACAGGCAGAGACCGCGTTGGAAACCAGGTTGAGAAACAATACCTGTAGATACTCGGCATCTCCAAGAACGTCGGGGAGGCTGGGGTCGAAGAGGCGTTCGATGGTCAGCTGTCGTCCGGAAAGCGCCACTTCCTGCAGTTCGATGACCTGGTTCAGTACCCGGTGGATGTTGGTAGCCCGTGGCTTGGGCACCGGGGCTTCGAGTTCCATGAGAATCTTCGAGAGTTCACCCATGCGGTCCACCTGCCGGAGTATGATGTCGCAGTATCCCTCAACGCGCTCGTCACCGGCTGCCTGGTCTTTTACCAACTGCGCGGCGCCGCGTATGCCCGAGAGCGGGTTGTTAAGTTCGTGTCCGATGGAGGCCACGAGGCGGTCCATTTCGGCCATCCTGCTTTTTTCATGGGCGGTACTCTCGAGCGCCTTGCTGGCGGCGGTCTCGTGGAGAACCAGCACGGTGGCGTCGTCGGGTGGGGGCAGAGACGCTACCGAGGCATTGACGGATTGCGCTACCTGTTCGGCTTTCGGGTCGCCCTCCAGCGAGCCGCTTCCCCTCGCGCTGGACTGTCCAGTGGCCGAGTTGCAGCGCTCCACCAGGGTCCCGATCCAGTGCCCGTCGCCGAATACCTCGGCGCAGCCGCGCCCCGTCAGCCTGGCAAGTGAAGACCCGAGCAGCGTCTCCGCGGCTGGGTTTGCCCAGCAACAGCAGAGCTTTCCGTCAAAAATGACCACGGCATCGGGCAGCGCCACGAGAGTGGGGTTGTCGTAGGGGGCGCGAGTTCCCTGGGCGGGCTGTGCTCTATGTCGGGGCAATTAGAGATTCCTGCCGGACACGAGAAAGAGGGGGTCGACCCGGCCAACCGTCGGATGCTACCATGTAGCCGGATGGCAGACCAGTGAGAGTAGGGCAGGGATACGACATACATCGCCTCGCGGACGGCAGGCCGCTGGTGCTGGGCACCCTGCGGCTCCAAGCAGACCGGGGCTGCGAGGGCCACTCCGACGGTGACCCGGTGGCCCATGCGGTGTGCGACGCCATACTCGGTGCGCTGGCGCTCGGCGACATGGGTGTTTGGTTTCCGTCCAGCGACGAACGCTGGAAAGACGCCCCGTCGTCCTTGTTCCTGGTCGAGATAAAGAAGCTGGTCGCCGAGCGCGGCGCGAAGTTGCTCAACGTCGACGTAACCGTCGTTTTGGCCGAGCCGCGCCTGGGTGGTCACCTGTCTGCCATGCGCGAAGCACTGGCCGATCACCTTGGTTGCGATCACTCCCGCGTGTCGGTGAAAGCCAAATCCGGTGACGGACTCGGTGCCGCGGGTCGTGGCGAAGCCATCGAGGCCATGGCGGTTGCCCTGGTCGAAACGATCGAAGACTGATTGCGGCTGACTATCGTCAGGTGCTCTCAACCGAAAAACCATCTTCGCTGCAGTGCAGTTGGGCCGGTTTTTCGTAGAGCACCGTGTTCAGGAACACGTCTCGCCCCCAAAGCGTTCGCAGCAGTTCCATCGTCGCGCGCGCGTGCGTTTGAAAACAAAAGCGGCTCTTTCCTAGCGAAGGCCGTGGCAAAGCGCAGGATTGCGCGTTGAGCAGTAGTTTTCTCCGCAGCTGACCCCATTAGAGATTGGGAGTAGGCTGCGCCAGAAAATCGAGCCTGCCGCATGAGCTGTGCTATCTCGACCTGGGGGGGTGACCCGAAAGGGGGTGGGCGCGTTGACGACGGTAACGGTGCGTGTTTGATTGCCGCGTGCCCGAAGTTCGAACACGATTCGCCCCGAGTCCTACCGGGCACCTTCACGTAGGGGGCGCCCGCACGGCCTTGTTCAACTATCTCTTCGCTCGCCACCACGGTGGCTCTTTCGTATTGAGGATAGAAGACACCGACCGTGAACGGTCGAGTGACGAATCGGTGCAGGCCATAATGTCGGGCCTGGACTGGCTGGGGGTGGTCACCGACGAGGGGCCGCATTTTCAGAGCAAGAGGGGCGAGTTGTACGACAAGGCGGTCACCGAACTGCTTGGGGGCGGGCACGCCTACTGGTGCGTTTGCTCGCAGGAAAAACTCGCAGCCACCCGCGAATCGGCGCAGGCGTCCGGCAAAAAGGCGATGTACGACCGAAGCTGTCGCGGCGCGGGCCACGAGCCAGCACTGGATCGACCCGCGGTGCTGCGCCTGGCCAGTCCCGAGAGTGGCGAGACGACGATAGACGACCTCGTGAGGGGCCCTGTCACTTTTGACAACAGTGAACTCGACGACCTCGTCTTGTTGCGCAGTGACGGCAGCCCAACCTTTCACCTGGTCGTGGTAGTTGACGATATCGACATGGGTATAACCCACGTGCTCAGGGGAGAGGATCACCTGACAAACACACCGCGGCAGGTGCAGATCTTTCGCTCTTTGGGGCAGGAGCCCCCGCGCTACGGGCACCTGCCGTTGATCGTGGGGGCCGACCGCTCACGCTTGTCCAAGCGGCACGGAGCCACCTCTCTCGACGCTTATCGGGAGATGGGCATTCTGCCGGGGGCGATGGCCAATTATCTTGCCCGCCTGGGCTGGTCTCACGGTGACCAGGAGATATTCAGCAGCGAAGAGCTCTCGGGGTTATTCGATGTAGAGGGGGTGGGCAAAGCCGCTGCTGCCTTCGACCTTGAGAAACTGCGGTGGGTTAATCAGCAGCACATCAAGGCTGCGCCGCCAGCAGAGCTGGCTGTGGCTGTGCTCCCTTTCCTGGGGGCCGGCGAGGCTGACGACGCTTCGAGGCTCGAGATGGTGGTGGAATTGCTGGCAGAAAGAGCTGTCACACTGGTAGAGCTCGCCGAGGGGGCGCACTGTTTTTTGAGCGATGACCTGTCGTGGGATCGCAAAGCGGTGGCCAAGTTTCTCGACGAGGAAGGACTCGCTCGCCTGTCCGCTCTCGCTCAGCAGCTCGAACGACTCGCGGACTGGGATGAATCGAACGTCGAGGCCGCGTTTGCCGCGGCCTTGGTCGACCTCGATGTTAAGCTCGGTAAGTTGGCCCAACCCGCACGCGTGGCGCTTACCGGTTCCAAGGCGAGCCCTGGTATCTACGAGGTCTGCGTGGTGCTCGGGCGGGAACGTACGCTGGCCCGTTTGCAGCGGGTGGCTGGCGAGTTGGCCAGCGGTGATCTGCCGCTCACGGCCCCCGCTGGCTGACGGCGACTGAACACACAGCCGGCCCGTGGCCGGTCGCGTGTTGCTCAGGTCTCGCTGTCGCGCAGCTTGTTCAGCGCCGAGCCTGCCTTGAGCCAGCTGATTTGCTCGTGGTTGAGCGTGTGCTTGAGCGCTATCTCGTCGCTGCTGCCGCCAGCGTGGTGCAGGGTGGCAAGCAGGGGCACTCCCGGTTCGAGGTCGAGCGCCCCGGCTATCGAGATCTCGTCGTCCGCGAGCACGAGCTCGTAGTCGTCGTAGTCACTGAATATCAGAGGCAGGATGCCCTGTTTCTTGAGGTTGCTCTCGTGTATGCGGGCAAAGCTACGCACGATCACGGCGGCGGCGCCCAGGAGGCGGGGAGACATGGCCGCGTGTTCCCGGCTTGAGCCCTCGCCGTAATTGTCGTCACCCACGACCACCCAGTGTTTGCCCGCTGCGCGCAAGGCCCTGGCGACAGCCGGCACGGCCTGTTGCTCTCCGTCCAGGGGGTTGGTGGTGGTGCCGCGCTCGCCGCTGCCGGCTCGGGTGGCTCCCGTAAACATGTTGTCGCTGATCCTGTCGAGGTGGCCACGGTAGCGCAGCCAGGGGCCGGCCGGGCTTATGTGGTCGGTGGTGGTTTTTCCACTGGTCTTGAGCAGCAGCGGCATGCGCTGGTAATTCGATTCCACCGGCGCGGCAAACGGCTTGAGCAGGGCCAGGCGCTGACTGTCCGGCGCGATTTCAATCGCTGTTGACGACCCGTTACTCACCGGCGCCTGGTAGCCCGAGCGACTTTCGACGAAACCGTTTTCGGGTATTTCCGGAGCCGCAAGGGGAGCGGCCAGTTTCGCCGTCGAACCATCAGGGGTTACCAGTTCGTCGACCAGCGGGTTGAACGACAGGCTCCCGGCCAGGCCAAGAGCCATGACGATTTCGGGGCTGGCTATAAAGGCGAGGGTCTCGGGGTTGGAGTCGTTGCGGCCGGGGAAGTTTCGGTTGAAGGAGGTCAGTATGGAGTCCGCCTGCCCTTTCTTTATATCGTCGCGCTGCCACTGGCCTATACAGGGCCCACAGGCGTTGGCCAGCACTTTGGCGCCAACGGCAGACAGGGCATCCATCTGCCCGTCGCGGGCGATGGTCTTGAAGATCGTGTCGCTGCCGGGACTCACCAACAACTTGCTCTTCATCACCAGCCCTAGGTCGGTGGCCTGGCGGGCGATGTCGGCCGCGCGTGTGAGGTCTTCGTAGGAGGAGTTAGTGCAGCTGCCCACCAGCGCCGTCGAGATACGGTCGGGGTAGTTCTCGCGGGCAGTATCCGCGGCCAGCTGCGAGATAGGTCGCGCGAGGTCCGGCGTGTGTGGTCCCACCACGTGTGGTTCCAGCGTGGAGAGGTCGATCTCGTAGACCTCGTCGTAGTACCTTTCTGGCGACCCGGCCACCTCGCCATCAGCGGTCAAGAGGTCGTCGGCTTTCTCCGCGAGGTCGGCCAGCGCCGAGCGGCTGGTGGCCCGCAGGTACAGCGCCATGCGCTGGTCAAAAGGGAAGACCGAACAGGTGGCTCCAAGCTCAGCTCCCATGTTGCAGATAGTGGCCTTACCGGTGCAGGAAATCGCCGCGGTCCCCGCACCAAAATACTCGATGACGCGGTTGGTTCCGCCTTTTACGCTGAGCATGCCCAGCAGGGCCAGTATGATGTCCTTGGGCGCGGTCCAACCCGACAACTTTCCCACCAGCCTCACGCCGGTGACCCTGGGCAACAGCACTTCCCAGGAAAAGCCCGCCAGCACGTCCACCGCGTCGGCGCCGCCAACGCCCACTGCGCACATGCCCAGGCCCCCGGCGTTGGGCGTGTGAGAGTCGGTGCCGATCATCAGGCCACCGGGAAAAGCATAGTTCTCCAGTACAACCTGGTGGATTATCCCCGAAGAGGGCCCCCAGAAACCAAGCCCGTACTTGGAGCAGGCGGTCGAGAGAAAGTCGTATACCTCGCTGTTTTCATTCCTCGCGGTGGCCAGGTCGCTGTCAGCGCCGGAGTAGGCACGCACGAGATGGTCGCAGTGGACGGTGGCGGGAACGGCAGTTTCGTCACGGCCCGCCTGCATGAATTGAAGCAGGGCCATTTGTGCGGTCGCGTCCTGCATGGCCACGCGGTCGGGGCGCAGGGCGACGTAGGACGAACCACGGTCAAGCTCGCTCGAGGCCGGGTCGTCGAGGTGGCCAAGCAGTATTTTATCAGTGAGGGTAAGCGGCCCGGGCCGCCTGTTCCTGACAATCTCGAGCCGGGCCCTGCTCTGTTGGTAAACCTGGCTCACCAGTTCCTGGCTGCTTTCTATCTCCGGCATTGCTCTTTGTGCTTTCCTCGCGCCGCCGGTGGGTCGGCTGGCAGGCGCTGACCCTTTATCTCACGGACGCTGTCTGATGTCAGTTCGGCTCATCGACAGAGGCACCCCCATCTTGGTGGTGGCGAGTCAAAGCGTTGCTTGAGCTTCCCCCGTCCGATCTCTCCCCCTAACGGGGGAAAACAGCGCTTTTTCATCCGATTTACCCGGGAGGGTGTGTGGTAGGCCATATTAATTTTGGTAGAAGACAGCAGTGGTTTAAGCAGCAAATTTGACGGCTGCGGGGGGGGTGGAACATAGGCGCGTTGTGACGCTCCTGAGGGGAGGGTACTGAATTGAATACTAATTGCCGCAAGCTGACCTTCGGGGTCGCTTCTGTCCTTGCATCAATCTTTTTGTCTGCCGCCACCTCGGTGGTTGTGGTCCACGCCCAGTGTATCGCGCCCTGTTTCGACCCGGTGGTCGGGGCGGTAGAGGCCTATCTTGGCGACGCCACCGACCTTTCAGCTGCAGGCCTGTCGGTGGGGTTTGCCAACGTGAGCAGCCCGGCATTGGCCCGTTTTGACATCGTCATCACCGACGTACCGCGAAATTTGTTTACCAATACTTCGGGACAACTCGGCGATGGCCTGACCGACGATGTGGGCAACCCGACCGGGGAAAACGGAACCGGTCTCGGGGAGTTTGCCGGCTGCGGTGCCGGATCTATCTGTCCCGGCGACGAAGTGGGTGTCGACGGCTTTTCGGCGACCTTCAGTACGGCGTCGGGTGACATTGTCTTCGACCGCAATAACGCACAGATCGTAGCCCAGGAAGCTTTTGCTCTGGACGGGGTGACGGTCACGGGGGCGCGGCAGGACGTAGCCTGGCTGCTGTTCTCGATTCGTTTTGCCGACGTTGAGCCACTTTCTCCGTCTACGGTAACCATAAGCCAGGGCGCGACCACGCTCGCAACATTTGAACTCATAAACAGTTCAGCACTGGACGACGCCCAGGGTGTCGTAATAGCTTCGGCGACACCGGGGGCCCTTGGCGCGACGGCGTTGGACTCGGCCTTGATAACAGATGGCATCTGCGGAAACGGTGCCCCTGATGCGGGCGAAGAATGCGATGACGGAAACAATATCGACGGTGACTGCTGCTCGGCGAGTTGCCTGCTCGAGTGCGGCGACGCCAACCCCTGTACTGCCGACAGCTGTACTGCCGGAGTGTGTTCAAATATTCAGATCACCGGTGCCTGCGAAGACGGCGACCCTTGCACCTCGGGTGACGTCTGCGCCGGTGGAGTTTGTGTTCCGGGCCCAGTCGTTCCGGCGGGTTCCTGCTCAGATGGCGATCCCTGTACCAGCGGCGACCTTTGTGCCGTAGACGGTAGCTGTGCACCCGGCACAGTGGTGGACGGCTGCCTCGGGCTTGCCGGCTGCGCGGCTCCCTGCGTGGATCCGCTGCTCGGCCCGCTGGAGCTTTTTCTCGGCACCGGCAATGAGCTGGTAGGTTTGCCGGTTACCTTCGACAACGCCAGTAGGCCCGCCCTGGCACGTTTCGATATCATAATTCCGAACGTCCCGCGCGGCTTGTTTACAAACCTTTTCGGGCAGATGGGTGACGGCCTGACCGACGAGCTGGGCAATGTCACGGGTAGCCCAGGTACGGGCCTCGGTGAATTTGCCGGTTGCGGACCGGCGGCGCCTCCAGCCGGAAGTGGCGTGTCAGAAATCTGCCCCGGCGACGAGGTCGGATTTAGTGGCTGCGTAGCGACTTTTCATACTGACGCCGGTCCGATCGAGTTCGGCACCAACAACGTGCAGGTCGTGGCCCAGGAGATACTCGACCTGGCCACCGGTGATACCCTCGGAGCCGAGCAGGACGTGGTGTGGGCGCTGTGGTCCATTAGGGCGGGCGAAGTAGCTCCCCTGTCTCCGGCAGTAGTGACCGTAGAGTGCGGGCCTGTACGCCTCGCCACTTTTCAGATCGAAGGTGATTCAGCGGTGAATGACGCCCAGGGTGTGACCTCGGCTGGCATCGATAACGGTTGCGTAGACGGCACGGTGGCCCCGGGTTATCCGGCGACCGCTCTATGCGACGACGGTGACCCCTGTACCGACGATAGCTGTAACATCGTGGCCCACGCTTGCGAACACACGCTTAACGTCGCTCCGTGTGACGATGGCGTGGCTTGCACGGACGGCGACGTCTGCGCGGGCGGCCTGTGTGGCGGCGTTGCCAACGACACGCTCTGCGACGATGGCAATCCCTGTACCACCGGGAGCTGTGATTCGGTGACGGGTTGCTCCTTTGCCGACAACACCGACTCTTGCAGCGACGGCAACGCTTGTACCACGGGCGACAGCTGCAGCGCCGGGGCCTGCGTAGGTGGCCCTGCGCCTGACTGTGACGATAGCAACTTGTGCACCGACGATAGTTGCGATCCGGCAAGTGGATGTGCCACTGCCAACAACGGCGTGGCCTGTGACGATGGCGATGCATGCACCACCGACGATACATGTTCGGGCGGTGTGTGCGTTGGAGGCGCGCCCCCGGTCTGTAACGACGGTGACGTTTGCACTGATGACAGCTGCGATTCGGCCAGCGGCTGTGTGGCCGTCAACAACTCGGCAGCTTGCGATGATGGCAACGCGTGTACAACGGCGGACACCTGCAGTGGCGGGAATTGTTTTGGCGGTCCTCCGCTGAACTGCGATGATAGTAATGGTTGTACCGACGACTCCTGCAATACTGCCAGCGGGTGCGTGGCTGACAACAACACGTTGGCCTGCGATGATTCCAACGCCTGCACGGAGAACGACGTCTGCGGTGGAGGAGCGTGCGTGCCCGGATCGGCGCTGGACTGCGACGACGGTGACGGCTGTACGGATAACTCCTGTGACAGTGGCAGCGGTTGTGTGACGGTTAACAACGAAAGCGCCTGCGATGATGCAAACGCCTGTACGCTCGCAGATACCTGCAGTGGTGGTGCCTGTGTTGGTGGCCCGGCGCCTAACTGTGACGACAGCAATCTTTGCACCGACGATTCGTGCAACGTGGCCACCGGCTGCGTGTCTACGGACAACTCGGTCGGTTGTGATGATGGCAACGCGTGCACGGTAGCCGACCAGTGCTCGGCGGGCGCCTGTGTCTCGGGCGCGGCCAGGGACTGCAATGACAGTAACGTCTGTACCGACGATTCCTGCGAGCCAGCCAGCGGTTGTGCTTATGCAGATAACACGGGTAGCTGCGACGACGACGATGCCTGCAGCACCGGGGATACCTGCCTGGCGGGCGTATGCCTGGGAGGTCCTGCGCGCGATTGTGACGACGGCAATGGCTGTACCGATGACAGCTGTGATCCCGGGACGGGCTGCGCCTATTCAAACAATTCCTTGGCTTGCGATGATGGCAATGCCTGTACTACCGTCGACACCTGCAGCGCTGGTGCTTGTGCAGGAGGCGCGCCGCCTGATTGCGACGACGGTAATGTCTGCACCGACGATAGTTGCGACCTGGGCGGCGGTTGTTTCAGTGTCAACGTTGCGGGGGCTTGCGATGACGGCAACGCTTGTACCACGGGCNNNNAACTTGTGCACCGACGATAGTTGCGACCCGGCAAGTGGATGCTCTTTTGCCGACAACAGCGTGGCCTGTGACGACGGTAACGCTTGCACTGACGACAGCTGCGATTCGGCCAGCGGTTGCGTGACGTCCAACAACACCGCGTCCTGCAGTGACGGTGACCCCGCCACCTTGGGCGACCAGTGTTCTGCCGGTGTTTGCGTTTCGGGAGACTTCGGTTGCCCGGTAGAGCCGTTATTCGGCTGCCTCGAGCCGACCCTTTCCGGTAAATCGTCCTTCAAGTTGAAGGACGACTCCAGCGACACGCGCGACAAACTCGGTTGGAACTGGAAGTCTGGTGCGGCGACGACCACCTCTGACTTTGGCGACCCATCGAGCACTACGGGCATGCGCGTGTGTACCTGGGATTCGGTCGGAGGAGTCCAGTCCAACGTGATGGACCAGGAGCTGCCCGTGGGTGGTCTTTGCGGCAACAGGGCTTGCTGGAAAGGCAACGCGCGCACGTTAGTGTTCAAGGACAAGAGCGGCCTGTTGGCTGACGGGCTGAGCCTGGTCAAGCTCAAGTCAGGTGCGGACGGCAAAGCCTCGGTCAAGGTGAAGGGGCTTGGTTCTCTCCTCGGTATGGTCAGCTTGCCTTTGAGCATGGAACCGGCGCTCACCGTGCAGTTGATAAACGACGAAGGTGTCTGCTGGTCGAACACGTTTTCGGGAGCCAAGAAAAATACAAATAGACAGTTCAAGGCAAAATCCTCTAACTGAAAGACCTACCTTTGACCGGACGCCGGGAGCCGACTATGTTTGGCTCCCGGCGTTTTTTGTGGCGTCGTATGGCCCCTTCGTCTAGTGGTCCAGGACGTCGGCCTCTCACGGCGAAAACACGGGTTCGAGTCCCGTAGGGGTCACCACTGCGCAGGAAGAATCACGGCTCGCGCCTTGGAGCGCGTGGCCTGGCGGGGAAGTAGTGGTGAGCAATTCCGGCGACTCTTGCATTTTCTGTCTCATCGCGCGCGGTGACGCGCCCGCAGCCCTCGTGTACCGAGACGATCGCGTACTGGCCTTCATGGACCTGTTTCCACTGTCCAGGGGCCACCTGCTGGTGGTTCCCCGTGCACACGCCGAGAACATATTCGACATCAGCGAGGCCGATATGCTGGCGGTGGCCGCGCTTCAGCTGAAAATAGCCGAGGTCCTGAAGGCCGAGCTTGAGCCTGACGGAATCGCCGTTTACCAGGCCAACGGTACTGCCGCCGGGCAGACGGTATTTCACTACCACGTGCACCTTATCCCGCGGGCGGATGGCGAAGGCTTCGACTTAGCCAATCGCAAGACAGCCGATCGCGGCGAGTTGAGCAGGCTGGCCGCGAGACTTATGGAGAGCCTGCAAAGGGGTCCGCAAAAATGAGCGGTGGTGGCCGGGCCGTTTCAGCCACCCTCGGGGTAAAACGCGCATCACCCCCGGAAGGGGGGTGGGTGGGGCGTCAGCTTCGGCGTCTCGACACAGAAGACGCAGGGTATATTGAAATTCCTGGACCAAATTCTCTTGCCACGGTCTATTACATGTATGTAAACTTGCCCTCGTGGAGAGCTCCGCAAAACGTCGGCAGCTTCTTGCGCGGCCAGCCGCGGTATTGCTTGCCCTGTTTCTGCTGCTGCCCACCGGCGAGTCGGCGGCCTGGCCGCTATCGCTGCTCAGCTACAACATAAACGGCGCGGGCGCACCCGGTTCCGGCGGCCGAGCTGCCCTGCAACGCATCATCGACTACCTGGCCCCGGACGTTGTGCTGTTGCAGGAGGGGAAGGGGCTGGCCAACCTGGAGGATTTTCTGGCCGACAACCCTGCCTACGACTCGGTGTACTCGTCTGCCGATGGTGCCGGAAATAGAAGGGCGGTGATGAGCCTTTACCCGCTCGTAGCCGGGTCGGCGGTGGAGCACGTCCTGTCTGGTAACGGCCAGACCAGTAAGCGCACCCTTCTGGAAGCCACCATTGACCTACCCGGACAAGACCTGCTCGTGTGGGTGGCGCATTGGGACGCGTCGGTGAACGCCATAAGGCAACAGGAATCGTTAGCATCTGCGGCACTCGTCGCTGCGAGCATGGCCGCTGACCCCTTGGCCCTGCTGGTCTACGCTGGTGACCTCAACGAAGAAGATGATGACGCCGAGGTCACGAGCTTGCTCAACGAAGGTCTCCTGTTGCTCAGTCCGCTGGACGTCAACAACTCGCGGCCCGAAACGCTGAACGCTGACCCTGCTCGCGGCACTTATCT
>DBZX01000002.1:28648-31682 GCA_002311335.1 bacterium UBP10_UBA1149
ATCTTTCGCGCCGGGTCGATTACCTGCTGCCATCGCCGGCGCTGGCCGCCTTCGTGGTAGGGGGCGAGGTTCTCAACACCCTTACCTTCGCCGCCGGTAGCCTGCCGCCGGGGTTGCTGGCAAATGATACCGTTGATGCCTCGGATCACCTGCCGGTGCTCCTCGACCTGGAAATTGTTGCTGGCGGAGATGGCTGCGGAGATGTCAACTCGGACGGCGCCATAAACGTAATAGACGCCATGCTGGTGGCCCAGTTCACTGTAGGACTCCGGGCCTGCACGACGCTATCCTCCTTCGGCAACTGCGATGTGAGCCCGCCGGGTGCGCCCGATGGCACTTGCAGCATCGCCGATGCGCTGCGCATGGCGCAGTGCAGTGTCGGCCTTGTTTCCTGTGACATGGTCTGCGGCGCGTTGGCCTGTAATTGAGGCAGGCGGGTAGGCGACTTGCCGCGGACGCGTGCCTGTTGGTATTGTCGGGGAGCGTGCGGAGCGCGGAGTAAGCCATGCAGCAGGAACCTCGCCGGATAGTAACCGACAGCATGATGGGCCTGGAGATGCCTGATATCGCCCGCTGGTCTCCGCGAGTGCAGGTCGTACTTGGCCAGAACCCGGGGCCGTTCACCGGGCCGGGCACCAACACCTACTTGCTGGGCACCGGCGAGAGCCTGCTGTTGCTCGACACCGGGCAGGGAGTGGAGGGCTGGGTCGACAAGCTGCACGAGGCGCTGGCGGGCAGACAGCTAGAGGCCATGGTCCTGACCCACGGTCACCCCGATCACATTGGCGGAGTTGCGCAGGTTCTCGATCGCTATGGTGACATGCCGATTCACAAGGCGCGTTGCGCCGAATACGACCGCGACCTGGAGATAAGCGATCTTGCCGATGGCGGGCGTGTCTCTGTTGAAGGAGTCACTCTGAGGGCGCTGGCTACGCCGGGCCACGCAGCAGACCATCTCTGTTTCGTGCTCGAAGAAGAGAACGCGGTGTTCAGCGGCGACAACGTGCTCGGTGCCGGTACCACGGTGATACCGGGCAACGGCGACATGGCGCAATACCTCGACTCCCTGGCCCTGCTGCTCGATATCTCACCCGATGTTATTTATCCCGCCCACGGCCCGGCTATTACCGACCCGGCCCGCAAGGTGGGGGAGTTGATAGCCCACCGCAATCTTCGCGAGCGACAGGTGCTGGCCTGCCTCGGTGACAAGCCCATGGCCGTAGAGGCGATAGTGGAACTGATGTACACCGACGTGCCCGTGTCTCTGCACCCGGCGGCGGCCTGGTCGGTGGCCGCGCATCTGCGCAAGTTGGAGTCCGAGGGCTCGGCGCGCGGCGGCGAGCAGGGCTGGGCGCTGGCCCCCGGGCCGGGATAGGGAAGTGGTTCACGAAGGGGAGAAGCAGTGAAGTTCTGGCAGGCGCTTTCTTTCACCGAGCCCGGGCAGTTGGTGGAGCTCGCGTGCATGGCCGAGGAGATCGGCTTCGACGGGGTGTTTCTCTCCGACCACCTCTTTCATCCCAGTGCGTTGTCGTCTCCTTATCCCTACTCGGAGGACGGGACGCCGCCTTTTCCGGCCGATACGGCTTTTCCCGATACCTGGTCTGTGCTGGGTGCTGTGGCCGCCGCGACGAGCAAGCTGAAACTATCGAGCTCGATCTACATCCTGCCGCTGCGGCACCCGCTCGAAGTGGCCAAGGCCTGCGCAACCCTCGCGCTGTTGTCCGATGGGCGCTTCGCCCTGGGGGCCGGTACGGGTTGGATGAAAGAGGAATTCGACCAGCTGGGCATCGATTTCAAAAGCCGCGGACGCCGCATGGACGAGATGATCGCCATCATGCGCCGGCTGTGGACGGGCGAGGAGCTGGAGTGGCACGGCGAGTTTTTTGACTTTGCCCCCCTGCGCAGCCTGCCGGCCGCTCCCGCTGGCGGCATACCGGTGTACACGGGCGGTCGCAGCCGGCGGGCGTTGAAGCGGGCGGCGAGCACGGCCGACGGTTACATGGGCGCCGGTGACAGCGAGGAATCTGCCTTCGAACTGCTGGACAGCCTGGCTGCATTCAGACGCGAGGCCGGTCGTGAAAACCTGCCCTTTGAGTGCGTGCTGCCCCTTTCGGTACCGCCCGCGCCTGGCCTGCTGGCCAGGCTTGAAGAAAAAGGGGCAAGCTCCACGGTCAGTTACCCGCTCAGTTACAGCCTTGGCCCGCGGTCAAGCCTGGACGAAAAACGCAGGGCCATGGAGCTCTACGCCGAGACCGTGATCGGGCCTTCGCGCTGAAGTTGCACATGATTCGAACGAGCTTAGAGCATGAAAACTAAAGGGAAATTTCTCTACGCTACCTTGTTGGGCTGGGCCTGTGCCCTCGGCGTCTGCGTCCTGGCGGCGGGCTGTGGTGGCCGCGAAAGCATTGACTACAGCGGCCCGACGGCCGATTGGCCGCATTACGGGGCCGATGCCGGGGGTACGAGTTACAGTCCGCTTACCCAGCTCACCGCGGCCAACGTGGACTCCTTGCAGCTGGCCTGGGAGTACCGGCACGGTGATGTCTCAGACGGCAGCGGGGAGTGGGCGCGCAGTTCTTTCCAGGTCACGCCGCTCGTGGTCGAGGGTACGCTCTATTTCTGTACGCCGTTCAACCGGGTCATAGCACTCGACGCTGAAACCGGCGTTGAGAAATGGGTCTTTGACCCCGAGCTGCGTTTTCGGCGGGGGCAGGGTCCTTACCCGCTCACCTGTCGCGGCGTGGCGTGGTGGCAGGACGGTCAGGAGGGCCGGGACGGCGGCACGAGGATTTGCAGTCGGCGTATTTTTACCGGCACCCGGGACTCGGAGCTCATTGCCCTGGACGCTGACACCGGCCGACTCTGCCCCGGCTTTGGCGACGCGGGCAGGGTGTATCTGCGCGAGGGCCTGTCGGAGCACGAGCAGTGGGAGTATTACCCGACCTCGGCTCCCGTGGCGGTGGCCGACCTGGTCATCGTGGGCGCCCTGGTGGCTGACAACGAACGCGTGGACGCGCCGTCAGGCGTAGTGCGC
>DBZX01000002.1:31760-32008 GCA_002311335.1 bacterium UBP10_UBA1149
CTGCGCTGGGCCTGGGACCCGGTGCCGCCCGCCTGGCAGCGCGCGGCAGACGACAGCGGGGGGCGATGGCAATCGGGTAGCCCCAACGTCTGGGCACCGCTGTCTGTCGACGAAGAAAACGGCCTGGTTTATGTGCCCACGGGCAACCCCTCGCCTGACCTCTACGGCGGCCAGCGCCGGGGGTTGGATTACTACGGCAGCTCGGTGGTCGCCCTTGATCTCGACAGCGGGGAGACGGTCTGGCACTT
>DBZX01000033.1:0-6265 GCA_002311335.1 bacterium UBP10_UBA1149
GGCGAGGTCTATCCCGGCGTGCCGTTGGTCAACAACGTAAGGCAGGTGCGAGTCAGCGAACAGCCCCAGCAGGCCCGGCCCGTTGCCCGCCGCGCGTAGACCGTCGGCGGTAAAGACCGCGCGCCTGCCGTCGCGGCCGTCCACCCACGCGGCTACAAGATCGCGGCCGTCTTCGCGCTTGCCTCGGCAGCTTCCCGCCTTGCCCTCAGCGCCACCATCGAGGGCCGCGCGGCAGGCCGCCGCGCCAGCGCCCTTGCCGTCATCGCGCAGAAAATTACGCCTGCCTCCGCCCAGGGCCACATCCAGGCCGTCGCCAGCCCCAAACGCTACCAGCTGCCGAGCCACGTCCACGCAGCCGGCGTCGCGGGCCTCTTCGGGCATGCGCGAGTCGACTTCCCAGTAACGCTCCACCGAGTGCGCGTAGGCCGCGGCCGGGGTCGCGTGGGTAAGTCGCGTGGTGGTAACCACGCCGGTAGCCATGCCGGCTGCCTCGGCGAGGTCGAACAGGCTCGCTGTTTCGTGCCCGGCCTGCGAGGCGCAGTCTCCACGCACCACCCCCGAGTCCACGCCGATGACCCGCGCCATGGTTTTCACCCCGCTGAGCAAGGCCGTGGCCGTGCCCGCCGAGTCGGGCACCTGCTGGTTGGTGTTGTAAGTCTTGGTCAGCGCCACGTGGGGAAAGTCTTCCCACGCAAGCCTGTGTTCTTCACCGGCCAGGCCCAGGCGCTGGCCGGCCAGTATGCGAGCCGCCGTTACCGTGGTCATGCCCATGCCGTCGCCCACGAACAGCACCAGCGATCGCGCCTGCCGCTTGTCGGCACGCAGGCCGTCGGCCCGATCCACGGCCGCGCGGCCGGCCGCGTACCAGGGGTCCGCCGATTGCACGGGAGCCCGGTCAGCCACGGCTGCCCGCTGGTCGCGCTGGATCAGCGAACACGAGGCCACCGACAAGCCCACGGCAACAAACGCCACCAGCGCCACACGCGGACATCGCCGCGCCACCGTCAGTCGCGCAACACGCACCTTATTCCCCCGCGGTCCATCTCGGCCACGCACTCGTTGCAGTGGTTGCAGTCCGATACCGGTTGCTCGCCGCGTTCGACCCGGCGCACGAAATCGGGATCGGCGATGAGCGCCCGACCCACGGCCACGAAATCGAAGCCTTCGTCCATGGCCTGCTGCATGTTGGCCGACGAAACGATGCCGCCCATGAGCATAAGCGGCATTTGCACGGCCTCTCGTACCCGCCGCGACCCTTCCAGGAAGAACATCGGCTCAAACGGCAGCGCTCGTATCACCCGCTCGCCCATCCAGCGCAGGGTGATTTTCTGCAACGGGTTTTTCTCGACCTCGACCATGCTGGCGATCGGCGCGTCGCCCCTGAGCATGTAGAATCCGTTGCGAGCCACGAAGCCTCCACTTAGCACCAGTGCATCGACGCCTTCGCGCTCGAGCACACGCGCCACCTCGACGGCCTCGTCTATCTCGAGACCACCGCGGGCGCCGTCTTCAAGGTTGACCTTGCAGATGACCGGGTAATCGGGGCCCACCTGCTCGCGCACCGCGCGCACGACCTCGACGGAAAAGCGCAAGCGGTTCTCAAGCGAGCCACCGTAATGATCGCGGCGACGATTGGAAAGCGGGCTGATGAACTGGCTCAGCAGGTAGCCGTGGCCCAGGTGCAGCTCGACCGCATCGATGCCTGTGTCGCGAGCGCGGGCGGCGGCGGCGGCGAAATCGGCCGTCGTGCGCTCGATGAGAGCCAGGCTCATCGAACCGGCCAACGGCATGCCCGACAACGCGCCGTACTGGTTTACAGAAGGCGACGGCCCCTTGGGACGACGCGGCCACATCTGCAGGTTCTTTGAAAAGCCACCGCAGTGGCCCAGCTGTATCGACACCGCGCCGCCCTCGGCGTGCACGGCGCTCGCGAGGCGCTCGAGTTGCGGCTGCACCTCGGCGCGCATGTACATCTGCTGCGAGAAGGTGCGACCGTCGGCTGCCACCGCGCAGTAGGCCACCGTGGTGAGCGCCACACCGCCCTCGGCCAGGCGCCGGTGGTACTCTATAAGATCATCAGAGGGAATACCGCCGGGGGTCATACCCTCAAACGTGGCGGTCTTTACGACCCGGTTGCGCAGTTCCAGCGCGGCCAGTCGGGTGGGCCTTAATACCGGGTGGTCACTCATGCGCTGTATTTACTGCGAAAGGCGGCAGGTTCCAATCACACTGCCCCACTGGCGCCGGGCGGCTGCTACCGCGGCGCTACCTCTGCAGCATAGAGCCGGCGCGCTTCGAGAATTCCTCGGCCGCCTTGTCGGCGTCTTTGCCGCCCTTCATGATCTCGCTTATATCCACGGGCACCGTAACGCCCACCCGCGCCCCGGGGCGCTCACCTATGGCGGTCATCCAACGCGACAGGTTGTCCAGGCCGTCGGTCGATACACCCGACCAGTTGTGCGTGCGCACCCAGGCCCAGTTGGCCATGTCTGCAATGGAGTAATCGCCCGCAAGGTACTCGTTGTCGGCCAGCTGCCCGTCGAGCACCTCGAACAACCGACGGCTCTCGTTCTGGTAACGGTCGATAGCGGGCTGCAACTTCTCGGGAAAGTAGCGGTAGAAAACGTTGGCTTGTCCCATCATCGGGCCAATGCCGCCCATCTGGAACATGAGCCACTGTATTACCCGCGAGCGGCCGCGGGTGTCGGTGGGCAGGAAGCGACCGCTCTTCTCGGCGAGGTAGATCATGATCGCACCCGACTCGAAGACCGCTAAGTCGTCTTCGTCGCGGTCAACAATAGCGGGTATGCGGCCGTTGGGGCAGATGGCCAGGAAGTCGGGCTGCTTCTGCTCGCCCGACATCAGGTCGATGGCGTGCACCTCGTAGGGCAGCTCCATTTCTTCGAGCGCGATGCTGGCCTTGTAACCGTTGGGCGTGGGCGAGGTGTAGAGGTCTATCATTATGCTTATGCGCTCCCTGCGGCTGGCCGACCCGGGCCGGCTGCTGCGTTGAGAGCTTATGCCATGCCGGCGCGGCCAAGAGGAGCACCCACGTTTACCAGGCGCACGGGCGGCGTTTGCCACGGCCGGGACGCCGGGCCAGCATCGCTGCCGTATGAACGACCAGGCAAGACACGCATCGCTCGACTACATGCTGCCCCTGGCCTGGCCCACGGTTGTCATGTGTTTTTCTGTGCTGGCGCTTTACACGCTCAGCTGGGCAGCCGCGCTGTCGGGTGCCATACCCTTGTGGATGGGCGTGTTCTTCAACGCCGTACTGGCCTACGCTTCGTTCACGCCCTACCACGAGGCCACGCACGGCAACATTTCGGCGCGGCAGCCCGGGCTGGGCTGGCTCAACGAGTTGTGCGGCTGGCTGGCCGGCATCCCCCTGGGCGAAAGCCACGCCCTGTTCAAGGTGGCGCATCTCAAGCACCACGCCAACACCAACAACCCCGAACGCGACCCCGACTACTTTGAGCCCGGCGTAACCGGCGCGGGTGTCCTGCTGCGGTCGCTAACCCTGGTGAGCGGCTACCTGCGCGCCTTCGTGACGGACGACGTGGTGGGACCCGATGTAATACGACGCCGCAAGCTGCTGGGCGCGGCCTGGTACGGCGGCCTGCTGGCCGTGGTCGTCGCGGCTTCGTTCGCGGGCTATCTCAGCGAGGTGCTGCTGCTCGGCCTGCTGCCGGCGTCACTGGCGTGGATGGCCCTGGCTGTTTGTTTTGACTACCTGCCGCACCGGCCGCACCTGGAGCGCAACCGCTACCTGGCCACGCGCGTAACCTTGTTTCCCGGCCTGAAGTACCTCCTGTTGTGGCAGAACTTTCACCTCGTGCACCACCTCTACCCCACCATACCGTTCTACCTTTACGAGCGTTGCTTTGAACGGGTACGCGGCGAGCTCACCGACCACGGCTCACTGATTACCGGGAGATGACCGGGCAGCGCTGGCGGCGCAGCGTCGCGGGCCTTTCATCGACCGAGGCGACGTGGTTTGTTCAGCGGCAATGGGATTTTTAGACGGCAAGACCGCAATAGTAACCGGCGCTGGCCAGGGCGTTGGACGCGGCATCGCGCTCGCCCTGGGCGACGAGGGAACACGGGTCGTGGTGGCCGGGCGCACGCTGGGCAAGCTGGCCGTCACCGTTGATCACATACAGGAGCGCGGCGGAACGGCGGTGGCTGTTGAGGCCGACGTTCTCGAGCCCGCCGACATCGAACGGCTGGTGGCCACCACCCTGGCCGAGTACTCGACCATAGACATCCTGGTCAACAACGCGCAGACGGTGCCGCTGGGCAAGCTGCTCGAGGTGGACGACGAGGAGTTCGAGCGCGGCTTTCGCAGCGGACCACTGGCGAGCCTGCGCCTGATGCGCGCGTGCCACGACGAGCTACGCGGCGGCGGCGTGGTCATAAACCTGGGCAGTGGCTCGGCGCTGCGACCCGACCCCGACGGCCTGGGTGCCTACGCGGCCATCAAGGAAGCCACGCGCATGCTCACACGTGCCGCGGCCTGGGAGTGGGGGCCGATGGGTATACGCGTGCTCAACATCGTGCCACTGGCAGCCTCGCCGGGCATGGAGTGGTGGAAAGAAAACTTCAGCGACGAATACCAGGACATGCTCAGCAGTGTGCCGCTCGGACGCGTGGGCGACTGCGAGACCGACATAGGCCGGGCGGTGGCCTGGATGTGCGGACCCGACGCGGGCTACATGACCGGCAGCACCATAATGCTCGACGGTGGGCAGGGCTGGTTGCGCTGACGGCGCCGGCTGACTGCGCTATTCGAGCCGACCCCCGAAGAGAGAAAACAAGATGCCACGATTCACTCGCGAAGAACTCGAAGAAGCCCTTGATATTTACCGCCGGGCGCGCGACCAGGCCTCGGAAAGCGGCGACTGGAAGCCCTGGGCCGCGCTGTTTACCGAAGACGCGGTGTACATCGAGCACGCTTACGGGGAGTTCAACGGGCGCGCCGCCATAGAAGAATGGATCACGGGCGTGATGGCGCCTTTTCCCTGCATGACGTTTCCGCAGGACTGGGTGGCCTGGGACGAGGAGACCGGCGCGATAGTTTTTGAGTGTCGCAACTGCCTGCCTGAACCCTTCAGGGAAGACGGCAAGCCCTTCAGCTTTCCCAACTGGACGCGCCTGGTCTACGCGGGCAACGGACTGTTCTCGTCAGAAGAGGACGTCTACAACCCGGCACGCGACGCGCCTGCCACCCTGAGCGCGTGGATAAAGGCCGGCGGCAGCTTCGAAAGCGACGAGCAAGTGCTCATGCGCCACCGCTGATCGCCGACCGCTGATCGCTACCCTGCTACCTTTTACGCAATTGGAGCGTATCCCCTTCAGGGGGACCAGGTTTCGCCCGTTCGCATGGCCGTGAAGCAGGCCGGGTGAAAGCGCAGCGATTCGAGCATGTCGATCATCTCGGGCGTAGGCCCGAAGTAGTCGGCATCAACCTCGGTGGTGGCCCAGTCAAAGCTCAGCACCCAGGGGTCCATCCACAGGCTGGCTACAACGTGGCGTTGGTCAACCGGGGCCCGGCTGCCGGCTCCGCGTCGATTACCCGCGCGCCCTTCCCAGGCCCACTGCACCCAGATGCCGTTGTCGTCCTCGGCCAGCTTGGGCGACTCCACCGACTGGAACTGAAACAACGGCTTGATAAACGCCGCCTCGGCCCCGATGAAAGCCCGCAATGCGTCCTCGGGCTCCATGCCTCCAACGGCAAAACCCACGTCGCGGTTATCGACAAAATAGACCCTGAGCACGCCGTCCAAGCGGGAGAACTGCGCCCAGTCGGGTTTGGATTCCTCCAGGCGCCAGTCGGGGTCGGCCAACTCGAACGAGTAGCAGGGTCGTGCACCATGGTTGTGGGCATAGGCCATGCCCGGATCTCTTATCTGCACAAAATGGCTCGGCGCCACCGCCTCGGGTTTTGCCCTGGCCGAGCAACCCGCCGCCGCCAGTGCCAACACCAGCAAACCCGCTATCCGAAATCCATCCGTGACCCACCTGCCAGCGAGCCAACCGTCGTCTGCCTTGCAATAAACTGCCACGTTACCGCCTCCGCTCCCCTGGCCGTCTACCGACCTGCTACCCATCATCGCCCGCGTGCCCATCGCGGGCAGTATCCATCACCGGACAGTACCTACTGCCGGCGCGTGCCCATTGCCGTTTACCGACTGGCGGAGAGGGAGGGATTCGAACCCTCGGAGGAGTATGATCCCCTCACTCGCTTAGCAGGCGAGCACCT
>DBZX01000033.1:6286-7182 GCA_002311335.1 bacterium UBP10_UBA1149
TTCAGCCACTCGGTCACCTCTCCACTGATAACGATACGCGCCAAACGGGCAGTCAGCCATCAGGATAGCGCAAGGCGGCGTGGCCACAAGAGAGCCATGCAATCAGAACAGCGTCACGGAGTCATTTTTTTCACGCTGGCTGGCTGCGCCCGCTGGCCTGCAGACCGCATAAACCGCGCTGTTACGGCGCCGGGGGCGATGGCACGGACGTTGCTTCACCCCTCCTGGCCGCAACCGGACGCGACAGGGAGAGTCAAGCAACATGGAACAACGCATGGTACGAGCAGGCGCAGCCCCGCAACGGGCCGCAAGACACGAACGACGGTCAACCGGCGCGCGCATACTCAACCTCGACGCGGCCCGCCGCCGCCTCGTTGGCGGGCAGTTTATGCCGCCCCGGGGGAGCTCGCCCGCCGGTTCTGACCCATCGGCCAGTCCCGACTCCAGCCATCCCGAGGCACTGCAGGTCACCCCCGAAGCCCGGGAGCTGCTGCGCCTTAACGTCAATCGCTACAGTACCGAACTCATAGCCAGGGCCCGGCGGTTGTCGACCAGCGGAGAAATAGAGGGCCAGCACGTGGAGCTGGCCGAAGCCTACCGAATGGTGGAAGAATCAGCCGTGTCCGCTCAGCCGCGGCACAGGCTGTTGGCCGTGGAATGCCTGCAACTGACCGGCGCGGCTGTCTGCGGGGCGCTTGCCACCAGCCCGGCGCTGCTGGAGCCCTTCGGGCTGCTGCCGCTGCTGCTGGCCGTGGCTGGCACGGCGGTGCTGTTTATTACGCGCGAGGTTCTCGAACGGCACTGAGCGACGCGCCCGGGTCAGACTACCGGCCGCAATCCGCGACCGGTGGGACCCACCGGCGGCTGGTCGCTACCGTCGCCGTCAACCTCTCCGT
>DBZX01000033.1:7221-7404 GCA_002311335.1 bacterium UBP10_UBA1149
CTCTCCGTTAACCTCTCCGTTAACGCCGCCCTCGCGGCGCAGGTTGACCAGCTTGTTGCCGCCCTTTGCTGTAACGCGCGAATCGGCACCGCCCTTGACCAACCTCAGCGCCGCGCGAGCCTTATCGTTTATCTTTATGCGACCGGTCTGGGCGAGACCAACGCCTGCCGCCTGGGATATAAG
>DBZX01000033.1:7562-14286 GCA_002311335.1 bacterium UBP10_UBA1149
GTCACCGCCTCCCAGGGAATGACAAATACACTGAGGTCGCTGCCGGCAGCAGCATGGTCACCCACGGGGGCAAGCAGGCAGACAAAAAAATCGCAGTAGCGCACGTCCATCTTACCGTGGCGGTGGAAGTTGAAGGTCCAGCGCTTGTAGACAT
The DNA here is from genome assembly GCA_002311335.1 of bacterium UBP10_UBA1149. Classification (GTDB taxonomy): domain Bacteria; phylum Desulfobacterota; class Binatia; order UBA1149; family UBA1149; genus UBA1149. The sequence goes on from DBZX01000033.1 coordinate 7,717, forward strand.
AGCGCGACACCTCGCCGTTGCGCTTGGTGTAGACCTGCTCACGGTCCGAGGTGGGAAAAGCATAACGCACGGCCACGCGTACCTGCCCCCCGACAAGAAAATCGTAACCGTCCCTGTAGTCCAGCGCCTTCTTGGCGTCCAGGCCCATGGCCTTTAACGCCGTCTCGCATATACCCGCCGCCTTCGCATGCGTCAGGCTCGGTACCCTGAGCTCGCTCTTAATCACACCACATCCTCGTCCACCTCCCTTCCCCGCAACCGGAAAGAAGGGCCAATTACCACACCAGGCAACGACACCGCTCAAGAAATGCGGTTTCAAGAATGAAGCGCCGCTGCTGAGTATGTTTCCTACTATAACATCCCAGCGCAGCCAAGCCCTCACGCAGGTTGAACACAATGATTTTTTATATCGATTGTTCGGGGCAGAGTGCGCGGACAGTAAATCGAAAGCTGGCGGCGGGCGGCTGGTTTACCGCGGGGGAATAACGACGCTCGGGATCAGAGCGCCCGGGCTGGCGGGCGATCAATCAGTGCCCAGGAGGCGATTGACGGTGGCTTCGGCCGCCGGTATGCCGGCAGCCACGTCGGGAGGGTCCTTGCGTGCAGCAGCTATCAGAAAGGAGTGGGGCACGCCCAGGATCACCGCCCCAAGGTCCTGCGCCGACACGTCTTTTTTGAATATGCCCTCGTCCATACCGGCCTGGCATATGTCGACCACTTGGGCCTCGAAGCCCGACAACCGTTCGCCTACTTCGACAGACAGCTTGGTCCGCAGCTCCCACTGAAAACCGTTAGTGGCCGATATGTAGATCTTCATCGCGTTCTCAAACTTGGCGAAGTGCTGCAGGTGCCCGCGCACAACGGCCAGTACCTGCTCGCGCGGCCCCCGGGCCTCGCCCAGCAATCGCTCAATCGTGTCGAGAAACTCGCTCTGCGATCGTGAGACAACAGCAGTGTAGACCTCTTCTTTACTGTGAAAAAGATTGTACAGCGTACCCACGCTGATCTCGGCGCGGGTGGCGATCTCTTCGACAGACACCTGGCCGAAGGCCTTCTCCGAAAACACCTCCAGGGCAGCGTCCAGGACAATGTTGAGCCTGAACTGCAGCTCGCGCTCTTTGCGCGACAGCTTTCGTGTCTGTTGCTGGTCAGCCATAAAATTCGAGCGCCTTGCCCCCCAACCCTCAGCGGGCTGAACAAGATTGCAAACTATACCCGCTCCCTCTAAATTGTGTCAAGCGCTGGGCCAGTCACTGTTTGTAACGCGCACCAGGCACGGGTATCGGGCGATTCTGCAAGAATCCGCTCTGCCGTCGCGGGGATGCAATAAGGCCCCCGGCCCACCCGAACGGGTGAGTCCGCCCCCCCTGATGGCCAGCCGGACACGAAGAAGCCACGACAGCAAGTAGGCCACGCGACAGAATCCGGACAGTAAAGGCATGTTTCTCGCGGCCTGCCGAGGAGCCCGCGGCAGGGGTACGGGGTCTGGACGACTCGGCCAGGTGACCGTCGCCGGGCCGGTTGCCCCCCGATCGGAGAAGGTCGATAGCGGCACAGTTCTTGGAAAACCCCTCCCATGAATCGAAGTAGCAAGGAGTCTGTCCGGTCGACCGCCAGCAACAACGCTTCTACCTCCAGCGCAGTATCCTCGAGCCGTGTTTCTTCGAACGGAGGCTCCCCGAACGGCGGCCTGTCAACCGGCAACGGCTCTGCGAGAAAGGGCATGCAGGCACCCGGCAAGGGTCGCAGCCCGCGCCGCCACGAACCCGACGCACTGAGCGGCAACTTCATACTCATGCCGTCGCTGCTCGATCACTTGAGCCCCGACCTCACCCTGCCCGAACAGTACTTTGCCTCGCAGCTGAACGACGACGCCATGGGACCCGAGCGGGCGCTGATGTACGCGGTGCTCAAGGACGGTATACGCTGCTTCTACAAGCACGCAGGCGCCAGCCGACTGAGGTACCGCCGCATGTCCGACGAGGCCGAGACCTGGATAGCAGAAGACTGCTGGGAATACCCTTTTTCGTTTCTCACGGTCTGCGACACGCTCAACATCGATGGCGTGGCGCTCAGAGAGCAACTCATGAAGTGGAAACGTGCAGAGTTCGAACGGCGCAATGCCACCGGCGATACCCACTCGGTGCAGGTGGGACGCAGCCCTTTTCCGACCACTTCGCTGGGCAACATGGAGGGAGCGCTCAAGGTGCCCGCCACCGACGCCGAAACCGCTGAGATGCCCGCAGGCGTGGAGCTGGACGACGACGAGGGACTGGGCGTTGAGCTCGTCAGCCTCGAAGACATAGACGAGAGCTAGAGCTACTCCCTGGCGTGTGCGTGGCTCGCGCGCCGCTGCCTCGACTGGACTGCGCGGGCGGGCTAACAAGTGTGCATGACACTCACGCTTGGCAACATCAGCCCCGACGACGACTACACCCACCCACTGGGCCCCGAGCCCAACTTCAACGAGAGCATGTACTTCAACTTCTTCGACCGCGACCGCGGCGTGGGAGGTTTCGTGCGCCTGGGCAACCGCGCTAACGAGGGCCGTGCCGAGATGACGGTGACCGTCTACCTGCCCGATGGGCGAGTGCTGTTCAACTTTGCGAGACCTGCCATCGACAACAACGATTCGTTCGAGGCCGGCGGCATGTGCTTCACCGTGGTCGAGCCGGGCCATCACCTGCGCACAACTTACAGCGGGCAGGTGGTAGAGCTCGCCGATCCCACGCAGATGGCCGAACCCCGCCGCGCGTTTACCGACAACCCGTCGCGGCCACTGTCACTCGAACTCGATCACGTTGCGGTCGGACCCATGTACGGCAGCTCGGGTGACAAGAGCGAAGACAAACTCCCCGATGACCAGCAGTTTGCCAAGGCGCACTACGAACAGCACATGCGGGTGAGCGGCCGCTTGCTGCTGGGCGACGAAACGGTGGAGATCAACGGGCACGGCCTGCGCGACCACAGCTGGGGACCTCGCTACTGGCAAGCCATCGAAGGCTACGAGTGGCTCACAATGAACTTCGGCGACGACCTGGGTGCCATGGTCAGCATCATCCGCCGCGGCCCCGACGACATCCGCCTCGGCGGCGTAGTGGTTGAGGGTGACAAGATCGATCGCGTTACCGGGGTAGAAATTGATGCCGACTACGAGGCCAACGGCCTGTACCACCGCGCGCTGCGCGTGCACATCTCCACCGCGTCGGGCCGCGAGTTCGACATCAACGGCGAGGTAAAAGGTTTCATACCGCTGCGCAACCGCCGGGGTGGAATGACCACGCACATAGGCGAAGGCATGACCGAGTGGACCATGAACGGTCGCACCGGCTACGGCCTGTCCGAATTCCTGCGCCAGGTCTGAAGGCACCCCTGGGGTCAAAGGTGCTTGGGCTGCCCTGTAGCCACGCGTTCAGCCGACCGACAGCGCTGCTCAGGAGGCCGACAGCGCGCCCGGCGTAAACTCGGCCGGCATGCGCTTGAGGCCGTGTATGAAAAACGACAGCAGGCGGTCGGGGTCGCCCGTGGGCCTTATGTCGGGCATGCGGCTGAAAAGCTCGCGGAACAACACCGTTATTTCGCGCCTGGCCAGGTTGGCGCCCAGGCAGAAGTGGGGCCCGGGGCCACCGAATCCCAAGTGCTCGTTGGGACTTCGGGCCAGGTCGAAATCGAAGGGCCGCTCGAATACGTCCTCGTCCCGGTTGGCAGAGTTGTACCACATCACCACCTTGTCACCCTCTTTTACCGCCTGCCCACCGATGACGGTGTCGCGGGTGACCGTGCGCCGAAAATGAATAACCGGCGTTGCCCAGCGCACTATCTCTTCAATCGCGGTCGCGTTGAGGCCATCAAAGTCGTCCATCCACAGGCGCTTCTGGTCGGGATTGTCGTGCAATGCTTTGAAGCCCTGCGAGATGGCAGTACGCGTGGTCTCGTTGCCGGCCACCGCCAGCAGCACGAAGAATGATGACAACTCCTGGGCGGTGAGCCTTTCGCCGTCAACCTCGGCGTTGACCAGAACCGAGGTGATGTCGTCGGTGGGCCTGGCGATGCGCTCAGTGCGCAGCTCCTCCATGAGCTGGGCCAGTTCGGCCCCGGCCGTGAGCTGGGCCACGACCATGTCCTGCACGTCGGCCACGTAGTCGGGATCGCCCGCGCCCAGGATTATGTTGGAGCGGTCGAACACGAAGTCGAGCTGGCTGCGCGGGATGCCCATCATGTCGCAGATGATCATGAGCGGAAACGGTGAGGCCACGTCGAGCACGAAGTCGCACTCGCCTTTCTCGATAACCGAATCGACCACCTCGCGTGCGGCGCGCTCCACGGCCTGCTCTATGCGACCGAGCATGCGCGGCGTGAAACCCGCCGAGATCAGCCCGCGCAGGCGAGCGTGGCGCGGGTCGTCCATGGAGATCATGCTGGTGAAGAACTCGCTGTACTCCGCCGGCAGGTCGATCATCTGCGTGCCACCGCGGCTCGAGTCGGAGCTGAATAGTTCGGGGTTGCGGCTGGCCTCAAGCACGTCGGCGTGGCGGGTCAGCGCCCAGTAGCCCGAGCCGGCCTCAAGGCCGGGGATGTCGCCCACGTCGGGCGCCTCGAACCAGGCCACCGGGCGCTGCTCCCTGAGAGTGGCGAACGCGCCCTCGCGTGTTTCTTCGCTCAGCTCCCAGAAGCTCTGTTCAGAGAGGTTGATTTCATCGAGTCCAAGTTCGCGTACAGGTTCCAAGGCGGCGTCCTCCAACAGGGTCACGCGGGTTCTCGCACACCCTGCCCTCCCACGCAAAACAACGGGCTCCCGGCTGGCCGGTAGCACTGCGCGTGCGCGTCTCTGCCGCTCGGCGCCTTTTGATTGCGCGGGCGCGCAGGGGAAGGATACGCCATGGCTGCACTGATTCGCTACCTGTTGGTTGCCGCTTTGTTCGCTTCGCTGGGCCTGGTGCTGGGGAGCAGCGAGTACGGCGGCCACAGCGCGAACCAGCTCTACCGGGCAGTAGAAAATCCTGCGCGAACGGCGCTCGACCGTGCCGTGGGTGGTGCCGACCTCGCGGCGCGATCGCGCGTGCTGGCCCGCTACCCCGAGCTGCTGCCGGGCATCATCAGCAACGCCCGCATCTGGGGTGACTACTCGCGCGCGATTGCCGAGAACATGTTCTCGCGCGACGACCCGCAGGCGATAGCCGACGCACGCGCGAAAACGCGCGTTGAGCTTGTGGCGCCGAACACCTGGCTCATCCGCATGCCGATCGTAAACGCCGTGTTGTTCGAAACGCGCGACGGCCTGCTGCTGGTGGACACCGGCATGGCGCCGGCCGGGCCGGCACTGGTTGACGCCATACGCTCGGTGAGCGACGCGCCCCTGCACACGGTCATATACACGCACGGCCACGTGGATCACGCTTACGGTGCATGGGCGCTGGCCGACGCTGGCATGAACCCGCGCAACATCATCGCCCACGAGGCCATCATCCCGCGATTTGAGCGTTACCTGCGGCTGCGCGGTTCGATCGCGCACTACATGAGCCAACCCGTCGAGCAGTTGCCGGCCACGCGTGACGACATCGTGTGGCCGACGCGTACCTTTCGCGATCGCCTTGTTCTCGAGATCGGCGGCGAAACTTTTGTCCTCGTGCACCACCGCGGCGAGACCGACGATCAGCTCTACGTGTGGGCGGCCGACCGGCGGGTGCTGGCGTCGGCCGATTACTGGCAGTCGTTCATACCTAACGCGGGCAACGGCAAGCGAGTGCAGCGGTACGTCGAAGAGTGGGCGTTTGCGCTCAGGGAAATGGCGTCGCTCAACGCGCGCGTGTTGCTGCCCGGGCACGGCCAGGCGCTCGACGACCCGGCCGAAATCCGCGACAACCTGCTGGTGCTGGCCGAGGCGCTGCAGTCGGTTGTCGACCAGGTGGTAGCCGGTTTGAACTCGGGGATGCGCAAGGACCAGGTGGTGGCGTCTGTCGTCCTGCCCGCGCAGCTTGCCGCCGACCCTCGCCTGCAGGAGCGCTATGTCGGCGTACGCGACGTGGCGCGCATGGTGGTGCACGAGCTGACCGGCTGGTGGGATGACCAGCCGTCGCACTGGGACCCGTCGTCACCCGAGCGGCTGGCAGGGCTGCAGGTCGAGATGGCCGGTGGTCTTGCGGCCGTCGACGCGCGGGCGCGGGCACTCATGGACGAGGACCTGCGGCTCGCCTGTCACCTGGCCGACCAGGCCCTGCTCGCCGCCCCCGAATCAAGTCTCGCGCGCCAGCTCGTGCTCGACGTTTACCGCCGGCGCATTCTCACCCCGCCCACCCCCGCGGCTGGCACTCACGCGGCTGGCACACCCACCCAGGCTACGCTGGCCTACCTCGACCACATGTCGCGCGCCCTTCCCTGACCGAAAAGGGGTATAGGCTCCGGTTCGCGCCGTTCGAGCTGATTCGAGCGTATCCCCCCTCAGGGGGTGTGGCGGTGGAGGATGTTTTCGAAGCGAGCGCGGACGGCGGCCTCGGTATCGTCGCTCATGTCAAGTATCCAGTACTCGTCGTCGTCGAGCGCGCTCATGGCCATGGCTGCCACCTGGTCGGG
>DBZX01000054.1:0-255 GCA_002311335.1 bacterium UBP10_UBA1149
GTGACCTGCACGGCCAGTGACCAGTGCCACGACGCCGGTACCTGCGACGCGACGACGGGTGCGTGTAGCGATCCGGCCAGTTCCAACGGTACAGCCTGCGACGATGGCGATCCCGTCACGACGGGCGACGAGTGCGTAGGCGGGGTTTGCGGCGGCACCGATTTTTGCGCGGCAGTGACCTGCACGGCCAGCGACCAGTGCCATCTTGCCGGCGCCTGCGACCCGGCAACTGGCCTTTGCAGCGATCCGATCGCT
>DBZX01000054.1:360-12013 GCA_002311335.1 bacterium UBP10_UBA1149
ACGGTCTGCGACGACGGCGACCAGGCGACCACCAGTGATGTGTGTGCTGGCGGGGTTTGCAGCGGGGTAGATCTTTGTGCGGCGGTGACCTGCACGGCCAGCGACCAGTGCCACGACGCGGGCACTTGCGCTTCGTCGACGGGTCTTTGCAGCAATCCTGCTGCAGCCAACGGCACGGTCTGCGACGACGGTGATCCGGTCACCACGGGCGACCAGTGCGTGGGTGGCGCGTGTGTGGGCTTGGATCTCTGTGCGGCGGTGACCTGCACGGCCAGCGACCAGTGCCACGTGGTGGGCAGTTGCGATTCGGCGACCGGCCTGTGCAGTGACCCGGACGCTGCCAACGGCACGGTCTGCGACGACGGTGACCTCTGCAGCGATCCCGATTCCTGCAGCAGCGGTGTCTGCGAAGGCTTGCTCACCGATTGCAGCGGGCTGGATGGCAACTGCGTGCTGGGCAACTGTGACCTGGCGAGCGGAAACTGTGCCGCCCAGGCGCTGGCCGATGGTGCGGGCTGTGATGACGGCGACTTGTGCACCGAGAGCGACCAGTGCAGCTCGGGCGCTTGCTTAGGCATTGCGGGAGCACAGTTTGAGTCAACCAGGCTGAAACTCGGATTGCGCGGAGTGGGCGAAGACAAGCTGAGTTTCAAGTCGCAGGCAGCGCAGGCTGATATGCTCGGCCTGCCGACGTCTGGGGGAGTGGAGCTGGTACTCAGCGACGCCCTGGGCAACCCGGTTTACTTTGCCTCCATAGCCGCGGACGACTGGGAGGACGTGCGCGACCAGGGTAGCAAGTTCAAGTTCAAGGATCGCACGGGCACGCTGGCCGATGGAATACAGAAGGCCCTGCTCAAGGTGAACACTCACCGTGGAATCGTATTGCTGAAGGCCAAGGGCAAGTACCTGGATCTCCAGGCTGCTACGGGCGAAGCCTCATTGTCGCTGTCGGTGGTCGTGGGTGGATCGCTGAGCGGCAGCTGCACCAGTGCCCCCGCGATGGTCTGCACGACCAGGGGCCGTAACTTGAAGTGTGACCTGTGAACGGGTTGCTGAGCGCCGGCCGTGGCGGCAGGGCACACTGTCGCTTGACAAGCGGGGGTGGCTTGGAGTTTGCTGTATTCAGCGTTTGCAGGAAGGACACCGGGTATGAAGATATGAAGACAGTAGCGATACAGAAGTTTTGCGTGGTTGCAGCCTTGGTCTTGTTGACCGCCGGGCTTGGCGTTGTGGGTTGCACCACGGACCAGGATGGACAGGCGGTGCAGGACCAGCCGGCGGCGCCTGCGGCCGACGCTGGCTTGAAGGTCTACCTCGACCCGGAGACCGGCGAGTTTCTCGAAGAGCCGCTTCCAGGCCAGGCCGATACTGCTGGTGCTGGAAACAGCAGGCAGGCAGAGCGCGCACCGTTGGTCGAAGAGCCCAGCCCGGTAAAGGGTGGCGGCACCATGATCAGGCTCGACGACAGGTTCCGTGCCGAGTTTCGCGCCACGGTAGATGCCGACGGCGAGCTCAAGGCCGACTGCGCGCCGTCGGTCGAGTAGCACTCGCCGGCCGCGACACTTCAGTCGGTGACCGGGGCGACGCAGCGTTCAATCGCCGCCTTCTGCCTGCTTCCCAGGCTTATCGCCCTCGCGCCCATGAACAACACCATCGCCGCCCACAGCAGGCTGACCGACGCGCGCTGTTGAGCGAGCAGGGCGAGCGGAGTGTAAACCAGTAAGGTCGAGGCAAGCATAGCGTTGCGCAGCACCACTCCCTCGGTGAGACCGAGGAACAATCCGTCGTAGATGAACGCCACTGCCCCCAGCAAGAGCGTGGCGTAGAGCCAGCCTCGGTACGCCATCATGGCGGCCACGATGTCGCCGTGCGAGGTCATGAGGGCAAAGATAGTCTGCGGGGCAGCCCAGAGCAGGGCCACCGCCAGCAACGCGATGACCATTCCCCACGCCATCGCCAGCGAGAGCAGGCGGCGGGTTGCCTGCGCATCGTTGCGGCCCTTGCTGATGCCGGCAAGGCTGTGCAGCGACAAGGCGAAACTGTCTACCGCGTAGGCTACCAGGTAAAAAAGGTTGAGCAGTATCGCGTTCGCGGCCAGGGTTACGGTGCCTATCGCCGCGCTGATGTTGATGAACGAAGCGAACACCGACACCAGGCAGAGGGTGCGTATCATGATGTCGCGGTTGAGCGCGAACAGTCGCCTGAATGTCTCCCGGTCGGCGAAACCGGCGGCACTGGTCAGCCAGCCGCGGTCGACCTTGAAGAGTACCAGCAGGTAGAGCAGCAGCCCGAGGTACTGGGACATGGCCGTGGCGATGCCGGCGCCCCGGGAAGCCAGGCCGAGGGTGTAAATAAAGTAATAGTCCAGCGCGACGTTGGCCGAGGTGATCACCAGCGTCACGAACAGTACTGTACGGCTGCGCCCGCGCCCGAGCAGCCAGCCGACGAAGGCCAGGTTGACCAGCACCGCGGGCGCGGCCCATATCCTGGCGTCAAAATACGCGCGGCCCGAGGCCTCGGCCGCTTCACTTCCCGCGAGCACCGAGAAGCCAAGCGCTCGTATCGCCGGCGAGAGGGCGAGCACCGCGAGGCCCATCAACAGGGCGAGCGCCAGGGCCCGGTACAGTACCAGCGACAACTCGTGCTTGTCCTTGCGTCCCTGGGCCTGGGCAGTGACTCCCTGCGTGCCGGTCTCAACGAAGCTCAGTGACCAGTAGACGTAATCAAACAGCACCGAGGCCAGGCCGACCCCGGCCAGGTGCGACACCTCGTCGAGGTGGCCGAGCATCGCGAGGTCGACCAGGCCGGCCAGTGGTACGGTGATCAGGGCAAAGAAATTAGGCAGTGCCAGTCCGAGCAGGCGCCGGTTGAGCTTGCGCGTGTTAGTTGGACGGTGGGGCGCAGTGTCGTGGGGTGCTCTATCAGTCGTCATCAAACAGGCTCGCCTGTGCCGGTCGCAGTGCTGCCGTCACGGCCTCAAGACAGCCGGGGTCGTCGTTGGCTGGCTTGTTCACGCGCGGTGACACGGGGTGGTAGTGCAGCGAGCCTGGCGGCAACGCGCTGCAGAGCTCGCGCAGCTGATCGTCGGTGAGCGGCCGCCGCTCGAGCCATTGCTGCCAGTGCTGCTTTGGTAGTATCACCGGCGCGCGGTGGTGCAGGTCAACGAGGTCATCGCCCGCATTGGTGGTAAGGACGGTGAAGGTCTGCAGCTCCTGATCGTCGCCGCGCCAGGTTTCCCACAGGCCCGCCATCGCAAAGGGCTCGTTGTCGGAAGCCTGCACGTAACAGGGCTGTCGCTGCTCGTCCACCCGCAGCCACTCGTAGAAGCCGTTGGCCGGCACGAGACAGCGCCGACTGCGCAGGGCCTCCCGGAACGAGGGCTTGACGGCCGCTGTTTCCGAGCGGGCATTGATCATGCGCTGGCCGATAGCCGGGTCGTCGGCCCAGCCGGGCACGAGACCCCAGCCGAGCAACAGTGCTTCGCGGCTGTCGTCCGCGCTGGCCCTGATTACCGGCGCCAGCTGTGACGGTGCGAGGTTGTAGCGAGGGGTGAAGGACGGAAAATCCTCGACCTCGAACATTTCGGCCAGCCGCTCGGGCAGGCTGTGTATGACGAAGCGTCCGCACATGACCTTGTATAGGCCGCCCGGCCCGGCAGTGCAGCAAGCAGGCGGAGCGTAGAACCTAGCACGCGCCCGGCAACGGCACACGCGTGCGTTGTGCCGCGGTCGGGTTGCAGCAGTTGCAAACGCAAGGCTCAATGCTCGGTCCATGAACGACAACACCCCGGTTCTTGTAGGCTGCGGACAGTTTACCCTTCGCGACGGTCACGGTGAGCGTTCGCCGGTTGACCTTATGGCCGAGACCGCGCGCATGGCTGGCGAAGACGCGGGTCCCGGGGAGCGCCTGCTGCGCGAGGTCGACACGCTGGCCGTGCTGGGCGTCATCGGCTGGCGCTACGAAGACGCGCCCGGCCTGCTGTCGCGGCAGCTGGGTATCGACCCGCGTCGCCGCCAGTACAGCAGCATAGGAGGCAACACCCCGCAGTGGTTGGTCAACCGCAGCTGTCGCGAGATAGAGCGTGGTGATGTCGGGGCCGTGTTGATCACCGGCGCCGAGGCACTGGCCAGCTACAAGCGGGCCAACCTTGACGGGCGACGCCTGGACTGGGAGCGCGGTGCGGGCGGCGAGCTTGAGATGATCGGCGACTCGAGGCCGGGCAGCAGCGATCACGAGAACGCGCACGGGCTCATGTTGCCGCCCACGATCTACCCGTTGTTTGAGAACGCGCTGCGCGCCCGGGCCGGTCGTGATCCGGGCGAGCACCTGCGCGGCCTCGGCGAACTCTACGCGCCGTTTTCACAGGTGGCGTCGGACAATCCCCTGGCCTGGTTCGGGCAGAGGCGCTCGGCCGAGGAGATAGCCACACCGTCGGCTTCCAACAGGCTCATCGAGTGGCCCTACACCAAGTACATGAACGCGGTGTTGATGGTTGACCAGTCGGCGTCGCTGATACTGACGTCGGTGGGAAAGGCCCGTGAACTGGGCATCGACGAGTCGCGCTGGGTGTTTCTGCACGGCTGCGGCGATGCCAACGACCTGTGGTACGTGAGCGAGCGCCGTGATTTCTGTTCTTCACCCGCGCTGGCTGCGGCCGGACAGCAGGCACTGGCGATGGCGGGTGTGGGCATAGACGATATCGATTGCTTCGATCTCTACAGCTGTTTTCCCAGCGCGGTGCAGATAGCCCGTAACGAACTCGGTATAGCCGAAGACGATACGCGCCCGCTCACGGTGACCGGTGGACTGGCCTGTCACGGCGGGCCCGGCAACAACTACACCACCCACGCAATAGCCACCCTCATGCAACGGGCGCGCGACAAGCCCGACAGCCTCGGCCTTGTAAGCGGGCTGGGCTGGTACATGACCAAGCACTCGCTGGGTATTTATGGCGCTACAGCGCCGGCGGGTGATACTGGCGGGGCCTCCCGGTTGCCCAGCGAAGAACAGGCGGGCGAGTTGCAGCAGCGCCTCGACGCAATGGAGCACCCGTCATTGCAGGAGCAACCGGAGGGCAGCGGCAGCATCGAAACCTACACGGTCGCCTTCGATCGCGATGGCGCACCCGAGTCGGGTATCGTGGTGGGCAGGCTCGACAACGGTGATCGTTTTCTCGCGCGCGTTGCCAGCGACCCCGGGCTGCTGGCCGAACTTGTCGAACACGAGGGCGTGGGACGAAGCGGCAGCGTGAAGCCCGGCGGCGAGCGCGGCAATGTTTTTACGCCTGACTGAGCTTGCCAGGCCCGGCTGAGCGGGACGGCTGGGCAGGCGAGGGGCTCCGGGGTTGCACAATAGTGTGCGAATATAGGGGCGCTTAAGCTGCCAGCGACATGCACGGCGAGCACAACGCGCTTCGAGCGTTGCAGACATTGTTGTCTATGCCTTAAAGGTCATTGACAACGACCTCCTTGTCGTGGGATCAAATTGGTGTGAGTCGGAGCCTGGCAGTCGGTGCGTTCTTGCTGCTGGCCCTTTCGGCGTTGGCGGTCAGCCAGGTGCATGCGGCGCCGGCCTTCAATGAATCTATCGCTCTCAACACCAACGCCGAGACCGACTCGGGGAATGACGACTTTCCTTTCATTGTCGGCGATCGCAATGGTCGCTGGGTAGCGGCCTGGTCGTCGGCCGACACGCTGGGCGGCAGCGTCGGCAGCGACAGCGACATCCTGGTGGCCACTTCTTTCAGCAACGGTTCGTCCTGGACCGCGCCCGTGCCCCTGGCCGCCTATTCGGCTTCTGATGTCGACATCGATGACGACGTTACCATCGAGACCGACGGGGAGGGTACCTGGATCATTGCCTGGTCGTCGGAGTATTCGCTGGCCGGCTCGGCGGGAAACGACAGGGACCTGTTTTTTGCGATCTCCAATGACAACGGCAACAGCTGGAGCTCACCGGCGCTGCTCAACACCAACGCCAACAGCGACGCCGGCGATGACCGTCGCCCGTCGCTGATCAACGATGGGCAGGGACGCTGGATGGTGGCCTGGGAATCCAACGAACCCCTGGGTGGCTCCCAGGGCCTGGATTACGACATCTTCTACTCGGTGTCGCTCGACAGTGGATCGAGCTGGAGCGCGCCCTCGGCTCTCAACACGCTCTCGGAGCTGGACTCGGGCAACGATGTGCACGCTGACCTGTTCTGGGAGCCGGCCGGTCTTGTTGTCGCGGTGTGGATGAGCGCCGAGGATACGGTCGGGGCGGGCAGTGACTTTGATATCGCGGTTTCGCGGACGGTTAACTTTGGTGACACCTGGGCGGCACAGAGTTTTCTCAACGGAAACGCAGCCGACGATCGTCTTAACGACAGTTACCCGGAGATGGCCGGTGACGGGCAGGGCAACCTGCTGGTGGCCTGGCAGAGCGAAGATCGTTTCGGGGGCACCCTGGGGCGTGATTGGGACGTGATGTTTTCGTTTTCTGATAACGAGGGAGCCACCTGGGCCTGGCCCGGGCCGGTGAACTCTGCGGCCAGCAGCGACGGGGGCATCCACGACAGGCGTCCGACGGTGGCCACCGACGGACTGGGGACCTGGCTGGTTGCCTGGGAGTCTAATCACGATCTGGGCGGCGCGGCGGGTGCGGATTTTGACATCCACTACGCGGCGTCTACCGACGGGTCTAACTGGTCAAGCAGTGCCCTCATCGATCCCCAGGGCGGGCTGGATATCGGCCACGACTACCACGTGGAGTTGGCCTGGGACGGGTTGAACTGGTTGGCCACCTGGGCGTCCTGGGATGATCGCATCGGCACGGTGGGTATCGATACCGATATCTTCGTGACTCCCAACGACGGGGCCTGCACCGAGCTGCCCCGGGAGAACTGCCGCATCCCCTATTTCATCCGGCGAGGACTGTTGCAGGTGTCCTACGGTAAGAAGGAGAGCAGCGACAAGTTGGTCTGGAAGTGGCAGCGCGGATTCGCCACCTCGATCGAGGATTTTGGAAGCCCCGACACTGTGCATGGCTTGAGCCTGTGCGCTTACGACTCCTCGGGTCCCGGCGGTGCCTCGCGACTGGTGTACTCGGGCATGGTCGCGGCCGGTGGCTTGTGCCGTTCGGCTCCCTGCTGGCGGCCTAACAGTCGCGACGAAGGGTGGCGTTACAAGAACCCGGACACCGCCCCGTCGGGTATACAGACCGTCAAGCTCAAGCCGGGTGGACACGGCCAGGCCAATATCAGGATCAAGGGAAAGGGCGCCTCTCTCGATCTACCGCTGTTGCCGTTGTTTCCGGAGGTCCTGGTGCAAGCCCGCTCAGCAACCGGTACCTGCTGGGAGTCTACATTTACGACACCCGTGATAAGCAGTTCAAACCGTTTCAAGGCCAGGTCTGACTGAAGACCTGGCGGCAAGCGCAGCAGGCATAGCAAAGCCACCCACAGCCGCTTCACCCGGATGGATCGTGGTCGTAATTGCCCCCCGTGAGGGGGAGTGTTCCGGCCGTTGCAGCGGCACGCGGTCGCGCTCTTAAATCGTCCCATCCGGGGGGCATTTATGCCTTTCTCCTGCTTTCGCCCCCCCCGCCTGAGTTACATTTCGAGCTAGCGTTCGGAAGCCCGTTGACAACAGGGCCGATGCACCTCCGTGCTTGGTATGCGGCCTCGTTTTTCGTGGCCGGCAGGGCATAGAATTGATAACCGGCAGTGCGTATCACAGGCGCACCGCCCCGGTGACATTGCGACGATTTCGTTTCTGTCGCCGAGCGGAGCATGCCGTCATCACCCGGGTGGTGGCGTTGACGGTGTTGGCTTGCGCCATCACGGGCGTTCCGACCATGGCTGCGGCCTCGGTGCCGGTTCCGCACGAACTGCCGATGGTCTTCGAGGAGAACCTCGGGCAGGCAGCCGACAACGTCCAGTTTCTCGCCCGCAGCAAAGGCTACACCGTTTTTTTCACGCCGACCGAAGCGGTGCTCATCCTTCGTTCCAACGGCGACGACGAGGCTGGCGATAATTCGGTCTCGCTGCTCAGGATGAGGCCGATCGGAAAGCGCAAGACCCCGCGCCTGGTAGGCGAAGCGCTGCTGCCCGGAAAGGTGAACTACTTCGTTGGCGAGCAGGCCAACTGGAAAAAGGGGCTGCGTCTTTACGGGCAACTCAGGTACGAGGGCATCTACCCCGGCATAGACCTGGTGTTCTACGGCAACCGTGGTCACCTGGAGTACGATTTTATCGTGGCGCCGGGCGCTGACCCGGACCTGGTGTCGATAGAATTTGACGGCGCCCTGAGCACCAGCATCGGGCCAGCCGGTGACCTGCTGCTGGGCACTTCTACGGGCGTGCTCACCATGCGACGGCCGGTGGCCTGGCAGGGCAAGGGCGCGGATCGCCGCCGCGTGCCCGCGGGTTTCTACCTCGAGAGAGGCGGCAAGGTAGGCTTTGCGTTGGGCGACTGGGACCGCAGTCGCGAGCTGATCATAGACCCGATACTCGATTACTCGAGCTTTCTCGGTGGCGGTTCGGGTGACGAAGCCTACGACGTGGCGATAGGGCCAACGGGTGACCTGTACGTCACGGGCAAAACCATCTCGACTGACTTTCCCCAGGTGTCGGCTTGTGCCGACTGTACGGCAAACTCGACCATCCCGACGGCCCACGACGCCTTTGTTGCCCGCATAGACCCGTCGCTCACGGGCGCGGCCTCGCTGGTGTACGCCAGCTACCTGGGCGGCAACGACACCGACTGGGGGCTGGGCATCGCGGTAGACTCGTCGGGCAGCGCCTTTGTAACCGGCAAGACCGATTCGAGTAACTTTCCCACGGCATCGCAGGTGGGAAACCCCTTCCAGGACAACAGCCACGGCTCACAGGGATTCGAGGCCTTCGTGACCAAGCTGTCGCCCGATGGTTCGGCGATCGTATACTCTACCCTCCTGGGCCGCGCCACTACCCAGGGCAGCGCCGTGGCCGTGGATTCTTCGTCCCGGGCCTGGGTGGTCGGCTCGACTACTTCTTCATCGGTATTTTTCCCGGTAAACGGCGCGGTACAGGGCTCGCTCAACGGGGAGGGCGACGCCTTTCTCACCGTCTTCAACGCCGACGGCACAGACGTAGTTGCCTCGACTTTCCTGGGCGGTGGCGGCTTCGAGGAAGGCTTAGGCGTGGCCCTGGATTCGGTGGACGCGGCCTGGGTCGTTGGCAGGACCACGTCCGTGGACTTCCCGGTGACCCTGGGCGCCTGGCGGTCAGCCAAGAGCCCGGCGGGTCTCGGAATCAACAACGGTTTCGCGTCGCGCATCGAGCTCGTCGGCGGCACGACGCTGCAACTGGCTCGTTCCACCTACATACCCGGCGGAACAATCATCGCCAACGGTGTTGCCCCGCTCGCTTCCGGGGCGGTCTACGTGACGGGCACGGTAGATTTCCCGGGTGGATTTACGGTAACGGACGGTGTTCAGCAGGCCTACGGAGGCGGGGGCGACGGTTTTCTGCTCAAGCTTGCCCCGACGGCTGGTTCGCTGGAGTGGGGCAGCTATATAGGCGGGAACGGAGTCGACGGGGCGTTCGCGGTGGCGGCCGACGCCGCGGGCAACGCCACCGTGGTGGGCACGACCAACTCGTCAGACTTTCCCGTTGAGCGGGCTTTTCAGCCCTCTTACGGTGGCGGTGGCAGCGACGCCTTCGTCAGCAGGTTTCATTCCAGTGGTTCGGCCCTGGTGTACTCTACGTTTCTCGGGGGAAGCAACGACGACCAGGGCAAGGGTGTCGCGCTGGACGGTAACGCCGGGGCCTACCTGGCGGGGATAAGTTCTTCGTCTGACTTCTCGGTCAGCGGCTCGGCGGCCCAGTCGACCAACGCGGGCCTGAGCGACGCTTTTGTCGCCGTGATCTCAGACAGCGGTTGCCAGTTTGCTACCGAGTGTGACAACGGCGACCCCTGCACCGATGACGCCTGCGACCCGGCGACAGGCGGTTGCCTGCACACGCCTGCTCCCGGTCTTGCCTGCCAGGTCGACGACATCTGTGGGCTGGTCGATGATCCGTGCGTGATTGATACGGCGGTGACGGTGGTGCCCGGCACCGCGTTGAACTTTGGTGGGCGGGAGGTCCAGGTCACGACCGGCGGGAGCCTGCACTTTCCGGCCGGTACTTCGACGGTGATATGCGGCGCGCTCACTGTCAACACCCCCGCTGCCACGGCTTTCACGGCCGAGACTACGACGGCCTTGGCAACCGTGAACGTGTTGGCCTCGTCGGTATCGTTTAACGGCGGGATAGATGGTTCGGGCGAGCGGCCGGCAAAATTCAGTTTCACGGCACCGGGAAATATTGTCTTAACCGGCTCCGTGAACCTGGATGGAACAGGACCGTTGAGCAGTGGTGGTGACCTGGCTCTCAATTCTACCGGCGCCTCGGTGACGCTGGCTTCCACGGTCAACGCTTCGTCGGGCGCAGAGGGGGCCGGCGGGGTGGTGACGGTACAGGCAGCGCTCCACGCGGAAATCTCCGGCGACATCGTGGCCACGGGTCACAACGACGATGGCGGGAATCTGGCCGTTACAGCGGACAGCGGTAGTGTCGATCTCTTCGGCGACGTCAACGTCAACAGCACGGGTGGAGACTCGCTGGACGGCAGTATCGTGGTAAACGCCGGCGGCGACCTGGTCATCAGCGGTGCGGGCAGTGGTGCAGTCCAGACCCTGTCCAGCAACGGGGACCTGTCGCTGCAGAGCTACACCGCCGGCGGGACTATGAGCGTGGCCGCGGCGACCACGCTCAGCCTGCTCCCGAACCCGGCAACGGCAAGCGCGGGCGAGGTAGATATGAGAGCGGGCGGCAGCCTCGCCATGGCCGGCACCATAAACGCGAACGGCGGCAACGCGGGTGACGGCGGCGAAGTTTCGCTGCTTGCACAGTCGGGCACGCTGGATATCTCGGGGTCGGTTGTTGCAGACGGCATAATGGGCCTGGTTGAACTCAGCTCGAGCGCTGGCGACCTGCTGCTGGGCGGCTCGATCAGTGCCCAGGCACTGGGAGCAGGCCAGCTGTCGGGGTCTGTATTAGCCTCGGCCGCCGGTCTCGCCGACATCACCGGCACGGTCGACGTCCGGGGAATCGACTGGCTTACCACCCCCGAACTGAACGTGGAGGCCTGCCTGGTACGGGTTCACGGCAACGCGATACTCAGGAACAACGTACTCGGAGTTCCGCCCGGCGGCGGAGTCAGCCGCCTGGCCGGCCGTCACTCGGTTACTGTTGAAACACCGGCCCAGGTACTGGCCGACAATACCAACGGGGCTGTACAGATAGCCTGGGGGCCGAGCGGGATAGCGCCGTTGTTGACCGGTAACATAAACCCGCCGGCAACTGTGACCATGGATGCTACGCTCGCGGCCTGTGCGGCTTCAATTTGCGGCGACGGCGTTCCCGACGTGGGCGAAGCCTGCGACGATGGAAATCTCGACGACACCGACTGTTGCTCTCTGGCTTGCGTGGCTGTCGCCAACGGCACATCCTGCGACGACGGCGATGCGGGCACCTTCATTGACCAGTGTACTGACGGTGTATGTGGCGGTGCGGCGGATCTGTGCGCGGGCGTGACCTGCACGGCGAGTGACCAATGCCACACGGTTGGCAGCTGCAACCCGGCTA
>DBZX01000062.1:0-192 GCA_002311335.1 bacterium UBP10_UBA1149
TAGCCAACTGAGCTACTCCCGCAACAAACAAACAACACGCGACAAGCCTTACCGCTCGAACTACTTACCCTTCTAAACCTACCGTTACTCGAAACCCTGACGCCGACCACCGCCCCTGCACCTGTAAGCAACCGACCACACCGTCCGCCAACTACCACACTCCAGTGAGTGGTGGAGAGGGGAGGATTCGAA
>DBZX01000062.1:381-9811 GCA_002311335.1 bacterium UBP10_UBA1149
ATTACAAATCAGTTGCTCTACCAGCTGAGCTACATCGGCACTCCGGGCTAAACCATCCTGGTACCGGGCACCCGCCCGTAACCACACAAAGTCAGCACCCCGGTCCACGTCCCCGGGCACGTCATAAGAACACTCCCGGTAGAGCTTTTCCGCCCGGGTAAACGCCTTTTCCTATCAACCCGGTTTGAGAGAGTCAACCGCTGGAGCGCCCGGGGAACAATCCTTCGGCCACCCGGTACAGTGCAACCGCCGCCGCGGCCGACGCATTGAGCGACCCAACTCTCCCGCGCATGGGCAAGCGGGCCAATTGGTCGCAGTTGCGAGCCACCAGGGGCCTCAGACCACTGCCCTCACTGCCCAGCACCAGCGCAGCAGGCCGTGGAGGCGGCGGCGGCTCGAGCAGATCGTCGGCCTCGGCGTCGAGGCCAACTGCCCAGAAACCGGCCTGCTGGGCCATTTCGATGGCCCGAGAAAGGTTGGCTACCCTGCAAACGGGCAGGTGTAGTGCGGCTCCCGCCGATATGCGCAGGACGGTAGCCGTCACCGGTGCTGCGCGCCGACCCGGCAGGACCACGGCCAGGGCCCCCGCCGCCTCGGCCGTTCTTATGACGGCACCCAGGTTCACCGGGTCAGTGATCTGGTCGAGCAACAAGAGCGGCCCACAGCCGACGGCGCCATCCGGCAGTTCCTGCAGAAGTTCGCGAAACTCCCTGTAAACAAAGGTTATTTCAGCCGCTACACCACCCGACCTGACCCCTGACATCGAGTCGCATTCGTCAACAGGGACGGTCGAAACCGCGAGCCCGGCCTCGCGGGCGGCCCGGGCGAGCTGTTGCGCGCGCGCCGGGGCCCCTTCGTCAATGTAAACGCAGTGCAGCTCGGAGGGGCCGGACATGGCTTCTTCCACGGCATGGGGCCCGCCGGCTACCATGCGTTCACCCCTGGCCGGTCTGCGGCGCGCACCCGGGGGGCCTCTTCTGCCCGCCCGGCCGACGTAGTCGTCTCTTCTACCCCTACCCACTGTTGCTAATCTCCATCGTTGCCCGCCCGAAAGCCTCTTTCACTAAAAACCGGCTGCCGCTGTCCAGCCCGGGCTTGAGAGGGCCGACGTTTACAGGACAGGCCCGCATGACTACACTGATGCTTATCCGCGACACGGCCCCGCAGTACCGGGGACTTGTCTATACCGGGATTTGCTATGGGTAAAACCCTGCGCCGTTACATGATGCGCGAACTGGGCTCGGCCTTCATGACAGGGCTGGGCGTGTTCACGTTTATCCTGCTGGTTTCACGCATGTTGGAACTGGTCGACCTCGTCATGGCCAGGGGCGTACCCGGCTACCGGGTGGCGCAGATTTTTGCCTACGTGCTTCCCGGCTTCCTCGAAATCACCTTCCCCATGGCCCTGTTGCTCGCGGTGGTGGTGGTATTCGGCCGCCTGGCCAGCGACGGTGAACTGGTGGCCATGCGAACGGCCGGCCTCAGCCTCTACCAGATGCTCGGTCCCGTGCTGCGCTTTGCCCTCATCATCGCTGTGGCGACCTTCCTGTTGTCGTCCTGGGTCCGGCCCTGGGCCAACAACGCCATAAAGGAGACCCTGCTGGAGGTAGCCAGGGAGCGGGCTACGGCGGCACTCAGGCCAAAGATGTTCAACAACGACTTCAGCGGCCTGGTGGTATACGTGGACCGAATTGACCAGGAGAACGGGGTCATGGAGGGAGTCATGGTGGCCGACGAGCGCGACAGTTACCGCCGTACGAGCATGATGGCCAGGCGGGGACGGGTTATCAGCCCCCCGGGCGACAGCAACCTCTACCTGCAGCTGCTCGACGGAACCAGCCTGTCGTTTCACGCCGGGCAGGAAAGCTACGACAAGACCGTGTTCGCCTCGCTTGAGGTCAACCTCGCACTGGCCGACATGAAAACGGTGGCAGGCGGAAAACCAAGACCCCGCGATATGTACCTGGGCACCCTGCTGGCCACCAGGCGTCGCCTACTGGACGTGGGCGACCCGGCGCTGGAGGAGACAATAGAGCTGAACCGCAAGCTGATCATGCCCGTGGCCGGGCTGGTGCTGGCCCTTTTCGGGGTGCCCCTGGGCATACAGAAAACCCGCACAGTCCGGGCACGCGGCTTCGCCGTGAGCCTGGTGGTCATCCTCGGCTATTTCCTCTTGTTTACAGGTTCCATCACCATCGCCCGCAGCGGCGCGGCGCCACCGGTCCTGGTCATGTGGTTGCCCAACCTCATTTTTGCCGCCGGTGCGCTGCTGCTCACCGACAGGGCCGCGCGCGACCGGCTCCAGTACCCACCCATGGCGAGCTGGCCGCTGTTGCTGCGGCGCCGTGGAAAAGGAAACGCCGGCTCATGAACATCCTCGCCCGTTACGTAGTCAAGCATTACCTGAAGGTCTTCGGACTCTGTCTTTTTGCCAGTTCCGGACTGTTCCTGGTCGTAGATTTTTTTCAGAAAATAGGAGACCTCGCTGCCTATGACCCCGGCGCGCTTGCCCTGGCCGGGTACTTTGTCTTCAAGCTTCCGAGCATACTGGCCGAGATCTATCCTGCCTGTTCCCTGCTGGCCGTACTCCTGAGCCTGGGCGTGCTCGCCCGTAACCGCGAGACCCTGGCCATGCGGGCCTGCGGCGTGACGACCTGGCAGGTGGCCATTCCCATGCTCGCCGTTTCGGCTGCCATCACCATGGTCGCGCTGCTGGCCAACCTCACCGTGGTGCCCGCCGCGACTGCCCAATCACGCTACATAAACGACGTGTCGATAAAGAAGAAAGCGTTCCGCGGCTTCTACAACGTCAACTCGCTGTGGTTCCAGGGAGCCGAGGGCTTTTTCAACGTGGACTACTTCGACGCCAACAACCGGGCGCTGTTTGGGCTTACCCTGTACGAGGCCGGCCCCGAGTTCCGCCTGGACCGCATAGTGGAAATCCCCGCCGCGCGCTGGCGCAACGACGCGTGGGAGCTCGACCAGGGAACGGTCAAGACCTTCACCGCGGCGGGCGAAATCCTCGCGCGGGACCTCGAACCCGGCGAGTTCACAGTCGACATCACCCTCGACGAGTTACTGGCCAACCGGCGGCGCCCCTCGGAATTCAGCCTGGCCGAGCTCAGGGAGCAGATAAAACTGATGAAGGCCCGCGGCCTGAACACCGACGGCTTCGTGGTCGACATGTACGTAAAGGCGGCGTGGCCGGTATCGGGGCTGGTAATGGTGCTGCTGGGCATCCCGCTGTCGCTGCGGGCCCGGCCCCGGGGCGCGGTAGCGCGCAACCTCGGCGTGGGCCTGGCCGTGGGGTTTGCCTACTGGGTCACCATGGCTGTCGCAGTATCTGCCGGTCGCAACGGCGGGATGTCGCCCGCCCTGGCAGCCTGGACAGCCAACGCGGTGTTTTCGCTGGTGGCGGCGTCACTCTATCTCGGCCGCGGACTGCGCTGACCAGCTACGGGGCGCGGCGCCGCGAGAGCAGGCCTCAGGGTAGAGCGGCGATCGCGAGCAGGCCCGTCGTTTCATCCAGCCCGAGCATGAGGTTCATGTTCTGCACCGCTTGTCCGGCCGCGCCTTTGCCGAGGTTGTCTATGGCGGTCATCACCAGCAGCAGTCCGCTCTGGCTGTGCTCACGCCACGCGATCTCGACCATGTTGGTGCCCCGCACCCTGGCCAGCGACGGCACGCCCTCCCCGCCCAGCAGGCGAACGAAGGGCTCGTCGGCGTAGGCCCGGGAAAAAGCGCCGCTGACATCCAGCCCTTCGGCCGGCGCAACGTAGCAGTGGCTCAGCAGCCCCCTCGACAAGGGCAGCAACTGGGGAGTGAACAGGAGCCTGGAAGCGTCTACTCCGTGGGCCTCGAGCTTCTCAACCATCTCGGGCTGGTGGCGGTGCTCGCCTACCTTGTAAGGCTTGACGTTCTCGTTAACCTCGGCGAACAAACCTTCCCGTAATGCCGCCCGCCCTGCACCGCTGGTGCCCGACTTGGAGTCGATGATGATGGGTCCCCGGGTCTGCCCTGCCAGCGGCAGCAGCCCGAACAAAGCGCCCGTGGGGTAGCAGCCGGGATTAGCCACCAGCCGGGCCTCGGCCAGCTCGCTCCTGGCGAACTCGCTGAGTCCGTACACGGCGCCCTCGAGCAGCTCGGGACAAGGATGATCACCGTACCACTGCTGGTAGACATCGAGGCTGTCGAAGCGAAAATCTGCGCCCAGGTCGACGACCCGCAGGCCGGCCGCCAACAGCCCTGAGACCAACGCCCCCGAACTGCCGTGCGGAAGCGCCACGAAAGCCAACTCGGCATTGCCCACTATGTTGTCGACGCTGGCCGACACCAGTTCGAGCTCCAGGCCGGCGAGACCGGGATTGACAGAGGCCAGCGGAGAGCCGGCGTCCTGTTCTGAAGTAACGGTAGTGACCTCGACCCCGGGGTGGGCGGCCAGCAGGCGCAGCAACTCTGCACCCGCATAGCCGGTCGCACCCACGACGGCCACCCGGACACGGGTTGCTGCTGTCATGGTCCCGCTACCTCTTGGAGAATTGAGGCCGTTTACGAGCCTTGTGGTGACCGTATTTCTTTCGCTCGACCTCGCGCGCGTCGCGCGTGAGATAGCCGGCCTTCTTCAGCGCCGGCCTCAGGTCGGGCTGCATTGCAATAAGGGCGCGGCTGACCGCGTGCCGCACGGCCGAAGCCTGGGCCGAAACCCCTCCGCCGCGGACCCGCACAGAGAGATCGTAGGTACCGGCCGTACCGGTGACCTCAAAGGGTTGGGCAATGATCATCCGCGCAGTGGGCCTGGGAAAGTAGTCCTCCTGCGTGCGCTGGTTGACCGTGACCTTGCCATCGCCGGCAACCAGTGACACCCGCGCGACAGCGCTCTTGCGCCTGCCGGTTGCCTCGTTAGCAGGCGACGTGGGCTTCCTGCTGCCGCTGTCGGCAGGCCCGCTGTCTGCTGCTGCAGCTCCCCGGGCCCGTATAGTCTTTCCGATGATAGCCATCTATTACTCCGCTTATTATCTCGTTGCCCTGTCAAGAGCACTTATCGCAGCACCGCTCTTCGAAGCCTGCCCAAGCCGCCTCTTCAAGCCGGCAACTGCTCGGGTGCCTGGGCCACGTGGGGGTGCTCTTCACCCGCGTATATCTTTAACTTGAGCGCCAACCTACGACCAAGCCGGCCCGGGGGCAACATGCCTACTACTGCCTTCTCTATTACCATCTCGGGACGGGTCTCGAGCAGACGGCCGGCGGTGGTCTCGGTTATGCCTCCGGGAAAGCCGCTGTGCCGGTAGTACTTCTTGCCCTGGAGCTTGTTGCCCGTGAGCACCACCTTGCTCGCGTTGGTCACGACCACGAAGTCCCCGCAATCCACGTGGGGCGTAAAAGCCGGGTTGTGTTTACCCCTGAGCACGTGGGCGATCCTGGTCGCGAGGCGACCCAGAACCAGGCCCTCCGCGTCCACGACGTACCACTTACGCGCATCGCGTGCCTCTTCTACTGACAGGCTTCTGGTGACCTTCTGCATACTTGGCTCCCGTACATGACGGGACTCCTCAATTCCTCGTAGCTCAATTCCTCACGACCGACCGGGGTCGGCCAAAAATAACAAATGGCGGGGCCGACGAGACTCNNGCGACCTCCGGCGTGACAGGCCGGCATTCTAACCAGCTGAACTACGGCCCCACCGCGCGCTGACAGGGCCAACGCGGTCTGCTTGGCTAACAGTTACGCCCACCAGCATCAAGTGGCGGGGCCTGCGTAGACGAAATGGTGGGCGGTGGCAGGCTCGAACTGCCGACCCTCGGCTTGTAAGGCCGATGCTCTCCCAGCTGAGCTAACCGCCCCTGGTTCTCGCCGAAGCCGACGCGACAGCGAAGAATTCGTCCGGCGACCGCACCCGTCAGTGGGTGACCAGGCCTTTTTCGTCCTTGTCGCCGTCGCTGGCCGGCGCCGGGGTCGGCGTCATGGCAAGCGGCAGCAGGCCGACCGGTTTCTCGTTGATAAACACCGAGTCACGGCCATCGGGAAGCTGCAGCGCGGTGTTGAGCACGGTGTCTACTTCTTCGACCGGTACCATCTCTACAGCCTTGCGAACCGTGGCCGGGATGTCGGGAACGTCCTTGCTGTTCTCGGCCGGTATGAGGACCCTCTTTATGCCGGCGCGGTGGGCCGCCATGACCTTTTCCTTCAGGCCACCGATAGGAAGTACCCGGCCCCTCAGGGTTATCTCGCCCGTCATCGCCACGTCGGGGTCTACTGGCAAACCGGTAAGCGCCGAGACCAGCGAGGTGGCCAGGGTGATGCCGGCCGAGGGCCCGTCCTTGGGAATGGCCCCCTCGGGAACGTGGATGTGAACGTCGACCTTCTGGTAGAAATCATTGGCCAGGCCCAGCTCGTAGGCCCGTGATCTCACGTAGCTCATGGCTGCCTGGGCCGATTCCTGCATGACATCGCCGAGCTGCCCGGTGATGGTCAGCTTGCCCTTTCCCGGAAGCACTGTGACTTCCGTGTTGAGCAGCTCGCCGCCGTTCTCGGTCCAAGCCAGCCCGGTAGTAACACCGACCAGGGGCTCGACCTCGGCACGACCGTAGCTGAAACGCTTGGGGCCCAGGAACTTTTCGATCTTGCGCGGGGTAACGCGCACGGGCTTGGGGTCTTTTTCGTCGACTATCTTCACCGCCACCTTACGGCAGATAGAGGCTATCTCTCTTTCCAGGTTCCGCACGCCGGCTTCCTTGGTGTAGTGCCTCACGAGGTGCATCAAGGCTGCGTCGGGGAACTCGACCTGTTCTTCGGTCAGTCCGTTGGCCTTTCTCTGCTTACGGATCAGGAACCTGCTGGCGATATTACGCTTCTCCAGCTCGGTGTATCCGGCTATGCGGATGATCTCCATGCGATCCTGCAGCGGACGCGGAATGGCGTCCAGGCTGTTTGCCGTGGTCACGAACATCACCTTGGACAAGTCGTAGTCTACGTCGAGGTAGTGATCGTTGAAGCTACCGTTCTGCTCAGGGTCGAGCACTTCGAGCATCGCCGACGCCGGGTCTCCCCTGAAATCAGCAGACATCTTGTCTATTTCGTCGAGCAGGAACACCGGGTTCCCCTTGCCGGCCTTCTTCATGCTCTGGATGATCTTGCCCGGCAAAGCACCGATGTAAGTGCGGCGGTGACCGCGTATTTCGGCTTCGTCGCGCACGCCACCGAGCGAGATACGAACGAACTCACGCCCCATCGATCGCGCTATCGAACGACCCAGCGAGGTCTTGCCTACACCGGGAGGGCCAACGAGGCACAGGATCGGGCCCTTGATCTCTCCCACAAGCTTGGTCACGGCCAGGTACTCGAGAATGCGTTCCTTGACCTTCTCCAGCCCGTAGTGATCTTCGTCGAGAACCTTGCGGGCATTCTCGATGTCAATGTCGTCGTCGGTGTAGTCCTCCCAGGGAAGGCACAACATCCAGTCGATGTAGTTGCGCACGACCGTGGCTTCGGCCGACATGGGCGACATCATCTTGAGCTTCTTCAGCTCTTTTTCGGTCTTCTCGCGGGGCTCCTCGGTCATCGACGAAGCCTCGAGAGCTTCTTCGAGCTCCTGCACCTCGTTCTTGAACTCGTCCTTTTCGCCGAGTTCTTTCTGGATAGCCCGCATCTGCTCGTTCAGGTAGTACTCCTTCTGGGTCTTCTCCATCTGCTTCTTGACCCTGGAGCGGATGCGTTTTTCGACCTCGAGGATTTCCATCTCCGAGCGCATGAAACCCAGCACCTTCTCGAGTCGTTCGGACACGTTGAAGGTCTCGAGCAGGGACTGCTTATCTTCGAGCTTGACGCCGAGGTGCGAAACAATCGTATCGGCCAGCCGCGAAGGCTCGTCTATGGAGGCCACCGTGCCGGCCATCTCCGGCGGGATCTTCTTGTTGAGCTTGACGTAGGATTCGAAAGCCGTGTTGACGCTGCGCAGCAGGGCCTCCATCTCGGACTCGTCGCCCTGGACCTCCTCTACTTCGTCGACCTCGACCTCGAAGAAATCCTCGGTGCCGCCGAAGGACTTGATGACGGCGCGGCGCTTTCCTTCAACCAGTACCTTGACGGTGCCGTCGGGCAAGCGCAGCAGCTGGACGATGGTGCCTATGGTGCCCACCGGGTGAATATCGTCCACGTCGGGGTCGTTGGTCTTGGCGTCTTTCTGGGCCGCCAGCAGTATCGACTGGTCCCTGTCCATGGCCGCCTCGAGAGCTGCGATCGACTTCGCCCTGCCGGCGAACAGCGGCATCACCATGTGAGGAAACACTATGATGTCACGCAGCGGCAACAGGGGAATGAGGCCCTGCGTCTCCAGTGAATCACCACCGTCTTCTTCAGTTCCAGGAGCCGAAGGCTCGTCTCGAAAAACCATGGATTCTTTTTCTTTGGACATATTTTTTCTGCTGTTCCTTCCGGGTGTTCCGGCCGGGGGGCCAGTTGTTATCAGCCGACCTTCGAAGCCGAGGAGAAAACCATCAACGGCTTCTCCTTCTTCTCGACCACTTCCTTGGAAATGACCACCTCTTCCACGTCGGGCATGGAAGGCACGTCGTACATGGCATCGAGCATGATATTTTCCATGATAGCTCTCAGCCCGCGCGCGCCTGACTTGCGTTCC
Source organism: bacterium UBP10_UBA1149 (assembly GCA_002311335.1). Classification (GTDB taxonomy): domain Bacteria; phylum Desulfobacterota; class Binatia; order UBA1149; family UBA1149; genus UBA1149. Next base: position 9,017 of record DBZX01000062.1, read on the forward strand.
AGGGCTTGGCGCGAGATGGCCTCGAGGGAGCCCTCGGTAAACGTCAGCTTGACGTTCTCCATCTCGAACAGCTTGGTGTACTGCTTGGTCAGAGCGTTCTTGGGCTCTTTCATGATGCGCACCAAAGCGGACTCGTCAAGGTCGTGCAGGGAAGTAATTACCGGCAGCCGGCCCACGAACTCGGGGATGAGCCCGAACTTGAGAAGGTCCTCTGTCTGCAGCTCGCCGAGCATACTGCGATCGTTTTGCTCTTTTCCGCCCACGTCGGCACCAAAGCCCATGCCCTTCATACCAACCCTGCGACTGATGATATCGTCGAGGCCAACGAAAGCGCCTCCGCAGATGAAAAGTATGTTGGTGGTGTCCACCTGCAGGAACTCCTGCTGGGGGTGCTTGCGTCCGCCCTTGGGCGGCACGCTTGCCGTGGTTCCTTCGATGATCTTGAGCAGCGCCTGCTGCACGCCCTCGCCCGACACGTCGCGGGTGATTGACGGGTTGTCACTCTTGCGGGCCACCTTGTCGATCTCGTCGATGTAGACAATGCCGCGCTGGCACTTCTCAACGTCGTAGTCGGCGTTCTGCAGGAGACTCAGGATGATGTTCTCGACGTCTTCGCCTACGTAGCCCGCCTCGGTGAGGCTGGTGGCATCGGCTATCGCGAAGGGAACCTGGAGAAATCGTGCGAGGGTCTGCGCCAGCAGGGTCTTACCGCTACCGGTAGGACCGACCAGCATGATGTTGGACTTCTGCAGCTCGACCTCGCCGGTGACCATGCCCGAGTCGATACGCTTGTAG
>DBZX01000062.1:9818-13165 GCA_002311335.1 bacterium UBP10_UBA1149
GTAGTGATTGTGGACGGCGACCGAAAGAACGCGCTTGGCCTCGTCCTGGTCGACCACGTACTGGTCGAGGACCTTGCGGATATCAACCGGGCGCGGCACAGAGGAAACGGCGCTGATGGCCTCTTCCTGGTCACACTCCTCGGCGATAATGTCGTTGCAGAGGTCGATGCACTCATCGCAGATGTAAACGGTCGGACCCGCTATAAGTTTGCGTACCTCTTCCTGTCCCTTTCCGCAGAAAGAACATACGAGGTCGCGAGTGCTGTCTTCTCCGTTTTTCGGCATTAAGTAAGCCCGGCGCCTCCGTTACCTCTTTTCGTCCTTCGACGAAGTCCTGCTACCACCCGTTCCCCCTAACTGACTGTCGGGCCGCTGCTCAATGACTTCGTCGATGATTCCGAACTCAACTGCCTGCGGCCCGTTCATGAAACGGTCCCGGTCGGTGCTTTCCTCTATTGTAGCAAGATCCTGCCCCGTGTGTCTTGCCAGTATTTCGTTCAGCAGAGCCCTCACCCGCAGGATCTCGCGCGCCTGTATGTCCACGTCGGTGGCCTGGCCCTGCGCACCGCCCAGCGGCTGGTGTATCATCACCCGCGAATGGGGCAGTGCGTAACGTTTACCCTTGGCGCCCGCAGCCAGTAAAATAGCGCCCATGCTCGCGGCCTGCCCGAGGCAGAGGGTCGACACCGGCGGGCGGATATACTGCATCGTGTCATAGATGGCCAGTCCCGCCGTGACCTGCCCGCCGGGTGAGTTCAGGTAGATGAAAATATCTTTCTCCGGGTCCTCTGCCTCCAGAAACAGCAGCTGTGCCGTCACCAGCGCCGCCGTCGTATCGTCGACCTCGCCGCTGAGAAAGACTATCCGCTCCTTCAGCAGTCGAGAGAATATGTCGTAAGAGCGCTCGCCACGGCCGGACTGTTCGACCACTATAGGTACAAGATTCATACAGCGACCCTAGCCCGTTTGGAGGGGGGCGGCAACATCGGCCGGGTCGACTTCCACGTCCTTGAGCGTCGCCTGCTCAACCAGGCAATCCATGGCCTTATCCCTGAGCATCCCCACCTTGAGGTCGGCCACGGCACCCGGCTGCGAATAGTGCTTGCGTAGTTCGCCCGCGCGCTCACCGGCTGCGGCCAGCTGCTCACCCACCCGCTTCTCCATCTCTTCGGGCTCCACGCCGAGGCTCTCGGCCTCGGCCACCGCGTCGAGCACGAAACCAGCCCGCACCCGCTTCTCGGCCTCGGGCTGGACGATGCCCTTGAGCTCGTCGAACTTGTCGCGCGGAATGTCGCGCATTCCCATCTCGCCCAGCATGCTCAAGGCAGTGCGCTCGACCAGCAGCGGCGGCAGGTCAAGCTTGCTCTTGCCCACCAGCGTCTCGAGCAACTCGCCACGCACGCGTCGGTCGGCTTCCTGCGAAGCGCGCTCGTGCAGTTCTCCGCTTACCTTCTCTCGCAGAGAGGCCAGGTCCTCGACGCCGTCCCACCCGAGTTCGGCCGCAAACGAATCGTTGAGCGAGGGCACTATCTTGTTCTTGATCTCCCTGACCGTGACCTGGAAGCGCACCAGGCGGCCGGCCACTTCGGAGTCCTCGCCGTTGTTTTCTGGAAAGCGCACGTCTATGGGCGTGGGAATGCTGCGGGTCACGCCCAGCAGGCCGCGCTCGAAGTCGTCGGGCAGGCTGCCACTGCCCACTTCGACCTGCTGGCCATCCCTGGTGTAGCGGTCCAGGGGCTGGCCCTCAAGGCTGGCGTACATGTCCATCGTTATGACATCGCCCGCCTGGACGTTGACCCTGTCTTCCTCGGCCTCGAGCACCGCCATGCGCTGGCGCAGCGATTCCATGGCCTCGTTGACCTGGTCGTCTTCCACTCGAGCAACCTTGCGGTCAGCCTTTGAGCGCTTGTAGCGGCCGAGCTTCACCTTGGGGCGGATCTCCACGGTGGCCTCGAACTTCAAGCCCTCGGCGGGCTGGTACTCGCGGCTGGTCAAATGTGGCGGGCCGACGATATCGAGCTCGTGCTCGCGCACTACCTCGATAAAGGCGTCCTCGATGAGACGGCCGATGACATCCTCTCGGACCTCGCCGCCGTATTCCTGCTCGAGCACCTCGCGTGGAGCCTTGCCCTTGCGGAAACCCTTTACCTTGGCCTTACTCGCTATGTTGCCGAAAGCCGTGGTCATTTCGGCCTCGACACGCTCGCTGTCCACACTGACGACGAGTACCCTGCTCACCGAATCGTTCTTCTTAACTTTCGCCTGTATTCCCGCCATGTTCCTGCTTCGCTCCTGCCTGTACCGTTAAATGCTTCTGGTGCGAGAGGGGGGACTCGAACCCCCAACCGCGTAGCGGGCTGGACCCTAAATCCAGTGCGTCTGCCAATTCCGCCACTCTCGCCCCCGCCCCGACTGGCACAACCGTGGGTCAGGCCGCCCGGACAAGCCACGAATACTAGGCGCAAAACCTCGCCGATGCACACCCTGATGTAATGATTTTTGTGGAGCCCGCAGCGGGTGCCGGCACGGCCGATACGCCCGGGGCCCGCCCCGCGACACCGTGTGGCAGGGCGGCGGCCCCCAGCGGGGTCCCGCCTTTCGGCTGCTTAAAATCGCAGCCCCCGGGAGTTACAGCCCTAGGGCATGGTCGTGCTGGTAGTCGAGGTGGTGCTGCCCGGCGCGGTCTGCTCGGCCGCGGGGCCGACTATCCTGGACGGACAATCCAGGCTCACCTGCTGATTGACCACCAGCTGCATCACCATGAGCGCGTCAAGCGCGGTCACGCTGCCACTGCCGTTAATGTCGCACAGGTGCAGCGGGCACTCGTCTGACCTGCCCACGGCGTAGGCAAGGATCAACGGAGCATCGGCTATGCCCACCGAGCCACTGCCGTCCGAGTCACCGCAGGGCCGCGAGCAGGACGGGTACGAACAGAAGTCGCCGTTCACCTGGTTACCGTCGTCGCACTCCTCGCCCAGGTGGCCCTGCGGCTCGCGCACGCCGTTGCCGCAGCAGTCATCCACGTAGGATGCAGGATTACAGTCACCTTCGTAGCAGGTTTCGCCGGTGGTGCAGGTGTTATCGTCGTCGCAAACAAGCGTGTTATAGCTATGGACGCAGCCCTGCATAGGCCCATCGTTCATGCAGTAGTCGGTGGTACACTCGTTGCCATCATCGCAACTGACATCATCGGTCACGCAGTGGCCCGACACGCAGCGGTCGTTTTCGGTGCACACATCATCATCGCTACAGCCGTGGCTGTCGTCGGCGGTGTTGACGCAGCCGCTTGACGAATCGCAGCTGTCAGTCGTGCAGGAGTTATCGTCGTTGCAGTCCTGGGCCGACGT
>DBZX01000096.1 GCA_002311335.1 bacterium UBP10_UBA1149
CCCCCGCCCCCTTCCCCCCCCCCCCCCCGCCCCCCTCAGGACGATCGCAGATCCGCCGCCGCGACCCGCCGAAGCCCCCTACCTCGGTGTCGGCGTTGGTTTGCGTGCGCCCCACTACCCCGATGTGCTGGCGCAGGCCGAGCAGGGCCGCCTGGCGGTCGACTGGTTCGAAGCACTCAGCGAAAACTATCTGGTGCCGGGTGGACGCCCGTTGCGAATGCTCGACGCCGTGCGCGAACACGCACCGATCGCGCTCCACGGGGTGTCGCTCAATATCGGATCGAGCGACGAGATCGATCGCGCCTACCTGGACGACCTGGCGGCGCTGGCCGATCGCAGTCGCGCAGCCTGGATCTCCGATCACCTGTGCTGGACGGGAGTGGGCGGGCACAACCTCCACGACCTGATCCCACTGCCCTACACCGAAGCCGCTGCCGAACACGTGGCCAAGCGCGTGACTTTCGTTCAGGCGCGCCTGGGTCGACGCATAGCGCTCGAGAACGTGTCCTCGTACATCAGCTACAGCGCGGATGAGATGAACGAGTGGGAGTTCCTGAAGCAGGTAGCAGTACGGGCCGACTGCGGGATCCTGCTCGACGTGAACAACGTGTACGTGAGCGCATGCAACCACGGCTTTGACCCGCGCGAATACCTGCGAACCATTCCAGCCGACCGCGTGGGACAGATCCACCTTGCCGGGTTTACCGACATGGACGGCTACCTGTTCGACACCCACAGCCGGCCCGTGAGTGACGATGTCTGGGACCTGTACGAATACACGCTGTCGATGACCGCGCCGGTTCCAACGATGGTCGAGTGGGACGACGACATCCCGTCGTGGCAGGGGCTGGTCGAGGAACTGGACAAGGCCCGTGCCGTGGCCGCGCGCCGGGCGGCAAACGGCGGCCGAGGGAACGCCGGGTGACCGAAGAAGTTATCCGGCTGCAACGGGCCATGGCCAAGGCCGTGCTTACCGCCGAAGAGGTGGGCCTGCTCGAATACCTGGCCGACCCGCCACCGGGGCGCGGATTGTCGCACCGGGTGTCGGCTTACACCGGAGGCTACCTGGCTCGCGTGGAAGAATCGCTCGCCCAGGCCTACCCGGCCCTTGCCCACGTGCTGGGTGTCACGGCTTTCCACTCATTGGTCGAACGTTACCTGCCCCGCCTGCCTGCCGGCGAGGCCAACCTGAACTACGTGGGCCGCGGGCTGGCCGATTTTCTTGCCGACGATGAGCTCAGCGTGGGCCTGCCTTTTGTGCCCGATCTCGCGCGCCTGGAGTGGGCCGTGCTCGAGTGTTTTCACGGGGCGTGGCTGGCCGCCGCCGACTTGTCGTTACTCGAAGACCTTGGGCAGCATCAACTGGCATCTTTGCGACTGGACTTTCAACCGGCTGCCTCGCTGGTTGTTTCGGACTGGCCGATCAAGGAAATACGCGACGCGCGTGATGACGACCGCGACAGCGTTGACATCGACCTCGTCGACCGCCCCGACCGGGTGCTGGTATATCGCGAGGGCTTCGACGTGGTGACCGAGCGGCTGGGCGAGGCCGAGGCGGCGGCCCTCGAGAGCATGAGAGCGGGGTCCACTCTTGGCCAAACCGTACAGCAGCTGGCCGCCTCCGGGGCCGGCGGCGATGACATCGGGGCTATGTTTGCGCGTTGGACTGGGCTGTCGCTGGTCACAGTCGTCCGCGCATGATGGAAATGACGGCATGGATTATCAGGATATTCTCTGCGAGCGTAACCCCGACAACGGTTCGCTCTGGCTGACCATCAACCGTGAGCAGGCGGGCAACGCCTTTCGCTCGCGTACGCTTGACGAACTCTGCGACGCGCTGCAGTCTGCGCGCCGCGACCGCGACTGCCGCAGCGTGGTTCTCACCGGCGCAGGCGATCGCTTCTTCTGCCTCGGTGGCGACCACGCAGACCACGAGGACGTGGAGGGCTTCGACTATTCCACCGTGTTTCCGGTGGTAGATCTCTACGACCTCATCGACAAGTTGCCCAAGCCCGTGATCGCCATGGTCAACGGTTTCGCGGTGGGCGGCGGCAATGTCCTGGCACTGATGTGCGACCTTACGATAGCTTCGTCGTCGGCGGCCTTCAGGCAGGTGGGCCCGATGATGGGTAGCTTCGACGCCGGCTTCGGCACCTGGTACCTCGAAGAGGCTATCGGTCGCAAGAAGGCCAAGGAGCTTTGGCTGCTCAACCGCAAGTACACGGCTGAAGAAGCGCTGGCGATGGGCCTGGTCAACGAAGTGATCGAGCCCGCGGCGTTGCGCGATCACGTCAACGGCTTGTGTGACGAGTTGGCCGACCGCGGCAGCCAGGCGCTGGCCGCTCTCAAGGCATCGTTCCACGCCCGCCACGCGGGTGTGTCCGGCCTGTCACGCGTGGCACTGGACACGCTCATGCCCTACTACTACGCGAGCGAAGAATCGCAGGAACTGCGCGAAGCTTTCAACGAAAAGCGTCGCCCAGATCGCTCGCGCTTCGGCCGCTGACGCGACTCGTACGGTTCCCCGTCTTGTTAAAATCTGATCGCAAAATACTTTTTATTATGGGGGCACTGATCGCCGCCAACATGGTCAACCAGGCCGACCGGGCGGTCATGGGCATCCTGCTGCCGCTTATAAAGATCGACCTCTCCCTGAGCGATTCGGCCATGGGAGTGCTGGCGGGCGTTGCGTTCTCGGGCGTGTACGCGGTGGGGGCCTTCGCTTTCGGTCACGCAGCCGACAGCCGCTCTCGCACTCGCCTGATAGCACTCGGGCTGGTCTTCTGGTCGCTGGCAACGGCTGCCAGCGGACTGGCGGTAGACTTCAAGTCGATGTTTGCGGCGCGGTTTTTTACCGGGCTTGGCGAGGCCAGCCTCTACCCCTGCGCGATTTCACTGATTGCTACCACCTTCCCCGAGGACAGGAGAGGACGGGCGGTGGGCATATTCGGCGCCGGGGCCACCTTTGGCGGCGCGCTCGGCATTGCCGCCGGTGGCTTGCTGGCAGAGCAGTTCGGGTGGCGCAGCGTGTTCTTCTTATACGGTGGGGCAGGCTTGTTCGTGGCGCCGCTGGTTTTGATGATACGAGACCCCCGGCGCGGTCCTGCAAACGCCGATGGCGAAAAACTCGGGGCGGCTATCGGCAGGTTGATCGCCGACCGAAGGTTGCAGTTGGTGTGGCTGACCAGCGTCCTGGGCGTATCGGGACTGATGGGCTACTCAATCTGGGCGGCCGCGTGGTTCCTGGAGAAAGGTGGCATGACGATCACCGACCTCGGCTACATATTCGGGGTTGCGATGATAGTGGGCGGCCTGGTGGGCGGTTATACCGGTGGCGCGCTGGCCGATAACCCGGCGATCCGCAAACGTGGCGGCGAGGCAGCTGTGGCTGTCGGGGGACTGGTGGCGATGGCCGTCATGCTGGCCGTCGTCCTATGGACTCCGTGGCAGTGGATGAGGGTGGGAGTGGCCCTGCTGCTGCCTATTCCCATGCTGGGGTTCTTTCCGCCGCTGGTAGCGCTGGTGGCCAGGCTCGTGCCCGCCGAACGGCTGGGGTTGGCGTTTGCTCTGAACGTATTTTTCGTCGGCGGGATTGGTAATGGCGTTGGCCCGTGGCTGGTAGGGGCGGTGTCAGATGCCACAGGCAGCCTGCAGACGGGCATTTCGACATCGCTGGTGTTGATGGCGTCGGCGATACCCGCGGGCCTGGCCATGGTACGGGCGACCCGCGCTTGAGTGAACCCGCCCTGCAACTGCGCCAGGGCAGCCGGCCGCTGGTGGTAGTAGCCCCGCACGGTGGCCGCCGCGTGCGCGCCGTTCGCCGCGACGACGGGATGAATGACCTCTACACCGCCGAGCTGGCACTGGAGTTGGCCGAGCGACTCGATGCCTGGGCGGTGGTCAACGGAGACCTCGACCGCAACGTCGTAGACCTGAACCGCGTAAGTGAGCTGGAACGTGCGCCGGTCTTCGTTGAAGAACTCGAGCAGGCAATAGACGGCGCCGTGCAGGTGGCCGCGGGCGGTCGGCCGCTGGTGCTGTTCGTGCATGGATGGAACGTCGTGCAGCCGGCCTGCGACCTGGGCCTGGGCTTGCGCGAGCAGGGGGGGCGCTTGTCGGGCAGGTGGCCCACGCTGTCGGGTACGGCCTGGCGGGGCGTGGTTGCCCGCCTGCGCGCTGAGCTTGAAATAAACGGCGTGTGGGCGCCGGTGGGTTGGCGTTACCCGGCCTGGGGCGCCGACAATGTGCTGCAGTTGTTTTCGGGCCGGCACGACGGTCACGACGATGCACGGCTGGCTGCCATTGCCCGCCTTGCGGCTGCCGATCGCGTGGACGCCGTGCAACTCGAACTGTCCGTGCCCTTGAGGTGGCCGGGGCCGTGGCGTGAAAGCTTTCTCGCCGCAACTGAGCTGGCGCTGGTCGACTACGAGGGCGCGAACGCTGCGGGTGGTGACTCGGTTGCCGGGCGGGCAGCGGTGGTCATTGAAACACGAACCGCCGGCCCCTCCCGCGCGAGACCCGGCTGGCAGGTGGTGCCGCGCGGGCCGCCCGAGGTCGAGCAGGCCGAAGACGCTTTGGTTCGGCAGGGGGCGCAGCCGCTCAACCTGATGGCGCTGTTGTCGGAAGAGGGCGACGCGATTTTTGCTGGCGTGGAGCCCGCGGGACGCGGCGCAGTGCTCGCGCGCGTGTGCCTGCTGCTGGCCGACGGCCGCATGGCGCTGTTCACATCCGATTCGGCGGAGGACCTGTCCGCGGCCAATTGCCCGCGCCTGCAACTCGACCGTGAGCAGGGCGGTGGGTTTGCGCGCCTTCGCCTGCGGGCAGCGGTGGTGCTGTACCCTTCGCATCTTGCTTACCTGGACCTGGAGCGGGGCATGGCCGAGTCCGAACTGTCGACCCTGGAGCTCGACCTGCGCTGGACGGCGGACAGCGACGGGTCCGATTTCGGGCGGCTCAGCGGCAGGGTTGAGCTGGGCGGTGAGAAGGCAAGGTCATGGCCGGTAACAACGGGGCAGACCGCAGCGGTGGATGCCTTTGCCGTTCTCCAGTCCCGCGGCCGCGATGCCGGGCGCGATGGAGCGCGGGCCCGGTTTTTCTGCGACCGCGACGGTGCCCCGGCGATGGTACTGGGTGATGGGCAGGTGCTCATGCCGGGGCAGGGCGACGCGGCGGTTGTGCCGGGCACAGGCGAGGTACAGATTTCAGATCCAGGCTCGGACCTGGAAAGCGCTGACCTCCTGACGCGCGTGCCTTTGTGGAGGCCGCTGGGCGAGGGGGTCTACCTCAGGTGGACCTTCGGGGTGGCCAGGTGTCGCCTGCGGGGTAACACGCACGACACGCCGGCGCTGTTCGACAGCGCCGAGTTGTTTGGCGCTGACGAAGTAGACTCTCAGGAAGCGGCTGCCAGGGCCGCGTCGTAGTCGGGCTCCTGGGCGATCTCGGGCACGAGCTCCCTGTAGACCAGCTTGCCGTTTGCATCGACGACGAACACCGCCCGCGCGGTCACTCCCTGCAGCGGGCCTTCGCTTATGGCCACGCCCCAGCGCTCGGCAAAGCCGCGATCGCGCAGATCGGAGCAGGCCACCACGTTCTCCAGCCCCTCGGTTTCGCAGAAGCGCTTCTGCGCAAAGGGAAGGTCCGAGCTCACGATGAGCACCACGGTGTCGGTCAGGCCGGCTGCCTTTTCGTTGAAGGCGCGGGTTTCGGTCTGGCAGACGGGCGTGTCGAGGCTGGGCACGGTGACGATTATCCTGGTCTTGCCGCTGTGGGTGGCGGGCGTAACGGGTGACAGGTCGCCGGCCGCCAGGTTGTAATCGGGTGCCACCTGCCCGGTCTCGGGCAGTGTGCCGGAAAGTTCAAAGGGGTTTCCTTTAAGTGTAACGCTCGCCATTTTTGTATGCTCCCTGTGGGCGGGCGCTTCCCCAGGGGGCGTCCCGCGCAGCCGCGAACACTCCCACGAACCCGCCTTGGCTTCAAGTGGTCGGTTCGGCATACTGCAGGCCATGCAGACGGCCAAGGACGAGGAACTTCCGTTTCATTTACAGGGTAACTTTGCCCCGGTAACCGATGAGATCACCGGCGATGACCTCACCGTGGAGGGGGCCATACCCCCCGAGCTCAACGGAGTGTACATGCGCATCGGGCCTAACCCGGCTACAGGTGAGTCACCTCACTGGTTTACCGGTGACGGAATGCTGCACGGCGTGCGCCTGGAGGGGGGCAAGGCCAGCTGGTACCGCAATCGCTGGGTGCAGACCCGGGCTCTCGAAGACCCCGACCTGCAGATGATAAGCGAGGGTGGCGAGGTCGACCACAGCATAGCAGTGGCCAACACTGGCATTATTCGTCATGCCGGCAAGTTCATGGCACTGGTCGAGACTTCGTTTCCGACCGAGGTCACGCCGGGACTCGACACCGTGGGCACCTACGACTTCGACGGCAAGCTCACCACGGCTATGACCGCGCACCCTAAGATCTGTCCCGTGACCGGCGAGATGCATTTTTTCGGCTACGGGTTTTTCCCGCCCTACCTTGTCTATCACCGCGTCGACGCCGAGGGCCGGTTGGTGCAGAGCCAGGAGATAGACGTCACCGGCCCGACGATGATCCACGACTTCGCCATTACCGAGAACAACGTGATCTTCATGGACCTGCCGGTGGTGTTTGACCTGGAGGCTGCCATGGCCAGTCTCGGGGGAGGCCAGCCGCAGCCCGGCGCGGGGCTGCCCTACCACTGGAGCGACGACTACCCGGCCCGGCTGGGAGTCATGCCGCGAGGCGTTCCGGGTGCGGCCGTTCGCTGGTACGACATCGACCCCTGCTACATCTTTCATCCGTTCAACGCCCGCGACGCCGAAGACGGTTCGATCGTTCTCGACGTCTGCCGTTATCCCGAACTGTGGAGAGGGGGCAGCGACAATTTCAACTCGGCGGTGCCACATCGTTTTGTGATAGACCCGGCCGGTGGGCGGGTATCCGAGAGCCAGATTGTAGACGAGCCGGCCGAGTTCCCATGTGTGGACGACAGGCTCGTTGGCAGCCGGGTTCGTTACGGTTACGCCGTGAGCTCACCAGACCTCCTGGTAGGACCTGGAGAGTTATCGAAAATACTCAAGATCGACTTCGACACCGGCAACAACACTGCCTACGATTTGCCGACGGGACAGGTGCCGGGCGAGGTCACGTTTGCCCCGGTCGGCGAGGGTGAAGACGAAGGGTACCTGATGTTTTTTGCCTACGACAAGTCGCGCGACGGCAGCGACCTGGTGATACTCGACGCCACGCAGCCGCAGGCCGGGCCGGTAGCCCGGGTGGCTATGCCCCAGCGTGTCCCCTTCGGTTTTCACGGCAACTGGTTTGCCGACCAGTAGAGCCGGGCGGCGGCCGCCAAGGACCTCTGCTCGAGTTGTACGCTTTCAGCACCGTAGGAGGTTTCGCCGAAGGCGGTCAGGACGAAGGAAGATCCCGAGCCGCGGCGGATGTGGAAGAAGTTTCAGCAGGTGATGGTGCTGCCGGAGAAGGATCGGCGCGGGGCGGGTCGGCGCGGTC
>DBZX01000022.1:0-201 GCA_002311335.1 bacterium UBP10_UBA1149
CAGGTGAACCGCCTGATTCCCCGCCTGGTCAAGGAAGAAGACTACAAGCTCGACGAGAAGACCCGCAGCGCGACCCTCACCGAGGAGGGCGTGTCCAAGATGGAAGGCCTGCTGGGCGTGAGCAATCTCTACGACCCCGCCGAGATCGAGACGCTGCACCACGTGAACCAGGCGCTCAAGGCCCACACGCTGTTCAAGCGC
>DBZX01000022.1:395-6494 GCA_002311335.1 bacterium UBP10_UBA1149
GACGGCCTGCACCAGGCCGTCGAGGCCAAGGAAGGCGTGAAGATCGAGCGCGAGAACCAGACGCTGGCCACGATTACTTTCCAGAACTACTTTCGCATGTATAAGAAGCTCTCGGGCATGACCGGTACCGCCGAGACCGAGGCCGAGGAGTTTGGCAAGATCTACGGCCTCGAGGTCCTGGTGGTTCCCACGCACCAGCCCATGGTGCGCGACGACCGGCCCGACGTGGTCTACAAGACCGAGCGCGAGAAGTTCAATGCGGTCATCGAGGAGATCCGCGAGTGTACTGTCGACCAGCAGCCGGTGCTGGTGGGTACGATCTCCATCGAGAACTCCGAAAAGCTCAGCGCGGCGCTCAAGAAGGTGGGCATGAAACACCACGTTCTCAACGCCAAGCACCACGCGAGCGAGGCAGAGATCGTGGCCCAGGCGGGGCGCAAGGGCGCGGTCACCATATCGACCAACATGGCCGGCCGCGGCACCGACATCGTGCTGGGTGGTAATCCCGAGTTCCTGACCCGCAAGGATCTCCCCGACGGCGAGGAGGATCCCAAGTGGGAGGCCACGCTGGCCGGATACACCGAGCAGTGCGCGGCCGAGCACGAAGAGGTGCTGGCAGCCGGTGGCCTTCACATCGTGGGCACCGAGCGCCACGAGTCGCGCCGGATCGACAACCAGTTGCGTGGTCGCTCGGGCCGGCAGGGCGATCCTGGCTCGTCGAGGTTCTTCATGTCGCTCGAGGATGACCTGCTGCGCGTGTTCGGCGCCGAGCGCATACAGGGCCTGATGGAGCGTATGGGCATGGAAGACGGTGTGCCCATCGAGGCCAAGATGGTGTCGCGCGCCATCGAGAACGCGCAGAAGCGGGTTGAGGGTCAGAACTTTGATACCCGCAAGCACCTCATCGAGTACGACGACGTGATGAACAAGCAGCGCGAGGTGGTGTACCATCGGCGTCGCGAGTGCCTGGCCGAGGGCGAGCTGAGGACCGAGGTGCTGGGCATGGCAGCCGCTGCGGCTACAGATCTCGTGGCCTTGCACGCAAACGAGGAAATCGAAACGGCCGAGTGGGAACTGGCGGCGCTCGACGACGCCTTGTTCTCCCAGTTTCTTGTGCGCGCCGACCTGGCCAACCTGCCGCGCGACGGTTTGACGGTGGAAGCGCTTGAAACCTCCATACAGCAGCTGGTGCTGGCGGCCTACGAGAAGCGCGAAGAAGAGATGGGCTCCGAGGTCGTGCGTCACCTCGAGCACGTGCTCACGCTGCAGTGCCTGGACAATCACTGGAAGGACCACCTGATGGCAATGGATCACCTCAAGGAGGGTATTGGCCTGCGTGGCTACGCGCAGAAGAACCCCCTGCAGGAATACCAGAAGGAGGGCTTCGACATGTTCGAAAACATGATGCTCTCCTACGAGAACGACGTCGTCGAAAAAATGTTCTCGGTGCGCATTGCCGACGAGCAGGAAGTCGACCGCATGGAGGAACGCCGCCGCGATGAAAGCGCGGCGGCGTTGATGGGCAGGGGGGCCGGCGAGGGCGGCGCTCCCGAGCAGAAGCAAGTGCGGCGCAAGGGCGACAAGGTGGGCCGTAACGATCCCTGCCCCTGCGGCAGCGGCAAGAAGTACAAGAAGTGTCACGGCAAGTCATGAGCGCCTCGCCGATGGTGGCCCAGTGGGCGACCGGGTGGCGGTGGCAGGGCCCGCGCGCGTGAAGATCGATCCCGGGCCCGCCCCGGGGCCCGTGGCGGGCTTTCGTTTTGCCGGCGTTCACGGCGGCCTCAAGACCGGTGGCAGGCGTGACACGGCGCTGGTCGTGGCCGACTCGCCGGTACCGACCGCGGCCGTGTTTACCCGCAATACCGCTGCCGCCGCGCCCGTCGTGGTGGCGCGCGAGCACGTGGCCGACGGGCTGGCGCAGGCAGTGCTCATCAATTCGGGTAATGCCAACGCGGCCACGGGCAGCAGTGGTCTCAAGTTGGCCGAGTGGAGTTGTCGTGAACTGGCCACGCGGCTGGGCATAAAGCCTGGCCTCGTACTGCCCTGCTCAACCGGCGTCATAGGCGTGCAGCTCGACCGACGGCGCATGGCGCGGGCGATCTCGCTTGCCACCGACGCGCTCGGTCCGCGTCGCGCCAGCGCTTGCGGGCGCGCCATGATGACGTCCGACGCGTTTCCGAAGTGGGCCTCTCGCAGCGTGCAACTGCCGGGCGGGGAGACCGCCACGGTGGCCGGCCTGGCCAAGGGTGCAGGCATGATCCACCCGGGCATGGCCACCCTTCTGTGTGTGCTGGTGACCGACGCGCCCTTGTCATCGGGAGCCGCGCGGGCGGTGTTGGCCGAGGCCGTTGCGAGCAGCTTTAACAGCATCACCGTTGACGGCGATACCAGCACCAACGACACCGTGGTGTTGATGGCATCGGGACTTGCCGGTGGCGAAGCCATACGTTCGAAGAAGTCGGCGGGCTACGAGCTGTTGGCCACGGCCGTCGGCGAACTCACCGATGAACTGTCACGCATGATAGTGCGGGGGGGGGAGGGGGCCACGCGGGTGGTGAACGTGCTGGTGGAGGGCGCCCCGGGTGACGCCGACGCTGAGCGCGCGGCCCGCGCAGTTGCCACGTCCACGCTTGTGAAAGCCGCGTTCGCGGGCGGCGATCCCAACTGGGGACGGATAGTCTGCGCTCTCGGAAACTCGGGCGTCGACGTCGACTTCAAGCGCGTGGCGATCTCGGTGGACGACGTGGCGCTGGTGAAGGCCGGCGAGCTGTTGTCTGAAGAGGCCCGCCGCCGCGCTGCCCGCGTGATGAAAAACGATACCTTCACCCTCGCCATACGCCTGGGCCGCGGCCCCGGCCGCGCACGCATAGTCACGTCGGACCTCACCGAGGCCTACGTCCGCTTCAACACTGCTTACTCCTGAACGGGGCCGGGCAGCTTTAAGCAAAAAATTACCTGCCCCCTTTTGTTGGCTGGGGGGAGCGGGTAGATTCCGGCACTATGAAAGCTGCGATAATGCTGGCAAATAACGAGCCCATGGTGATCGAGGACGTAAACCTCGCCGATCCCGGGGATAACGAAGTACACGTCAAGTGGGGGGCCACCGGGGTCTGCCACTCAGACGTTTCGATCTGGCAGGGCAAACTGCCCCTGCCGCCGCCGGCCATCCTCGGCCACGAGGGCGCGGGAGTGGTCGTGTCGGCCGGTAAGAACGACTACGGCCTGGAGACCGGCGACCACGTGATCGGCAGTTTCGTGCCCACCTGCGGGGAGTGTTTCTACTGCAAAAACGACCAGGCCTTCGTCTGCGAAAAAGCACTGGAGATCGGCATGGGCCGTTTTCCCTTCAGTCGCCAGGATGGCAGCCCCCTGCTCTGTGGACCCGGCGGCCTGGCCACCTTTGCCGAGGAGACCGTCGTCCACGAGGCGGCGCTGGTAAAAATACCCGGAGATTTTTCGCTTGAGCAGGCTGCGTTGGTTGGCTGCGGCGTCACCACGGGCGTTGGTGCCGCCTTGTTCGCCGCCGAGGTCAAGGCCGGCAGCACCTGCGTGGTGATAGGCTGCGGAGGCGTGGGACAGGCCGTTATCCAGGGCTGTCGTGTCGCGGGTGCCGGGCAGATCATCGCCGTCGACTTGAACGAATCCAAGCGTAGCGCTTCGATAAATTTTGGTGCAACCCACTCGGTGAACCCCAACGACGAGGACCTGGGCGAGTTCGTCAAGGGCCTGACCGACGGCCGCGGCGCGGACTACGCCTTCGAGGTGGTCGGTGTACCCGAGTTGCAGCGGCAGGCCTACGACATAACCCGCCCGGGCGGTTCGGTCATCTGGGTGGGCATCCCCAGCTACCTCGACGAGTGCAGCATACCCTCGGCCCTGCTGCCGCTTGAGAACAAGCGCATCGTGGGCACGATCTACGGCTCGGCCAACGTGCGCACCGACTTCGTCAAGTTCATCAACTTCGCCAAGGAAGGTAAGCTCGATCTCGAGGGTATGGTGTCGCAGCGGATCAAGCTCGAAGACGTCAACGACGCTTTTACCGCCATGCTCGAGGGCGACGTCATCCGTTCGGTTATTACCTACGACTGAACGACATCGTGATTATTGGGCGCGCACCGCCAGTGCGTTCTGCGCGTTCGACTGTGGCACCCGAGGGAGCTGCAAGATCAAGGCAGGCGACGGTCTGTCCGTCGAGCTGCTGGCCTTCGGCATCGAGTGATTTAGTTGTTTCCGGCAAACACCAGTGTTTGTTTAGCCGGTGTTTTGCCGGGCCATAGGCTTCCCCGTTTCAGGGGCTGCCTGCATCGGGGCCCGCAGCAGCCTGTGGGCTGTGCAAAGCGCGTCGTTGAGGGGTGTCGGACGACAGCCGTTGGGCTCACGGCTTGCTCCCATCCGGCCCTCAGCCCGCCAGTCGTTCGCGCAGCAGGCGGTTGACCTCGCCGGGATTCGCCTGCCCGCGGCTCAGTTGCATTACCTGCCCCACGAACCAGCCCAGCAGCTTGTCGCGGCCGCCGCGGTAGTCCTCGACCTTGTCGGGATTGCCGTCCACGACCTCGGCTATCCAGGCTTCGAGTTGGCCCGAGTCGCTGACCTGCGCCAGGCCCTCTCTCTTGACGATATCGGCGGGGTCGTCGCTGCCCGTGAGCATGCGCTCGAAAACGGTTTTCGCGATCTTGCCGCTTATGCTGCCGTCGTCTATCAGCGCCAGCAGCGCGCCCAGGCGTTCGGGGGCCAGTGGTATGCGCGAGTAATCAACCTCGCCTTCGCCCGCTGCCACCCGGGTAGCGCGGAGCACGTCGCCCATCACCCAGTTGGCCACCAGCTTGGGGTTGTCGTGCGCGGCCACGGCCGCCTCGTAGTAGTCGGCCAGTTCGCGGCCGGCCGTCAACACCTCGGCGTCGTAGGCCGAAAGGTCGTAGCTCTCCACGAAGCGCGCGCGCCTGGCGTCGGGCAACTCCGGCAATGCGGCCCGCACTCTTTCGACGAGTTCGTCGGCAATGACCAGCGGTAGCAGGTCGGGGTCGGGGAAATAGCGGTAGTCGTGGGCTTCTTCCTTGCTGCGCATGGAGCGGGTGACGCCGTGGTCGGCGTCCCAGAGGCGTGTTTCCTGGGTGATCTTTTCACCGGCGTTGAGCAGCTCGGCCTGGCGCTCGATCTCGTAGTTGACCGCGCGTTCGACGGCGCGGAAGCTGTTCATGTTTTTCACCTCGGCGCGCGTGCCGAGCTCGCTCGTGCCGCGCTTGCGCAGTGACACGTTGGCGTCGCAGCGCATGCTGCCCTCGTTCATGTTGCCGTCGCAGATGCCCAGCCAGCGCACCACCGTCCTCAGCTTGCGCATGTAGGCTGCCGACTCGGCCGCCGAGCGGATCTCGGGCTCACTGACGATCTCCATCAGTGGCACGCCGGCGCGGTTAAGGTCGACATAAGAAAAACCCGAGTGCGCGTCGTGGATGTTCTTGCCGGCGTCTTCTTCCATGTGTATGCGCGTGAGCGTGATGTTGCGTTCTTCACCGTCGACCACCAGCGTGACCTGCCCGCCCAGGCAGTAGGGCAGTTCGTACTGCGATACCTGGTAGGCCTTGGGGAGGTCGGGGTAGAAGTAGTTCTTGCGCGCCCAGCGGCTGGTGGGCTGCACCTCGCCACCCAGTGCCAGCGCCGCCATCACCGCGTACTCAACCGCCTGCGCGTTTACCACCGGCAGCACGCCGGGCATGCCCTGGCACACCGGGCAGGTGTGCTCGTTGGGCTGGGCACCGAAGCTGGCCGAGCAGCCGCAGAACAGCTTGCTGCGGGTGAGCATCTGCACGTGCGTTTCCATGCCGATGACGGCTTCCCAGTCGCCCTGCTCGTAGTGGCTCATTTGCCGGCGCTCCCGGCCAGGCCTTGTTCGGGAGGTCGCTGGTCAAAACCGATGAGTTTTTCGCAGGCCCGTGCCGCCCTGAACAACAAGGGCTCGGCCAGTGGCGGCGCCAGCAATTGCGCGCCTATGGGCAGGCCCTTGGAGTCGAGCCCGCAGGGCAGCGACAGGCCGGGCAGTCCAGCGAGGTTGCAGGGAATGGTGAGCACGTCGCTCAAGTACATCTTAAGGGGGTCGTCGGT
>DBZX01000022.1:6586-7407 GCA_002311335.1 bacterium UBP10_UBA1149
GTCGCAGTTCTGGAAAGCCAGGTCGAAGTCGCGGCGAATGAGCGTGCGCACCTTCATGGCCTTGAGGTAGTAAGCATCGTAGTAGCCGGCCGACAGCGCATAGCTGCCCAGCACGATGCGGCGCTTTACCTCGGCACCGAAACCGGCGTTGCGACTCGCCCCGTACATGTTCGTTAATCCGCCGTCCTCGCCTTCTCGCAAGCCGTAGCGCACGCCGTCGTAGCGCCCCAGGTTCGAAGAGGCCTCGGCCGTGGCCACGATATAGTAGGTGGCCACCGCGTACTCGGTGTGTGGCAGCTCCACTTCAACCAGGCTCGCGCCCTCGCGTTCCAACGCGGACAGCAGTGCGCGCACCGATTCCTCGACCTCGGGGTCCAGGCCCTCGCCGAAGTATTCGCACGGCACGCCCACGCGCAGCCCTTTCGCGCCGTCGTGCAAGGAGCCGCGGCAGTCGGGCGCCGGCAGCGGTATGGAGGTCGAGTCGCGGGGGTCGTGTCCGGCTACTGCCTCGAACAGCAGGGCGGTGTCTTCAACGCTGTTGGCCAGCGGGCCCACCTGGTCGAGCGACGAGGCGAAGGCTATCACCCCGTAGCGGCTCACGCGTCCGTAGGTGGGCTTCATGCCGACCACTCCGCACAGCGCTGCCGGCTGCCTGATCGAGCCGCCGGTGTCGGTGCCGAAGCTGCCCGGTACCATGCGCGCGGCCACCGCCGCCGCCGAGCCACCCGACGAGCCGCCGGGCACGCAGGCATGGTTCCACGGGTTGCGGGTGGTGCCCAGCGCCGAGTTCTCGGTCGATGAGCCCATGGCGAACTCGTCCA
>DBZX01000022.1:7626-11097 GCA_002311335.1 bacterium UBP10_UBA1149
CGCGAGCGTGCGCTCGAGGAAGGCACGGGTGAGTTCCTCAGAACTTACATCGCGGGCTGCCAGCCTCTGCGATGCCTGGGCGACCCCGAGGTCGGTGAGTTGGTCGGTGAGTTCGGACACGGCGTGTGACCTTTTCTACTCGATTATGCTGGGCACGACGAAGAAGTTCTTGTCGCTGCGCGGAGCGTTGGCCACGGCGTCCTCGGGGGCTGGCTTGCTGGTGACCTCGTCGGTTCGCATGGGCGCGGCAAAGTCGACCACCTGGGTGGTGGGCTCTACCGTGCTGGTGTCGAGCTCGTCGAGCTTAGCCACGTAGTCGAGTATGCGGTTGAGGTCGCGTCCCACGCTTTCGAGCTCGTCGTCATCCAGTTCCACCCGGGCCAGCGTGGCCACGCGGCGAACCTCGGCCTGCGAAATCTTCATATTCTCGCTGTCTAACACGGCGCCTTGAAAATTACATCCCAGCCCTTGAGAGCGGGTTGCCGGGGAGGGTATGTTTTCCGGGATGGTGTTGTGATGGCCGGGCAGGACAGAAGGCAGAAGGCCGAGAGCCTCGGCCAAAGGCGCTTACGCTTGGCCCGGGCCGGTGAGCAGGCGGCGGCCGAGTGTCTTGAGCGTACCGGCATGCGCGTACTCGACCGAAACGTCAGGCTCACTTCGGGCGAGATCGACCTCGTGGCCCTGGACGGCGAGGAGCTGGTGTTCGTGGAGGTAAAACTCAGGGCCGACCTCGACTCTGCTCTCGCGGCGGTAGACCAGCGAAAGCGTAAGCAGGTGTCGCGCGTTGCGGTCGAATGGCTGGCGAGGCACCATGGTCTGGATCGGGCCGCGCGCTTTGACGTGGTGGCCGTTGAGAGCGGCAGCCTTGAGTGCGTGCACGTGGTTGACGCTTTCGATTGTGCTTCCGAAGACTGATCCGCCCGGCCAGCAAGACTATGCTCGACATAAAGCTCATACGCGAAGACCCCGCGGCCGCAGCCGACCGCCTGGTCCTGGTGGGCTGCCCGCGTGAGCAGGTCATGGACGTTGTCGACCTGGACGTACGTCGCAGGAAACTCATAGCCTCGGTCGAGAAGATGCGCGCCGATCGCAAGATCCGCTCGAAGGCCATAGGCGCTATGCAGCCAGGCCCGGAGCAGGAAGCGGCCAAGGCCGAGGTGCGAGAGTTGGGCGAGCGCATGGGCGCTGCCGAAAAAGATCTCGCCGAGGTCGCCGGCAGCTTTGAGGCCGCCATGCTCGAGCTTCCTAACTTTCCCCACGAGGACGTCCCGGTGGGTGAGGGCGAAGAGCAGAACCTGGTGTTGCGCGAAGAAGGCGCGCGTCGCGAGTTCGACTTCACGCCGCTGCCGCACTGGGAGCTGGGCGAGCGCCTGGGCATAATCGACTTTGACCGTGGCGTAAAAATCTCGGGCACGCGTTTCTACCTGTTACGAGGCGACGGCGCCCGCCTGCAGCGCGCGCTCATCAGCTGGATGCTCGACCTGCACAGCCGTGAGCACGGTTACAGCGAGGTCTACCCGCCGGCCATGGTGCGCGGCGAGTGCCTGCTGGGTACCGGCAACCTGCCCAAGTTCGGCGACAATCTTTACCGTGACATAGAGGAAGACTTCTGGTGGGTGCCTACCGCCGAGGTGCCCGTAACCAACATGTACCGCGACGAAGTGCTGGCGGCCGATTCGCTGCCGATAAAGCACGTGGCCTTCACGCCGTGTTTTCGTCGCGAAAAGATGTCGGCAGGCCGCGACGTGCGCGGTATCAAGCGCGGCCACCAGTTCGACAAGGTGGAGATGGTGCGTTTTGTTCACCCCGACAGCTCGGACGCCCAGTTGCTCGAACTGCTGGGCAACGCAGAGGAGGTATCACGCCGCCTGGGCATACCCTGGCGCGTAATGCAGATGTGCACCGGCGACCTGAGTTTCGTGGCCGCCATGAAGTACGACGTGGAGATGTGGGCTCCCGGCTGCGAGGAATGGCTGGAGGTGAGTTCCTGTTCGAACTTCCGCGACTTCCAGGCCCGCCGCGCCAACATCCGCTTCAAGGCTGGCAAGGACAAGCCGGCGCTCGTGCACACGCTCAACGGTTCGGGCCTGGCCTTGCCGCGCGTGCTTATCTCGGTGCTGGAGACCTACCAGCGCGCCGACGGCACTGTGGATGTCCCCGAAGTGTTGCAGCCGTACATGGGTGGGCAGCAGGTCATCTCCTGAAGAAGGGAAAGAGCTAGCAGGTCTACTTTCGCAGCGCGCAAGGTGAACAGGGAGGGGTGGCCGAGTCTGGTTTAAGGCACCGGTCTTGAAAACCGGCGACCCGCAAGGGTCCGCGAGTTCGAATCTCGCCCCCTCCGCCACTCTTTCTCGCCCCGGGCGTTACGCCGGGGGCGGCGGTCTAAGGGTAGACCACCGGCCCGGCGAATACCGCGTAAGACACCTGCTCCGAGGTGTGCCTGCGCTCGCTGCCGCCTATCTGGTCCTCGTCCACCGAGAGGAACAGTGTGCCGGCGCTGGACAACGTGGCCCCGTGGGCCTGCACCCATGAGCCGTCGTTGCCGTCCATTGCCGACTGGCTTGCTACTGCCACCGTCGGGGCCGCCGAGAACGGCGTTGAGTAGGAGTAACTGTAAGGCGGATTGTTGCCCGTGCCGCGCACCGTGTCTGCCCCGAGCGCTGCCTCGAACTCCACGCCGCCGATGGTGCCGTGCCCGGCCTCGATCACGATGAAACCAACGGTCTCGTCGGCCCGGCTTGTAACCGTGTCTTCTCCAACGGACTTACCCGTGTTCAGTGTCGCCGCCGACGGCGGGGTCTGTCTTGAGCCGCCGTTGGACCAGAAGTGCGACCAGTTGGCGTCGTTCTCGGTCATCACCTGCCCGATGACCACCGGGTTGGTGTAGGCCTGCCCGTAGGACTGGGATTGCCCGTTCCAGTTTCCCCTGCGGTCGGTCAGGGTGGACAGGTAAGTCTGCGCCTCGATGTTGACCCCGTCTATGGTCCACGTGCCTTCCTCCACCACCAGGCAGTTGACGTCGTCCGTGGCTACAGCTCCGTCCGAGGGATTCTGCAGGCGGACCTGGAAACTCGACGACCCGACCGCCGACACCCTCGTTACAACCGGCGTAGTGTTGTTATCGTACTGCACAGTGCAGGCCACCACCGGGCTGGTGTAACTGTTGACCAGGACTACGGTTACCGGAGAACCTCCGACAGCGACGGTACCGGCTTCCATCATGGCCACCGGGCCGGCAAGGCACTGGTCGGTTGCCTCGTTGCAACCCTGCCCCGGGCACGGGTCTGCGCCCGACTGGCAGTCGAGTGTCGCGCTGCAGGTCTCGGTACCGTCACAGAACTGCCCGTTGACGCAGGCAGCATCAACCGGTGTGCTGTCGCAGCTGCCAGTGCCCTCGTTGCAGCTGTCAGTCGTACAACCCACGCCGTCGCCGCAGTCAGTGGCGCCGCCGCCCGCGCAGCTGCCCGCCGC
>DBZX01000022.1:11155-11487 GCA_002311335.1 bacterium UBP10_UBA1149
TTACAGAAAGCCCCGTCGTTGCAGGCCACGCCCTCGTTTGAAGCTACAGCTTCGCAGGCACCCGAGCCGGCGTTGCAGGCACCGGTGTTGCACTGGTCGTCCAGACCAGAGCAATCGACCGCGGCCCCGCCGCATATACCCGCGGTGCAGGTGTCAGTCGTGGTACAAAGGTCACCGTCGTCACACCCAGTGCCGTTGGCTACAGGCACACCCTCGCAGGCGTCGGTCGCTTCGTTGCAGCTGCCCGTGTTGCACTGGCCGCCCGAGCCCGAGCAGTCCCTGGCGCTGCCGCCGTCGCAGGTGCCAGACGTACAGGTTTCGCCCTCGTTACA
>DBZX01000100.1:0-9099 GCA_002311335.1 bacterium UBP10_UBA1149
GTAGAAGAATTGAAAGGAGCTGTCCCTAGTACGAGAGGACCGGGATGGACACACCTCTGGTGTTCCGGTTGTCACGCCAGTGGCATTGCCGGGTAGCTACGTGTGGACGGGATAACCGCTGAAAGCATATAAGCGGGAAGCCCCCCTTGAGATTAGGTATCCCTGGGCTTTAGGGCCCCTTAAGACCCCTCGTAGACGACGAGGTTGATAGGCCGGGTGTGGAAGCGCAGCAATGCGTGGAGCTAACCGGTACTAATCGGTCGTGAGGCTTGATCTTCTTTTTGTTGATCAGCCGTAGTAACGAGCTGTAAGCTCGCTTGATATGAAATGCGCTTTGTCGCGCTGTCTGTGTCGCGGATTGTCTCCGCGCCGGTCGTCTGATGATGACCCTGTCCCCAGGGACTAACCTCCCGAGGGACCTGGTCTCCGAGGACCCCGGCGCGGTAGCTTTCCGGTGGCTATAGCGGAGGGGTCTCACCCGTTTCCATCCCGAACACGGAAGTTAAGCCCTCCTGCGCCGATGGTACTGCACTGCGCGTGTGGGAGAGTAGGACGCTGCCGGAATTTATTTGAGGCCCGGGTGTCATCTTCGACGCCCGGGCCTTTTTGCGCCCGTAATTTCACTCCCATCAACTTTAATTCTTTAATGCCCCCCCGCCCGGGGGGGTAGTGAGCGCAGTTAGAGTGTTTGCCCTTGACGAGAGCGTGGCTGAATTTCTATAGTAGCCAGAGCAGTCTGCCTGCGGGCAGTTCGGCCAGGGGGCCAGGTTGGTCCGGGGAGAATAACCATGCAGTCAATAATTCGTGTAGCCTGTGCCTTGTTGGTCTGGACTTTGGTCACCGCTTTGCCGGTGCAAGCCCAGAACGGCCCTTACGACCTCCCGGACAACTATCTCTGCTACAAGAGCAAAGTCTCCAAGTTCAGCCCCTCGGTGAAAAAAACCGGGCTCACTACAGCCCTCGTCGACCAGTTCGACAACTCTGATTATGGTGTGCTCAAAGAACGCGGGGTCTGTCTGCCGGCCAACGTTGACGGTGTTACTGCTGAAGACGAGGTCACTCACCTCACCTCTTACCAGATCAAAACCACCAAGGGCGCGGCCAAGCACAATAAGCAGACAGGCGTGGTGGTCGTTTCCGAATTCGGGACTGTGACCCTGGACACCAAGAAGGAAGATCGACTGCTCGTCCCTGCCTCATTGAATCCTTCGGGTGGCGCGCTGCCCGCCCCGCTTTTTGGACTGCACGGCGTTGACCACTACAAGTGTTACAAGGCCAAGGAGACCAAGGGTACTCCGAAGTTTTCGACTGCGGCGGCCGCGCTGTCGGATCAGTTCGAGAGCTCACGCAACTTCGAGATGAAAAAAGTGAAGGCGCTGTGCATGGCCGTGGTCAAAGACGGGGACGGTGTGAAATCAGGTGACGGCCATTTGCTCTGCCTGCAGGCCAAACCCCAAAAGGGCGAACCCAAGCACACCAAGCGGATTTTTGTTTATACCAATGACTCGCTGATCGGGCACTTCCACGATACCAAGAAAGAAGAGGTTCTCTGCGTGCCGGCCCTGGTTAATCCCCCCGCCGAGTTCTGTGGCGACGGCTCCGTCAACCAGGCCGAAGCCTGCGAGGCCGACGTCGACTGCGTTGGCGCCGGGGAGGTATGCGTGGCTTGCGTGTGCACCCAGTGTGGCAATGGCGTAATCGATGGCGGCGAGACCTGCGAGACAGATGGTGACTGCGCCATCAACGAGGAGTGTTCCGGCTGTAATTGCGCGGCGCGGGCAGCACTGGGAACGAGGGTTCTTTCGCTGGGACCGACCGGTGGCATGTTCTCTTCGCTGGCGGGTGGAGCCAAGTTTTCTACCCCGACTGGATCGCTGACGCTTGAGGGCGGGCTTATGGACGGGGTGGGTGATGTTGCTCTGTCGTTGGCCGCTGGCGCTCCGTATTTTTCCACGATCTACGTACAGCCTATCGATGAGACTCTTTGCACCGAGTACAGTTCCTGCACTGGCACGCTCCACTGCGGTGGTGGTGTAAACGTCGACATCATAGTTGGACTCGATAGCCTCGCTCCCGGGGCAGGTGCTTGTGTGCAGGACGGCAGCGGCAACTGCCCTGGTGATCCGGGCGACGTGTGTTGCAGCAACGCGTGTGAAGGTGTTGGTGTTGGCAGCGGAAACAGCGAGGTGGTCACAACCGGGGTCAACGGCAGCGACAGTGGCGTGGGAGCCGCTTTGTTCAGCTGCACTGCCAGGGTGACTACCGTGCTCGGTCAGGGTGTAGACTGCTCGGCGGCCGACTACTCAAGCGAGGCGGTTACCACCCAGGTGTTTACCACTGGGGCAGCGACCACCCAGATAACCAACCACTGCGCCGGAAGCGCAGCGCCGGCGGATTCAGTAGTCGCCTTTGCGAAGTCGGGTGAGGTTTTCGATTGCTCAAATTTTAATCTCGAGGACCACGTAGGGGCGCTTGCCACGGTCCAGACAGCCGAGGAGCCCTCGGGGCTTATCACGGGAGATGGGGCCCAGGCCATAGTTCTTGATGACGACTGAGTCTCGGGGGCCGGGCTTGGCTTGTTGAGTCGCCCTGCGGCAGCTACCATGCCTAGGGCGATGGTGTGGATGTGGCCGCTGAGAAAAAGTTGAAATGGAAGGACGCACTCGCGGATCGGCTCGACGCGGGCCTTGCCGACGAGATAGACGCCTTCGAGACGCAACTTGAGCTGCGCCAGCAGGACAAGTTGGACGAGAAGGTCTTCGCTGAGACCCGCCTGCGTCGAGGCGTCTACGGCCAGCGTTATGATAACGGGCAACGCCATGACGGTGTGGCCGTTCGCGCCATCGAGTTTCCGTCCTCTTCCCTGACCAAGGGGCCCGACACCGCCTGGGATGCGCCCGGGATGCAACGCATCAAGATTCCTTTCGGTGGAGTGACTCCCGAACAGCTCGAAGTGCTCGCCGACCTCGCCGAGGAATACTCGGATGGTATTCTGCACGTTACTACGCGGCAGGATTTTCAGCTTCATTTCATTCACATAGAAGACACACCGGACCTGATGCGCAGGCTGGGCGCCGTCGGCATTACCAGCAGGGAAGCCTGCGGTAACACGGTGAGGAATGTCACTGCCTGTCCCATTGCCGGCGTGTGCAGAGACGAGATCTTCGACGTTACTCCATACTCGTTGGCCATGGCCGACTTTCTCCTCGGTCACCCTGACGCCCAGGATTTCGGTCGTAAGTTCAAGGTGGCTTTCTCGGGATGCGCGGGCAAGGCCTGCGCCCTGGTTAACATGCATGACCTTGGCTTCATCGCCAGGGAACGGAGCGACGAGAACGGAACCCGACGTGGTTTTGAAGCGTGGGTCGGCGGTGGCCTCGGCACGATTCCCTACGACGCCAAGCTGTTCGAAGAGTTCGTTCCGGTCGAGGAGATCCTGCCGCTGGCGCAAGCCATAGTGAGGGTCTTTGCGCGGCTGGGCGAAAAACGTAACCGCGCCAGGGCTCGTATCAAGTTTCTCATAGCCAAGCTTGGCCTTGAGGAGTTCAAGCGGCTCGTAGAAGAGGAGCGCGCTGTTCTTCGCGAGGATGAAGGCTGGTCCAACTGGGTAGATGGGGCGACCGCGGAGTTCGAATCCGAGCCAGCTGGGCCCCGGGGCGAAGTCGGGGCGGTGGCAGATGTCGGCGCGGAGTACGGACGCTGGGCGAGAGATAACGTGCAGGTGCAACGCCAGCAGGGCTACAGCGTGGCGACTGTCATGTTGCCGCTGGGTGATATGACCTCGCGACAGGCCCGCCAGTTGGCCGATCTCGGTAGCGAGTACGCGAACGGCCGCTTGAGAACAACGGTGGAGCAGAACGTTGTGCTGCGCTGGGTACGAGATGGTGATCTGCCGGCCCTGTACCTCGGGCTGGTGGCGGCTGGCCTGGCGATGGCCGGGGCTGGGACCATAAGCGACATTACCGTTTGCCCGGGCACGGATACCTGCAAGCTGGGAATCGCTTCTTCTCGAGGCTTGACGGCTGAACTTTCAAGGCGACTTCGCGAAGCCGATGACAAGCTCGACGAGTCGATCCGGGGCTTGCACATAAAGGTCAGTGGCTGCTTCAATTCCTGCGGGCAACACCACATTGCCGATATCGGCTTCTACGGTGTCAGTCGCAAGGTGGCCGGTACCACGGTGCCTCACTTTCAGGTCGTACTGGGCGGCCAGTGGGAATCCAACGGGGGTTCTTACGGGCTCGCCGTTGGCGCCGTTCCTTCGCGGGCCATTCCGTCGGTGGTCGAGCGCTTGTCAGACGCCTACGTGACCGAACGCGGCGATGCGCGGACCTTTAACGAGTTCATAGAAAGCATCGGCAAGAAGAAGGCCCGCGCCTTGTTGGAAGACCTCATGCCCGTACCCACTTACGAAGACGGGCCGGAGTTTTACTCGGACTGGGGCGATCCCCGCGAGTTTACGATGTCGGACCTTGGAGTCGGTGAGTGCGCCGGTGAGGTGGTCGCCAAGACTGATTTTGATCTCGCCGAGGCCGAGCGCCAGGTTTTTGATGCCCAGGTGTTGCTCGATGATAAGGACTTTGATGGTGCAGACCAGACGGCGCTGCAATCGATGCTCGAAGCCGCCAAGGGCCTCGTGCGTCTCGAGAACCCGGACCCGGCCGAGGATCCCGACTCGATAGTGAGCGAGTTCCGTAGCAGGTTCTACGATACCGAGCTTTTCTTTGATCGTTTTGCTGGCGGCAAGTTCGCCCAGTATCTCTTTCACCGTTACGAGCAGGGCAGTGGTGATTCCTCGGGCGAGCAAGCGCGTCGCGTGGTGGAAGAAGCCCGGCTGTTTATCGAGGCGGCGCATGCCTGCCACGGTCGCATGCTCGAAAAGAAGGCGGCCGAAAGCCAGGCGAGCTGAGCTATCCTGACATGCAGGCCCTTCAGAAGATCGCGATAAAGCTGTACGCTCGTGCCGGCACCGAGTTTGCACCGGCTGAGCTGATTCCGCTGCTGCACGGCTGGATCCAGAAACGAAGCGTCGAGGGGACACTCATCGACGTCGCCGACTATTCGCACGTACCCGATGGTCCCGGCCTGATGCTGATCGCCTACGAGGGGGTATATTCCTTCGAGGCCGGTAGTGGAGCCCCCGGGCTGGTTTACTCGAACCGCAGGGGTTTGGAGGACGGCGACCTCGGCTCACGCGTCAAGAGCAGCATGCGACTGGCGCTGGCGGCCTGCGAGCAGTACGGCCGGGACGCCGATGCGTCTGACGGGGGGGTGTTTCCCGGCTCGTCCTGGGAGCTGATTTCCAACGATCGCCTGCTCGCCCCTGCGACCGACCTGACCTACGACGAACTCGAGCCTGTTGTGAGCAAGGTCTGCGAAGAGTTGTACGGTGAGACGAAGTTTCGCGTCGCGCGACTGGGTGGCGGCCGTGAGCGTGCCGCCTTGCGCGTGGATGTCGACGAGCCCTTTTCGCCCTCCCAGCTGCTTGAGCGACTCGCTTAAAGTTAACCCGGCCCTTGCCTGGGCTGTTGAAGGCAGCGACAATGCGCCAGGCGCGCGATTCGATACGCCCAGCTGCCTCTGGCTGGTCCTTGAAATATGAAGATAGCACTGGATGAAAAGCAGTCAGCCTTGCGCGAAGAACTCCGGGAGTACTTTGCACGCCTGGTTGACGATGAGCTCATCGAGGAGATCTCGGTCGGCGAGGGCGGTGGCCCCCTCTACCGTAAGGCTCTCGAGCAAATGGGGACCGATGGGTGGATAGGCATCGGTTGGCCCAGGGAGTACGGCGGCCAGGAGCGATCCCCGCTCGACCAGTTCCTGTTCGCCGATGAATGCCAGAGAGCGGGGTTTCCGCTGCCGTTTCTTACTATTAATTCTGTCGGTCCTACCATCATGGAGTACGGTACCGATAGCCAGAAAAAAGACTACCTCCCTCGCATTACAGCGGGTAAGATACACTTCGCAATCGGCTACTCGGAGGCCGACGCCGGCACCGACCTCGCATCGCTTAAAACAAGCGCAGTGCGGGATGGTGACGAGTGGGTAATCAACGGGCAAAAAATGTGGACCAGCCTCGCCGATTACTCGGAGTACGTGTGGCTGGCTGCCCGAACAGACCCTGACGCCGAAAAGCACGCCGGCATTTCTATCTTCATCGTGGACGTACGCTCGCCGGGCTTCAGCATTACCCCCATCGAGACCATAGGGAAGATCAAGACCAACGTGACCTACTATGACAACGTCAGGGTTCCTGCTGACGCGCTCGTGGGTGAGCCGGGTATGGGTTGGACCCTCATCGTCAACCAGCTTAACCACGAGAGGGTGTCGCTGTTTACCTCTGGAACCCCGGAGCGGATCTACCTTGAGACCCTGGAGTGGGCCAGGTCTACCCGGCGGCCTTCGGGCGGGCGGGTGGTCGATGTTCCCTGGGTCCAATCGACCCTGGCACGGGTGAAGTGTCGCGTTGATGTACTGAAACTTTTCAACTGGCGACAGGCCTGGAACATGGGGCAGGGCACTTTCCGTTTCGACGAGGCATCGACGGTAAAGGTTTACGGTAGTGAATCGTATATCCAGATTTACAGGGATCTCCTGCAGGTTACCGGCCTGACCGGCAGCCTGCCGGCGGGCAGCCCCGGCTTTATTATTCGGGGGCGGCTCGAGCGCATGTACCGAGCGATGCTCATCCTGACCTTCGGGGGGGGCACCAACGAAGTGCAGCGGGACATTATCGCGATGGCAGGGCTGGGCATGCCGCGCAGCATGCGCTGAGAAGAACGCAGTGGATTTTTCGTTTACAGAAGAACAACAGGCCGTCGAAAAGCTGGCCGGGGAAATTTTTACCGATTTCTGCGAGCCCGACAAGCTCAAGCTGCTCGAACAGCAGCGGTGTTGGTTTGACCAGGGGCTGTGGTCGGCACTGGCCGAAGCCGGGCTGCTGGGCTTGGCTATCCCCGAAAAATACGGCGGCCAGGGCCTGGGAATAATTGAAACCTGCGTGCTCCTGGAACGGCAGGGCTGGGCGGTAGCGCCAGTGCCCTTGCTCGACACCCTGGCATCGGGGGTCCTGACGCTGCTCGCGCACGCAGAAGAGGATGTACTCGCTGATTTTCTGCCTGCTGTCGCCAAGGGCGAACTGGTGCTGAGCGCAGCCCTATCAGAAACCAGCAGCGATGATCCCCGCGATACGGGGGTTACGGCCGTCAAGGATGGTGAAAACTGGAGGCTCGACGGTAGTAAGCAGCTGGTAGGCGCTGGCCAGCACGCGGCGCGGATCCTGGTACCGGCCCGCGTTGACGGCCAGGGACAGGGCTTGTTCCTGCTTGACCCGGCGGGCAGCGGAGTGATCCTGGGCGAGCAGGAAGCCACCAGTGGCGAAATCCGTAGCAGCCTCGATCTCTCTGGTGCCGTGGTTGATCATCGCTCCGCACTCGGCCCTGCCGACGGCAAGGCGGTGGCCGACCTGGTCCGCTTCTCCCTGGCGGGTCTCTGCGCTACCGAGGCAGGGGTGGTAGCGAGGGCGGTTCGTATGACGGCAGATTACACTTCTACGCGCGAGCAGTTCGGCAAGCCGGTGGCCTCTTTCCAGGCCGTGGCACAGAGGGCAGCCGACGCGTTCGTGGACCTCGAGGCCATAAAGCTCGCGACCTGGTACGCGGTGAGTTGCCTGGACCGTGGCGAAGCAGCCGACGAGGCGCTGGCCGTGGCCAAGTACTGGGCTTCAGAGGGTGGACACAGCGCCGTCTACGCCTGCCAGCACCTGCACGGCGGTACCGGGGTAGACAACGACTACCCGCTGCACCGCTACTACCTGTGGTCCAAGCAGATTGAGCTCACTCTCGGTGGCGCCGAATTTCACCTGGCCTCGCTAGGAAAGATGCTGGCCGCGGGCTGACCACCGTGCGGTCAGTGATTGCGCAACAACAGCGGCACGTCGGCTTTTAAACGCCGCATGGCTGTTTCGTCGGTGGTGTCGTAGATTCCCCGCAGGCGTAAATCGCCGTCCACGAGAAATACGTGCAGGCTATGGGCGATCGGGCCCAGCAGGTCAACTTCGTCGTCATCGAGGTCGGTGATCTCGGTGGCTGCCTCCACGAAGAAGGCCTGGCGAATGAATGGGTAGAGCCCGCTTTCGTCAGCTGTGAGCAGAGCCCAGCGGGCAGTGTCGATGTCGTGGGCCGCGGCATAATCGGAGAGAACGCCAGGACTGTCGCGCGACGGGTCAACAGTGAAAGAAACGAAACGAAGCTGGTCGTGCTTTTTCCAGCTGTTCATCAACCTTCCCAGTTGGCCGACGAGGCGTGGGCAGGGGCCAGGACAGGTAGTGTAGAGCAGGCTCGCGAGCCAGACTTTCCCCTCGAGCTTGGTACTAGCATAGTCGGCCCCGGCCTGGTCGGTGAATTCGAAAGCGGGCACGGTATTGATTACCGGAAGCTCGGGGGCATCGGCGACCTTGTTGCGGGCAATGAATACCAACAGGCCGAGTGCTACCACTGCGATCAGCGTGCGGCGGACTACCATAGAAGCATTCGCGGACATGGGTTTAACTATCAGGCCCCGCGGGGCGACGGTGGGCAAGGGCTGTAGCCAGGGCCACGCTTCCCAAGGCGAAAAGCCCCAGGGCCGCTGCAGAGATGGGAAGCGAGGGCAGGTTGGCGAGCGCGGGGCTGCCGGGCTCGTAAAGAGCGTAACGAAGAGTAGCCAGCCCGTAAGTCAGTGGGTTGATGGCCAGCATCGCTGCGAGCCACGAAGGAAGACCGTTGGCAGGAAAAAAGGCGCCCGAAAGAAACCACATGGGCATGAGGAAGGCCGTCATGATCGCGTGAAAGCCCTGAGTAGAACTCATGTTCCAGGCAATCGATATGCCAACACCGGTCAACGCAATGGCTATGAAAGTCAGCACCAGCATGGCGGCGGCGACCTGGCCAAGGTCCAGCGGCAGGCCTGCCATGGGTGCCAGCGCCAGCATTATCCCGCCCTGCATGAGAGCCAGGATCGTAGTACCAGCCACCTTGCCGGCTACCACGCTGCTTATGCTGACCGGGGCTACCAGCACACCTTGGAGAAAACCCTCGTTGCGGTCCTCTATGATCGAGA
>DBZX01000100.1:9125-9830 GCA_002311335.1 bacterium UBP10_UBA1149
AAAGATCGACGTAAACAGAAGTACCAGCACCACGGTGCCCGGGTAAAAGTACTCGTTGTAGCCCTGGACAGACGAGTCCCCGGGGGTGAAGGAAGCGCTCAGGCCCGCACCGAAAATAATCCAGAACAGCACAGGCTGCGCGAGCGCACCGAAGACCCGGTTCTTCTGCCTGACAAAACGAACGACTTCGCGCAGCGCGAGGGTGTATATGGGCAGCAAGCGGTTCACGACGGGTCTACTCCCTGCTCAGACTTCCAGAAGGTATGGCCGGTTTCGTGCACGAACACGTCGGCCAGGGTGGGCCGCTCCATGCTGAGACCTAGTATCTGGTCACCGTGGTCCAGCAACAGGCGGGGGATCAGGGTTTCGGGCGAAATATTTTCAAGCCGCAACCGGCCTTCGACAATTACGGGCTGTACCTTGTATTCGCGGGAGACCACGGCCGCGAAGCCCTCGGGGTCCTCGCAGCGTAGCGAGAGTATTCTTTCGCCGACCCTTGAGCGGAGGCCCTGGGGTGTGCCGATGGCCACGAAGCGCCCGTGGTCGATGATCGCCAATCGGTCGCAGGATTCAGCTTCTTCCATCAGGTGAGTCGTCAGGATCACGGTGGTTCCCTGTTCGTTTCTCAAGTCCTTGAGGTAGCGCCACAGGTCGAGACGGGCGCCCGGGTCCAGGCCCGTCGACGGTTCGTCCAGCAGCAGCAGC
>DBZX01000100.1:10100-10244 GCA_002311335.1 bacterium UBP10_UBA1149
GGCGGACCGCGCAGCCAGGCTGTGTTCCTGTATGGATCTACCCATGATGCTGACGTCGCCGGTCTGTATGCGAAACAGCGTCGAGAGTATTTTGAACAGCGTCGTCTTACCGCCGCCGTTAGGCCCGAGCAGGCCGAAGATCTC
>DBZX01000055.1:0-45679 GCA_002311335.1 bacterium UBP10_UBA1149
GGCATGTACTCGTTGGTGTACCAGAAAGTGCACTCGTCTACCGGGTCTACGTTCATCGAACTGTAGTCGCCCCAGCGCGTGCTACCGGTCTGCGAGCTGCTGCCAGCCACTATCGTTATCTCGCCGGTGGTCATCGTGCCCGCGGCGTCGCCCGCGGTGCGGCCCACGTAGCGCATGCCCGGAAAAAGCGTGCTGCTGCTTATGCTGTAGCCCAGGGCTATGTTGCCGCTGCCGTCCATGGCTATGCTGCCCATCCAGCGGTGATGCGAATCCGGCGCCCACGTGCCCTCCTGGTGCAGGGTCCAGTTGCTCGCGCCCGTGGTGCGCCTGAGTTCGAACCAGCGTATGCCGTGATGATCCGATGAGCCTCCGGCCACGTCGGTGACGAAGTTGCCTACCATGACTTCGTAGCTGCCCATGTTGCGGTACTGCACCCTGTGCATCACCACCTCGCGCAAGGGGTCGAGCCCGGTAGCGGTTCCCGGCTGCGGGGCGCATTCGAACGACGACAGACCGCACAGTTCCGACTCGAACTCGGCCATGGCTATGTCCTGGGCCTTGGTGAGGGTCGAATTGCCCGGACTCGAAAAGTCTACGTCGAAGTTCCAGATTTCGAGGTAGTCTTCCGTCGAGTTATTCGAACCGGCGTTGTGCACCTCGTCGTCGCGCTGGCGAAAGAGCATGCCCGGCGATCCCACGGGCGGAGCCAGCGAACCGTCGGCGTCGGCCGGCTGCATCATCTGGAAACCGAAGCCAGACAGGGCGGGGGCCGTCAGGCGGACGTAGGCTGCCGAGGCGTCTCCTGCCAGCATCTTGGTGCGGTCAAGCGCGTACACCGTCGGGGCGCTCTCGTTGGTGCCGACGTAGTAAGCGTCGTTCCAAACTCCATACTTGGGGTAGTCGGGAAACTGCGGCACGGAGAAGTCGTAGCCGTACCACCCGCCGGCCACCGGGTCGGAGGTCTGGGAGACGTATACGCACAGGTGGAAACCGCTACCCGCGAACTCGCTCAGCACCCAGCGATTCGCGAGCTGGTCGTAGTTTACTATGGGATCACCGCGGCCAGACGAGCAGGCCCCGCTGCCCGACCACAAGGTGTGCAGGTTGGTGGGCCCGGCCACCGTGGCGCCGGTGCTCTTGTTGACCACGATAAAGGGCGTGCCGCTGCCGCCGTTGATCATCTGTATGTAGTAGGTGGGTCCTATGTCGCCCACGGTGTCGGGAGGGGAGACGAAGCTGTTGCCCTGGCCGTCGAAGTTGAGGGTCGGCGTGGTGAACGCTCTCGACGTAGAGCCGAACTTGAGCCCCGCGCTGGCCCGTTGCTGCACTGCCAGCAGGGGATCGGGCTGATCCAGCGTTGTCCAGTTGAGCGGGCCCTCGCCGCGGGGATAGATGCGCCGCTTGGGGCCTTCCATCACCGAGCGGCCGGGTAGGAAATCGTCTACCACCGGCAGGTCGCGAAGGTTGCCGTCGTAGCTGCTCATGGCCAGTGCCTGGCCGTGAGTGATTTCCTGGGCGGCAGCAGGGCTTGAGAGTATAAAAAGAGCCGAGGCTGTCGCGAGTGCAACTGCGCTTGTGCGAGCGAGTGTGAGCGGTTTGGCCTTCATCTGTCCCCCCTTTCTTCGCGCCCGCCGAACTCGCCGCAGCGTCTCACACCCCGGTCAGAAGGGGGTGATTATGGCCGACGGTTGTCCACGGGCGCTGGTAGACAAGTTACTCCTCTCCCGGTGGTCCTGGCAAGGGAAAAGCGCCTTGGGAAGCGATTTCTTGTCAGAAAAGTTGCCGGGTGCTACCCGATCGGGGGGGTGGGGTCATTTTCCGCCGCCAGTGGCGGGGGTCAGGCTGCCGTCGGGCTTTTTCAGCAGCAGGCGGGGGCTCGGGCCCCCGACACCGTCGACGCGCAGCAGCAGCAGTGAAACCGGACCTTGCGGGCGGTCGGGACGGCGCAGTCCGCGGGCCGAAAATACCAGGCTTGAGGTGCCGTTTTCGTCGCGAAGCTCTTCGAAGACCAGCTGCCGTGTGGCCCCGTCGAAGGCCAGCCAGGCCAGCGACTGCCGGCTCCAGTCCAGCTGGGGTTTCCAGCTGGACAGCGCCGGCCAGTCAGAGCCGCGTGCGCTGTTGACCAGCGCCCGCCACTGTTGCTCGTCGCTGAGCAGACCGCGCGAGTAGGCTACGCCGTCTATGCTCAGCGCTTGTCCCCCGTCGAGCAAGGCGAGGCCAGAGCGGGGCAGGTCGGTGGCAAAGACTGCGAGGGTTTTATCCACGGGGCGTGTTGTCGGTTGCGCGCCGACCTTGCATCCGGCGCAAGCCAGCAGGCCCATCACCGCGGCGCAGGCCAGGGCCAGGGATACAGGCGGAACAGCGGCCGACAGCTTCACGGCCAGCAGTCTACTGCCGATGGCCGGGGTCAGTCAAAGCTCGCGTCAAGGGCGAGACGGTGGCCCGGCCGGCTGTTCGGCCCAACAGCCCCCCGCAACTGACACCCCGGTCGCCCACTGCTGGAAACAGCGTCAGGGTGGCTACAGGCTAGAAATCAATCTGGAAACGAGCCTGCAGGGCATTGGCTTCGCCCAGCCCCCTGATATCGGCGTTTACCCAGTTAAGCATCACCCTCGTGGTCGGATCCAGGTACCAGTTCACGCCCAGCGTGAGGTCGTCGAGTTCCCCGCCGCTGACGCCGGCTCCTGCGTCGTTGAGATCCAGGTTTGACAGCCTCACGGCCAGTTCGAGGGCGCCACTGCCGCCGCCAGCCGTAAAATTGTCTGCCGGACGCAGGCGGCTGAACACACCCTTGCCGGCCTTGTAGGCGCGGCTCTCGCCGGTCACAAACCAGCTCGCGTAGGCGTACCAGCCCGACAGGTCGGCATCGCTGCCACCGGGTATCTCAAGCGAAGCCGCCATGTACTCGCCCTGCAGCGAAAGCGGCCCGAGAACGGCGGCCGCCTCGAGGCCCAGCACGTCCATGCCCTCGGCCGCCAGGCTGCCGGTATCTACGAAGCGGTCGGCCAGGTGCACCTCGGGGCGTTGCCTGAGCCTGAGGAGGTTGTCTTCGGGGTCGCGGCTGGTCCACGAAAGGCCCAGGTGCAGCAGGCTGCCGTCTTCCTTGATCGGTGTGCCGGTAACACGGGCCGAGAAGTTCAGCTTTTTGTCGCCGCTGTCGCCAATGCCGTCGCTGTCGTGGAACAGGCCGGCTGCCAGCGTGAGGCGGTCGTCGAGCGCGGTGCTGTGAAATCCGAGCCCGGTGTTTCGCGAGGGCGCGAAGACACCCGGAAGCGAGCGCTCCATGAAGGTGATGTATTTCGAGCTGGTGAGCTCCTCGAGGCTGAAGGGCTCCTTGAAGTGACCGACTTTGACCGTGCCCAGGCGGGGGATGTTCTTTATACCCAGGTACACCTCCTTGAAGTCGGCGTTGTCACCGGCGAATTCGTATTGGGCTTTGAAGATCACGTAGCCGTAGATGGTGCCCGCCATGTATAACCTCGCGCGGCGGAATTCACTCGCGCCGGTCTGTTCGCCGATGGCTGTTTCTACGGCGCTGTCGGCGTCCCAGGACACGGTGTCGGCAGTGACCCTGCCACCCAGCTCGAGCGAGAAATCACTGTCGCTCGCCGATAGCTCGATCCCGTCTTTAGCGCTGAGGTCAAGTTCGGGGTTGGCAGCGGCGGGGCCAGGCGCAGGCATCATCATCAGTGCGGCGAGGGCCAGTGGTGCGTAGTACTCTCTCATTCTTTCCTCTCCTGTTTCTGCGCCGACAGGTTCTAGATTGGCTCGCCTCACGTGGGCGACTGGAACAGCGGCTATCATCATGGGCGCTGTTGGTAAAGTGCTTGTGAGGCGATTGTCAGGTTTTGATTAGAAAGCGGTCGCGCGGCCCCCGGCAGAACCGCCGGCGACCACCCAGGCGGGGGCTCACCCCCAGCATGGGGAAGGGGAAAACACCCTGGGGTTAACACAAATCCCCTTCGCCCGGTCCGGCGTGGATGCCGTGACTCTCTGAAACCCCTTGTATAGTGCGGCGGCAAGACCTGCGTGTGTTGCGTGGCGTAAGAAATACCCGTTCGGGTGCGAGAGCGGAGACCCCCAATGCATGTAGCATTGCATTGACTACATGGACTGCGTTGGGCTGCGACAGGTGCGGCGGCGAGGTGGGAACGACGGGGGTCGACAATGGAAAATAAAAACATGGGTACGCTTATACGTAGCTTTCGTAAGACCCTGAGTATGACGCAGGAAGAACTTGCCCATCACCTGGGCATAACAGTGAGCACGGTAAATCGCTGGGAGAACGGTCACGCGCAACCGAGCAGGATGGCCAGGATCGGCCTGGCATCGCTCGCAAACGAGCGCGGGGTGTCTTTCGGCGAGTCCGAGCGGCGGTCTGCATCAGCGGACGGCCTGGCAGGCAGGCCCTTAGCAGCGGCTCTTCGTTAAGCCTGTTAAAAAGGGGAGGGGCTTTATAGGGCTGCGCCTGCCTGCTAGGTAGGGGCGGTGTACGCGCCCCCCCTACAGCCGGGCTGTCCCTGGTCGGCGCTGAGTTTGCTGGCCCCGCCAAACGTGGATTGGTGCGAGGCCCCCCTGTGTTCCTGGGTGGTAGAGCCGGCCAACACCTGGTCCAATATTGCCTACCTGCTCGTGGCCTTGCTGCTGTGGCGGCGCTCACAAGGCAAAACCGGCCGCGGCTTGGGCCTGTTTGCTCCCGCCATGCTGCTGACCGGCCTGTTTTCGCTCGTCTACCACGCGTCGTACAATTTCTTCACGCAGTTTTTTGATTTCGTGGGCATGTTCCTGTGGCTGGGCCTGCTGCTGGCCATTAACCGTGCCCGCCTTGGCGCTGCCGGCGGCGGGGCCATCGCTCGTGACCTGGGCTTCGTGGTGGCGGGTGGCTCTGTGCTGGTAGTGTTGTTCTACCTGCTCGGGATTCCCATCCAGCTCATCGTTCTGGGGCTGATCTTCGTGTTGCTGGGCCAGGAGATTGCCTGCAGCCGCCGCCCGGACCGGCCCGACGACTACCGCTGGTACGCGGTCATGCTCGTGCTGCTGGCGTCAGCAAGCGTTTTTTCGGCGCTCGACGTTACGCGAGTGTTCTGCGACCCCGACAATCACTTTCTGCAAGGACACGCGACCTGGCACCTGCTGAGCGCGCTTTCGATGGGGGCTGGATATATGTTCTACGAGCAACTGGGCGCGCGGGGGCGAGGATAACACATGGTGTTGCTTACAGCAGTGTTGTCTCTCTTGTTCCTGTTGTTGCCGCCGGTGGTCGCAGCTGCCGATGGACCGATGGATTACCCGAGCCCGGCCGAGGTTGAAGAGCAGAGCCGGGTGGGCGAAAGTCTCACCGGCCGCGTACTCTACGACCGGCTTCTCAAGAATCGCAAGCGCCTCAAATCGAGCTACCAGGAGAGTCACGCCATCAGCAGCGACGAGGCCGGCAATCCGCAGCGGGTCAACTTCTGGACGCAGGCGCTCGACTACCGAGACGAAGAAGACGAGGCCACCGAGGACGTGTTCTCACGGACCATCGTCAAGTTCACGGGCCCCTACGAGCTGCGCCACACCGGATACCTGTTTATTCACCATGACCAGGCCGAGGACGAGCAGTTTATTTTTTCGCCCACGCGCGGGCGTACCCACCGCGTGAGCATGAAGGGACAGCATATAGCCGGCACCGATTTCAGTTTCGAGGATTTCCTCGTCAGCGTTGGTGACATAGAGGACGCCGACTACACCAGGCGGGCCGACGAAGAAGTAAAGGGGATGTCGTGCTACGTGGTCGAGGCCGTCATGCGACCCGAGGCCGACTCGAGTTACACGCGCACGAAGAACTGGATTGAGAAAGAGCACTACGTTCCGGTCAAGACCGAGTACTGGGACGAGGCCGATGTCCTTGCCAAGCGAATGGAGGCCCGGCACGACAGCATCAGCGAATTCGGTGGCACCTGGATCGCTACCGATTCGACCATGCACGACCTGCTCGAAGACACCCGCTCGCGATTGGTGGTCGACCTGCTCGAGCCCGAGCCGGGGCTCACCGACTCGGACTTCGCGTTGTCGAACCTTCAACAGAGACCCTGAGCCGCGCGGCCCGCTGCGTGGGCTGTCGGCGTCAAGCGTAGTTGAGCGTCAGCGCTGGTCAGCGCCGAAAACGAAGCAGCAGGGCGGGCAGCAGGGTGAGGTCGGCGAACAGGCAGATCATCATGGTCGTCGCCGCCAGTGCGCCCAGTTGCCTGAATGCCGCGAAACCCGACAGCAACAGCACCAGGAAACCGGACGACAGCATGATGGAGGTCACCACGATGGGCTTTCCCAGGGTGGCTATGCAGTCCGAAACGGCGGCCTCGGCCTGCATGCCGCGCTCGCGGCGGCGCTTGTAGCCCACCAGGAAGTGAGCGGTGTCGTCCACCGCCATTCCCAGTGCTATGCAGCCGAGCAGGCTGGTGGCGAGCGACAGCATGGCGACGCCTGCTCCCAGCAGGCCGAAGAAAACCAGCACGGGCACGAGGTTGGGTATCATCGCCAGCAAACCGGCACCCGCCGAGCGGAAGAACCTGGACATGAGTACAAAGATCGCCAGCGCCGCGAAGGCAACGATGGTGGTCTGCGTACGCGCGAGGCTGTCGGCGCCGTGGTTCAGTACGATGGTGTTGCCAGTGACGTTGGCTTCAATACCGGCGGGGAGCCCAGCCCGGGTTATTGCCGCGTTGAGGTCGTCTTCGAGTTGCCGGACAGCGGCCGAACCCGTAGCCGAGCTGCGCACCAGCAGGTTGGCGCTGCTGTGGTTGCTGTTGACGAGGCCCCGTACGCGGTTGCGCGGCAGCATGAACATGAGCTCGGCCACGCCGGCCTTGCTGTCGGGTATGCGCTCTGCCGAGGGCTCGCCTTGTTCCATCGCGCGGTTAAGCGGGGCGATGAAATCTACGATGGTCGTGGTGGCCTTCACGCCGGGTACGCGATCGACCTCGGCCTGCAGTCGTTCAAGTGCGCGCAGCGTGCCGGGTTCGCGAAAGGCTCCTTCCTGCCCACCGTGCAGCGCCACGTAAACCGGCGACGCGCCGGTGAGCAGTCGACCGACTGCCGCAAAGTCTGTTCTCACTTTGGAGGACGGGTCAAAAAAGGTCAGGTAGTCGGTGTCGACCACGATGCTCGGCAGCAGGCCGGCCGATACCACGGCTACCAGCGCCCAGGCAGCCAGGATGGGCAGGGGACGGCGCGTACAAAAGCCCGCGGTCAAATTGAGCAGGCGCCGCAGGAGGGCGGTCGCGCGCAGTCCCACGCTCGTTTGTCTACGGCTGCCCCGCGGCGGCAGCAGGGAAAGAAGGGCGGGGATGGAACACAGCGAAGACACGGTGGCCCAGGCCACGCCGGTGGCGGCCAGCAGGCCCAGCTCCTGCGTGGCCGGGATGTCGGACCCGGCAAGCGATGCAAAACCCGCCACCGTAGTGGCCCCGGCCATGAGCGTGGGAGCGACGGTGTCCTTGAGCGAGCCCAGCGCTGCGTCGCGGGCGTTCATGCCCTCGTCGACCAGTGCTTCGTAGCGCGCCAGTATGTGTATGCCGTAGACCGCGCCCACGCAGATGAGCACGGGGCCCAGGACGAGGGTGATCATGTTGAGCGGTCTGCCCAGCGCCGCCAACGAGGCGAAGACCCACAGCGTGGCCAGCACGCTGGCGCCCACCGGGATGAAACCCGCGCGAAGACTGCCGGTCACCAGCCACCCTACTAACGCGCCCACGGTCATGGCCAGTGGGATGAGCCACGACAGATCGCCGACCATGATGTGATGGGCCCGTGTCTTGACGTGCTGGCGACCGGTGACGTACACATTCGCGGGTGCCGGGAATTCCTCGATGGCGATGGCCCGGATGCTCTCGTCGAGTCCTGATAGCACGAAGTCGCCGTCACTCATGCTGACAAAGGAGATGTTAAACGCAGCGGTGCGCCCGTCGGCCGAGACGATGCTGCGCGGATAAACCCTGTCCGACAGTGCGCGCTCCCTGAGCGCGGCCATGGCGCCGGGGTCTTCGGGCACCCGGTCTATCAGCCTGCGCACCAGCACGGTGTCGATGTCGGCGTCGTAACCGTAGTGGGTGGTGGTCACCAGGCTGTCCACGTTGCGCACGCCCTTGAGCCGTCGCAGCCGGTTGCTGGCCGTCTGCATGGCGAGTAGGAACTCGGTGTTGAAGACCTCGGCCGTCTCCACGGCCACCACGTAGACGTTGTCGTCCCCGAAATTAGCGGTGGCCCGGTGGTAGGGCGCCAGCCCCGGGTCGTCGGGTGCAAGCATGGGCTCTTCGCTCGGGTCCAGGCGCATGCGCAGCGAGGGGCCGGCAGGATCAATCAGCGCTGCCATTGACAGCAGCGAGAGCAGCAGGGGTACGGCCAGCACCAGGAGGGGGTGATCGACGATGCTGCGCGGCCGGTACCAGGCCAGGGCGGCAGCGGCGATGAGCACCGAAGCGGTCAGCGTTGCAATCACGGGCAGGGTAATAGCGGGCGGGGCAAGCATCGCAGCGCAACCATCTTGCCCCAGTGCTGGACCTATAGCACGGCGCTACCCGTTTTCGGCTTGCTATTGACACCACTCCTGCACGCTGCAAGAGTGCCCACGTACAATGTCCAACGGATACGGATCACCATTTGGAAACGGCGGCGGTAAGAGGCCCCCGACACCCGAGGAACTGCTGGCCCTGCTGGTGGCCAAGCTGCGGGGACGCTTCGGCGGCGCGCTGGGACTGGCCGGACTTGGCTTGGTGCTGGCCCTGTGGCTCGCCACCGGCGTGTACCAGGTCAACCCAAGCGAGGCAGGTGTAGTGCTTCGTTTCGGCAAGGTGACCGCCACCACCGGGCCGGGTCTCCACTGGCACTTTCCGTGGCCCGTAGAGACGGTTCTCAAGCCGCCGGTGACGGTGGTGCTCAAGGAAGAAGTGGGCTTCAGGACGATAGACGTGGGGCCCCCGGCGCGTTATCGGCAGGTGACCGAAGAATCCCGTATGCTCACGTCGGACGGTAACATCGTGGATCTCGATTTCATCATCCAGTACCGCATAAAGGATCCCAAGGCCTTCCTCTTCAATGTCCGCGACCCGTCCGAAACGCTTCGCGACTCGGCCGAATCGGCCATGCGTGAGGTGGTGGGGCGCAACACCATCAACAAGGCCCTTACAGAGGGGCGGCTGGAGGTACAGACCGAGGCCCAGGTGATTCTGCAGGCCATGCTCGACCGCTACCAGGTGGGCCTGCATGTGGTCACCGTCAAGCTGCAGGACGTGGTTCCACCCGACCCGGTGCAGGACGCGTTCAAGGACGTGATCAACGCCGAGCAGGACAAGGAACGCATGATCAACGAGGCCGAGGGCTTTGCCAACGACGTGCTTCCCCGCGCCAGGGGCGATGCCGCGCAGCTGCTCAACCAGGCGCGTGGCTACTCGGAGTCGGTGGTTAAAGAAGCCGAAGGCCAGGCCGAGCGCTTCGATCTGCTCTACGACGCTTATCGTCGATCTCCAGTTGTTACGCGCAAGCGCTTGTACCTTGAAACCCTCGAAGAGGTGTTCGCCGATGTCAACATGATCATCATCGACGAGAAAATCGCGCGCGGCGCTCTTCCGCTGTTGCCGCTTGCCGGCGTGACCGGCTCCGGTGGCGCGGGCAGCAGGTCGGCCGAGGTGCCCCGGTGAACCGCCTGACGGCAGCCGTGGTGGCCGTGGTGGCCGCGATAGCTCTTGTTTACGCGGGCACGTGCTTCAGCGTTGGCGAGTGGCAGCAGGCGATAGTGCTCAAGTTCGGTAAGCCCATGCGCACGATAGTGGAACCCGGGCTGAACTTTCGTATACCCTTTGTCCACCAGGTGGTCTACTTCGACAAGAGACTGATGGAGTACGACGCCGCGCCGCGCGAGTTAATAACCCGCGACAAGCAACAGCTGGTGGTAGACAACTTTTCGCGCTGGAAGATCATAGACCCGCTCAAGTTCTACCAGACCGTTATCAACGAGGCCGGGGCGCAGTCGCGTCTCGACGACATCATTTACTCCAACCTGCGCGAGGCAATCGGACAGGTGACCAGTACCGACGTGGTATCGGGCGATCGAACGAAGTTCATGGACCAGGTCAGGTCGAATTCTGATCGTAGGGCGGCCGAGTACGGCATCAAGGTAGTCGATGTCCGTATCAAGCGAACCGACCTGCCCGAAAAGAACGAGCAGAACGTTTTTCGTCGCATGCGCACCGAGCGTGAGAGGCTGGCCAAGAAGTTTCGCGCCGAGGGAGACGAGGCATCGTCCAAGATCAGGTCGCAGGCCGAGCGCGAGAAGCGGGTTATCATGGCCGACGCGAACCGCGAATCGGAGATCATCCGCGGCAAGGCCGACGCCTTGGCCACCGACGTGTACGCCAAGGCATATGGCCGTGACGCCGAGTTCTACGGCTTTATCCGCACGCTGGAATCCTGGCGTAAAACCCTGGGAGAACAGACCACCGTGGTGCTGACCCCCTCGTCTGAGTTCCTGGAACTTCTCGTTTCCTCCCGCGCCTCGTCGCGAAAACGCTGAGCTTTCTTTTGTTATGCCCCCCCACAGGGGGTAGTCGCAAAATATACCCTTGATGTAGTTGCGCGCGCCGTAGTATCTATGAGAG
This sequence comes from bacterium UBP10_UBA1149, assembly GCA_002311335.1. GTDB lineage: Bacteria > Desulfobacterota > Binatia > UBA1149 > UBA1149 > UBA1149. The sequence continues at coordinate 10,632 of DBZX01000055.1, forward strand.
ATACTGTACCCGGTTGCCGCGGTCGGGCGCGCTCCCACTGGAAGCTCACTGCCATGAACAAAGACCAGTTCCTCGGCTTTTCTCGATCAGCTATTTGTGCTGGCCCGTTGCTTGTAGCCTTGGCCTGTCCCTTTTCGGCTGCTGCCGTCACAACCGCCGACCAGGTCTGCGCTCCCGCCGATGACCCCTGCGTCGTCAACTCGGTGGTGGTCGTTGACACCGGTGCGGTACTCGATTTTGGCCTGCGCACATTGCAGGTAACGGGCGGCGGTACACTGGACTTCGGCGGGTCGTCGGGCCAGGTAGTCTGCGGTCGGCTCGAACTCGACGCGGGCAACAACAGGGTGGATCTCAGGGGCGCTGGAGGCTTCGGGGGGTCAGTCGTGTTCCTGGTCAAGAAAGCCTGCAGTGCTGCTGCGAGCACTCCCTGCCTCAGCGATTTGGATTGCGCGCTGCTCGGGGCGGGTAGCTGCACCCTCGGTGACGGCAACGCGATCTTGAACGGCAAGGTCAGGGGAACGGTGGCTAACCCGGGATCGGTCAGCATAACGGCCGCGGCCGGCGTCTCGGTGGGCGACACGATAGACATGGACGGTACCAGCTCTGATTCTGACGGTGGGGACATCACGATTTCAGCCCTGGCTGGTCCGCTGATATTGGCGGCTGGTCTGCAGGCCACCGGCGGCGGCCTCGGCGGCGGCGGTGTCGTCTCGTTGTTTGGCGGACAGGATATTACAGTTAGCGCTGAAATAGATGTCGCCGGAGGAGACTTCGACGGTGGCATTATAGAAATCGACGCCATGGGCGACATTGACTTGAACGCCCCGTTGTCGGCCAACGCGACTGGCGGCGAAGGCTTTGGTGGAGAGATTTTAGTGACGGCCGCTGGCAACATCGACATAAGCGGTGGCAGCCAGGCCAACCGTATGATCTTCAGTACTGACGGAAACGGGGCCAACGGCGTGGGTGGTGACGGGGGTGAACAGGTCTACGACGCCGGCGGAACGCTGCACGTTTCGCCCTACGTAAAGTTGAGAGCCAACGGTGCTCTTCCCGACGGCTTCGGTGGTGATTTTTCGCTGGACGCCAACGGCAGTATCAACATAGAGGGTACGGTTGAATCAGTGGCCAAGGGTAGCCAGGGCGCCGGCGGGATCGTGGACATCACCTCGTTCAGCGGCGACATCCTCCTGGCCTCGGATTCGATGGTCGACTTAACTGGCGGATCGGCGGCGGGCGGGGACCTGTTTATAACAGCCTCGGGCCTGCTGGTCCTTGACGGTGACGTGGACGCTTCGGCTTCAAATGGTGGCGTGGCTGGATCCGTGGGCGCGGTGGCGGGAAGCGACCTGCTGGTGAGCGGCAGCATTCTGACCTCGGGTGCCTCTCTGGGAGGCATATTCGGGGCTATCAGTCTCGAGGGCTGCCAGGTCCAACTGCTCTCGACGGCCGTCATCGATAACCAGGGCAACCTGGGGAAAAACATCCTCACCGGGCATGGATCGGTGAGCACGCTGGCGGGCAGTTCGATCAGCGCTGATCCGAGCGGCGAAAACAGGGCGAGGTACCGACTCGCGGCCGTACCACCGTCGCTCGCCGGCAGTCATTCGCCGGCCATCGTTACAGAACTGGTGCCGACTCTTTCGCCATGTGGGGATTGCGGCAACGGCGTAACCGATCCTGGCGAGATGTGTGATGACGGCAACCTGGTCGACGGTGATGGTTGCAGCGCGACCTGCATAGACGAGGGCTGCATAGCCGCTACGCCGGGCTATCCGGCCGTATCACTGTGTGACGACGGTGTTGGTTGTACGGTGGATTCCTGCGATGCGCAGGCCCACGTGTGTGTCAACGTGATCAGTTGCGACGACGGAATAGCCTGCACCGTGGACAGCTGTGTCGCCGATACCTGCGCCAACCTGCCCGACGCCAACTTGTGCGGCGACGGCAACGACTGCACGGTGGATTCCTGCAGCGCGCTGACCGGTTGTGACAATTCCCCGGAAGCCGACGGGGTTTCCTGCGGCACGTCTTCTGATTTCTGCAGTCCCTCGGGCCAGTGCTCGTCTGGTAACTGCGAGGTGCTGTCGCCGACTCTCACCGGTCGCAGCCAGGTCAAGGTAAGCCTGAAGCCCGGTGTGGACACCGACAAGCTGCTGATCAAGGCCGATCTCGCGTTGGCCGACTTTACCGTTCTCCCCAGCGACACCGGCCTGACCAGTTGGCTGGGAGACAACAACGGTTCGGAGATATGGACCGCGTCTATTCCCTCCTCTGCCTTTGAGAACAGGAGGGACGTCAAGTTCAAGTTCAAGGATAAGACCGGAGCCAACGGCGGCATAACCAAGGCCTCGGTTTCGATAATCACCAAGAGGGGGATAGCCCGGGTCAAGCTCAAAGTCGGTGGCAAATCCGGCGGTGTTGATCTCAATGCCGCTGCCGGACAGGCCCTGCTCACGGCAAGCCTCCTGTTTGGTGCCGACGTGATGAGTGGCGAGTGCCTGACAACTCCCACCGTGGTGTGCAAGGTCACGGCCCGTGCCGTGAAATGCAAGAGTAACTAGCCCCCTGCGCCGTGAACCAGATTTTTGGACTTCTGCTCTGCCTCGTTTCCTGCATTGTGCTGTGGGCGACCCCCTTGTTCGCGGCTGCCCTCGTGCTGGCTGCCACCGAGGCCTCGTTGTTCGGTCTTGGCCTGGCGCGGTCGATGGCGGGGCGGGAGCCGCTGCGCCTGTTGATAGCAGCCGGTCACGTGGTGACGGTGTTGGCGGGATTCCTGCTCTTCAGCGGCCTGGCGATTATTTTTTCCTGAGGCGAGATGTTCTGCGCAGAACGCTTCACGGCAATCGGCGGTCGTTGCTTGTCTGTCCGCCCGCGATTGCTAAGCTCCGACGGCGGAGGAAAAAATGGCCAAGGTTACCGTTTATCACAACCCTTCTTGAGGAAAATCGCGTGGAGTGCTGAATGTACTCCAGGAGCGAGGCGTCGAGTTCGACGTTGTAGAGTATCTCAAAGCGCCCCTCGATCGCGAGACGCTGTCCGGACTGGTAGAGCTGGTCGGGGGTGACCCCGTGCAGATGGTCAGGACTTCCGACCGCAGGTTCAAGGACGGCGACTTGTCGTTGGCCCCGGACGCGGGCCTGCCCGAGGTCGTGGACCTGCTGCTGGACGAGCCCGCTGTCATGCAACGCCCGGTGGTAGTGTCTGGGAAGAGGGCTGTTATAGCTCGACCCTCGGACAGGGTGCTGGAGCTACTGTGAGCGCGCCCCGGCTCGCGTTCGGGCCAGGGTCGCCGACGTGGAGCCGCTGATGGGAGGCCGCCCCAGCTGCGCGATTTTTGATCTCGACGGCGTCCTGCTGGACACCGAACCCTTCTACACCCGGGCGAGCACCGAGGTGGTGCAGAAGTGGGGGAAGACCTTTGACTGGTCGCTCAAGGCCAACATGATAGGGCGCCCGGCCATCGAGTCGGCCCGCTATCTCGTCGCGGCCCTCGAGCTACCCGTGTCGCCCGAAGAATACCTCTCCCTGCGCACCGCCACCCTCGAGAGCCTGTTTCCGACCTCACCCGAATGCGACGGCGCACGCGACTTCTGCGCGTTGCTCGCCAGGGAGGGCCTGCGACAGGCGGTGGCAACGAGCAGCACGCGCCGCTTGTACGAGATGAAAATTTCGCAACACGGGCCGTGGTTCAAAGACTTCGACGTTATAGTTACCGGCGATGACAAGGAGGTGGGGCAAGGCAAGCCCGCTCCCGATATCTTCCTGTTGGCCGCCGCACGGCTTGGCGCCGAGCCGGCCGACTGCGTGGTGTTCGAAGACTCCCCGGCCGGTGTGCAGGCTGCACGCGCGGCTGGGATGAGGGTAGTGGCCTTGCCCGACCCGTTGCTGGGCCGCGAGAAAGTCGCCGACGCCGACCTCGTGGTCGACTCGTTCCGGGACCTGCGCCTTACCGACCTCTGGCTCTAGAGCGGCACCCGGCAGCCAGGCGTCAGCACACTACGCCGTCGGCCTTGAGCGCTTCCTGCTCGTCTTCCGACAGGCCGAGGCCCGACAGTATGACGGCCGTGTGCTGGCCAATGGCGGGTGCCTCGCTGCCAGCCCGTCCCGGTGTTCGCAGCAGGCGCGGAGAGGGCGCGGGCACCGGCGGTCCCGAGACCCCGGCAACGAAACTCTCTCGTTCGACGCTGTGGGGGTGGGAGGCAACTTCGTCGATGGCTAGTATCGGCGCCACGCAGGCGTCGCTACCGTCAAATACCGCGCACCATTCGTCCCGGCTGCGACCGCCGAACACCGAGGCAAACTTTTCCTTCATCGCCGGCCAGGTCGACTGGTCCATCTGGGCAGGGAGGTCATCAGCGGCGAGGCCCATGCCTTCGATCAGCGCTGCATAAAACTGGGGTTCGATGGCACCCACCGACAGCCAGCGCTTGTCCGAGGTTTCGTAGGTGCCGTAGAAGTGTGCCGCGCCGTCGAGCAGGTTGGTGCCGCGTTCGGCTTTCCAGTAGCCCTGGGCCTGGAAGCCGAATATGAATGACGCGAGGCTGGCCGCTCCGTCTACCATGGCCGAGTCTATGACCTGGCCTTTGCCGGAACGTTCTCGCTCGAGCAGGGCCATCACTACACCCATGGCGCACAGCATACCGCCACCGGCAAAGTCGCCCAGGAGATTGATGGGGGGCTCGGGCTTGTCGTTTTCACGGCCGAGCAGGTGCAGCACCCCCGACATGGCGACGTAGTTTATGTCGTGGCCGGCCATCGAAGCGTAGGGACCCTGCTGGCCGTAGCCGGTGAGCCTGGCGTAGACCAGCCGCGGGTTGCGCTCGTCGAGGACGTCGGGGCCCAGGCCTAGTTTTTCCATTACGCCGGGCCTGAACGGCTCTATGAGGGCGTCGGCATTTTCAGCGAGCTTGAGCAACAGCTCGATCCCCCGGGGATCCTTCAGGTTGATGGCAACCGACTGCTTGCCCCTGGCCAAGGCGTCCGCGGTGGCGTCGGGCAACATGCCGGGCACACCAGGACGGTCGACCCTGATCAGCTCAGCGCCGAAATCGGCCAGTATCATCCCGGCGTAAGGTACCGGCGCGAGTCCGGCCAGCTCGATTATTCTAAATCCTTTCAGTGGACCCATTCCTGACTCCTGCATTCCATGAAACAGTGGGGGTTAAGAACTGCGCAAAACAATGAAACAGCAGCCCGGTTTAGTCGATATGTTACGCCGAGTCCATGTTTGCACCCCCGAACGGGGGGGGCTGGATGCCTAAACGAGGTTTTTCATTGACACCGAGACGGCGCGGAATGCATACTCGGCAGGCAGTACCCTGGGGCAGCCCGCCGCGGTGCAGGCCCGGGACTGGTCGGGATGCGCGCAGGGGAAGGATATACAGGCATGACAATCAGCAATAGAGTTTTGACGATGACCCTGGCCGCACTGGCTGTTTCGGCCTGGATGACACTGGTCCCGGCAAGCTCCCAGGCACAGGGCAAGGCGGAGCTTCACTGCCAGAAAGGGCTGGGCCGTTCCACCGCGCGCTACTACAGCGGGGCTTCGCGGGCCAGGCAGGCCTGCGTAGCGCGCATAGCAGCCGGCTCGCTCTCGCCGGTGACCGACTGCATAAGTGGAGAAGGCGATGACGTCACGGCCCTGCAAGTGCGCAGGGCCAAGGCCCGGCTGGCCTCTCGCATATCGCGACAGTGCTTCGGCGTAGACCTTATTTCGCTTAACTTTCCCGGCACCTGCCCCTTTGATGGCGACAAGCCCTGGACCAACATCGACCTGGGCAATTGCATCGACGCCAAGCTCGACGCCGTCGTCGAGTCGACCCTGGCTGTGCAGTTTCCACAGATCGGTGCCGCCCTGGAAGGAGCCGATCTACAGTGTGTTCAGAAGGCGGGCCGCAAGGGCTCAGCCATGGCGGCGCGTACCCTGAAGGCGAGAACCCGTTGCCAGTCACGTCTGGACAGGGGGATCATCCCCGCTGGCGTGGAGTGCATGGCGGGTATTCCTCCCTACGGCAACGGCACAGGTGACAGGACTACCGACAACAACATTGAAGCAGCCTACATAAGGTTGCTGGCCGGTGTGCCCGAAGTGTGTGCGTCGGCCGACGTCGATGCGCTGGGCTTCTCCGCTGCCTGCGACGATCCTACCGGCGGGCGGTTCAATATTTTTGATCTCAAGTCGTGCCAGTTCAACACTCATCGGGACGCGGTAGAGGACCTGCTCGAAGCTTCTTATCCCAACGCACCCGTCTGCGGCAACGACATCCACGAGTACGGCGAGGACTGCGATGACGGCAACCTGGTCAATACCGACGCTTGCCTGGATACCTGCGTGGAGGCTTCCTGTGGCGACGGCGAGGTAGAGGCCGGTGTCGAGGAGTGCGATGACAGCAACTCGATCGACACCGACAGCTGCCGTAACTCTTGCGTGCTGGCGCGCTGCGGAGACTCGGTGGTGCAGTCCGGGGTCGAGCAGTGCGACGACGGCAATGTCTCGAACAACGACGACTGCCTCGATACCTGCCTGTCGGCGCGATGCGGCGACGGTTTTTTCTGGGCAGGAGTGGAAGACTGCGACGACGGTGGCGAATCGATCGTCTGTGACTCCGATTGCACGGTGGCGCTGTGCGGTGACGGCACCATAAACTCGACCCGGGGTGAGACCTGCGACAACGGTGCGGCCAACTCAGACACCTTTCCCAACGCTTGTCGGAGTAACTGTCAGCCGGCCGCTTGCGGCGACGCGGTGATCGATACCGGCGAGCTCTGCGATGACGGCAACGTCGTCAATGGCGACGGCTGCTCGGACTTGTGTGCTTTTGAGGCGATCTGCGGCGACGGCGTGACGGAGTTCGAAGAAGAATGTGACGACAGTAACGTGGCCAACGGCGACGGTTGCAGCGATGCTTGCCTGCTCGAGTTCTGCGGCGACGGCTTGGTCAACAACTCTGGTAGCGAGCAGTGCGACGACGGTAATTCCAGCAGCGGCGACGGCTGCTCTGCCAGCTGCGTGGTCGAGTTCTGTGGCGACGGTTCGGTCAACAACTCTGGCAGCGAGCAGTGCGACGACGGTAATCTTTCCGTGGGCGACGGCTGCGACGAGAACTGTGTTGTCGAGGTCTGCGGCAACGGAGTGTTGCAGGCAGGAGAAGCCTGCGACGACGGTGGAGAGTCGGCTGCCTGCGATATCGACTGTACGGTGGCCGAGTGCGGCGACGATACGCTCAATACGTCTGCGGGTGAGCAGTGCGATGACGGCGCGGCCAACTCTGACGTCCAGGTCGACGCCTGCCGTACAGACTGCGTGCTGGCGGGTTGCGGTGACCTGGTCGTCGACAGCGGCGAACAGTGTGATGACGGTGCGGCCAACTCCGATACCCGGGCAGACGCCTGCCGACTTTCCTGCGAGCTGCCCGGCTGCGGTGACCAGGTCACCGACACGGGCGAGGTGTGTGACGACGGTGGTGAATCTGCGGCCTGCGACGATGACTGCACGGTGGCCGAGTGCGGTGACTCGACCATCAACGTTTCTGCGGGCGAAGACTGCGACGACGGCAACACCAATCCCAGGGATAACTGTAACGGCGAATGCCAGCAGGCCACCTGCGGCGACGGTGTGGCCTGTACCGAGCCCGGTTGTACCACCGGCCCGGGGGGTGGCCTGGAAGAATGTGACCTCGACACGGATTGCTGCCAGGGCTGCGCTATCGTAGCCACCGGCTGTCAGCACCCGCTGTGCCCCGACGCCGGCAAATTACAGGTGTGGGCGGGCGTGGGCCGCGATTGTACGGTGGACGAAGACTGCCCGGCCGGTCTTTGTGACGGCGGGCTCGGGCGCTGCCGGACGGGGACGATGCTCGATACCGGCACAACCGGTATTGCCCATGACTCAGACGTCAACGACAACACCACCGCCCGCGGCAGCGTGCTGTGCGAGGGCCCCATTGACATGCTTCTCGCCGATACCGGCGGCTGCGGTGAGTGCGAACTTGCCGGTCTCGACCCGGTGACGGGCAGCTGCCGTTGCGCGAATGACCGGCGGCAGATCTGCGACAGCCCCTTCCAGCCGGACGCGGACTGCGGCGTTGACACGAATGGTGACCCTAACACCTGCCAGTGCTTTCTCGCGCCGCCGTTTCCCCTGTCTTCGGGCGGAATCGCGGTCTGCGTGCTCAGTCGTTTTACCCAGGATCTCGTGGGCACGGCCAACGTGGATACCGGCGAGTTGAAGACCGATGCCAGCCTGCGCGTAGAGGTTTACCTCGGGCTTGACCAGTTCAACCCTTGCCCGACCTGTGACGGTGATACCGTGTATGCCGATGGCGTGCGCGATGGCGTATGCAGCTTCGGTAACAACCTGGGACAATCCTGCGACGCCACGGCTATAAACCACACCTTTCCTTTCGTGAGGCGTAGTTGCAGCGTTTCGGGTGGTGCCTGCGAGAAGAACACCGACTGCCCGGCAGGCGAGAGTTGCGATAGCAGCATTGCCGACGTGCCTGGCGGCGAGTACAGCCTCGATTGCTTGCCGGCGACCGGTAAGAACGTATCGGGACAGGGATTGCCGATTGCGTTCACCCTGACCGCCGGCACGCAGGTGCTCGAGGCAGGGGTCAACTGCCCGTTCCCCTTCACCGCGAGTCAGTGTCACTGCCTGGTGTGCAACGGAGACACCTCGGTGCCCTGTTCCTCGAACGAAGAGTGCGCTTCCCTTGGCGCCGGCTCTTGTTCGGTGACCGGAAGCGGGGTGATGAATGGTCCCAACCCCTGCATTTCGTTCGGTAAGGTCTGCACGGCAACCGAGAACAACGAGGCCGAGTGCCCGGGCGTGGTCGAGACCTACTGCGACGGTTTCGTGCGCGCAACGGGGGAGGGCTACATCACCTGTGCTTCGGACGCCGACTGCGGCTTCGGCTTGTTGAGCGCGGGCAACTGCACGCTGAGCAAAACCCGCGAGTGTTTCATGGACAGCGTACAGGCCGATGGCCTGGCGGTAGCCGGGGCCCCGCTATTGGCGTCGGTGTTCTGCGTTGCGCCTGTTTCGTCAGCGGGAGTGAACGCAGCAGCCGGTCTGCCGGGACCCGGGCGCGTGTTGCAGCAGATCACGTCGACCCTGTTCTGCGCCAACGATCATTCAAGGGTTTACACGCCGGGAGATCCCTCGAGCTGCGAGTAGCAGCCGCGCGACCGGTCGCCGTCGCATCATCGCCGGCCGGGTAGCCGGGATTCAGTGAAGCACCGGCGGTTCGGCGGTTGCAGGGCACTGGTCGACGGCCGGCAGGGTCACGACCATGCGGGTGCCGCCATTGTCGGGCAGCTCTGCCCTTATGTTGCCGCCGTGGTGCTCAACCACTTCGCGGCATATCGCCAGCCCCAGGCCCGTGCCCCTGGGCTTGTTGCCGTCTGTAGTCGCTTGAACCTGGTGAAACCGCTCGAATACCTGGTCCAGCTGGCTCTCGGGTATGCCGGGCCCGCTGTCGGTGATGGTCAGCAGCAAGGTGCTCTCACCGTTTACTGTTTCTGCCGTCGCTCCCATGACTACTGAGCCGCCAGCCGGTGTGAACTTCATGGAGTTGCTGCACAGGTTGGTGAGCACCTGTATGAGGCGGTCACGGTCGCCATCGATGGCGGGCAGGGGACCGGTGGCGTCTATTGTAAGCGAGATGTTGCGCTCTTCGTACAGTGGCCGGAAGGTGGCGTATACGTGCGACAGGATACCCAGCGGGTCGGCGATGCGGTGGCTGCGCCACTCTACGCGGCCCGATTCGATCTTGGCAAGGTCCAGGAGGTCGTTGATCAGGCGGGAAAGTCGGCTCGACTCCTCCATGATGACACCGCTGAAGCGCTCTGCGCTTTCGGGCTTCGTGTCGCCGTAGCGGTTGATGATTCGCGCGGCCGACAAGATGGCCGCGACCGGGCTGCGCAGCTCGTGTGATACGTTGCTGAGAAACTCTGTCTTCAGCCTGTCGTACTCGGTAAGTCTTTCGTTGGAGGCCTCGAGTTCCGCCGTGCGTTCGCGTACCCGTCTTTCCAAGAGGCGGGAGTGTTCTTCTACCTGGGCCCGCAGGCGTTTTTCTTCGCGGTACGCGGTGTCTGCTTGCTGCCGGGCAACGACGAGCTCGCTTATGTGTCCCTTGAGAGCGAGGCGCATATTCTCGAACTGTAGCGCCAGTTTACCGATCTCGTCTGGAGAGTCGGTCATGCGAATTTCCTGCTCGAGGTCGCCCCTCGATATCGCCGAGGCTTCCCGCGCGAGCTTGCTCACCGGCTTGAGCAGCCTGCGACTGAGAGCCGTCGAAGCAGTCAATCCCAGTCCGGCTATGGCTAAAGCAAACATGAATCCCAACGTCATCGTGCGGGCCAGTAGCACGCGACCGCGGTGCTTGGTCGCGAGCGCTTGCTGGTTTATGTCGGCCGGGTCGAAGGCCAGTCGCAGGGTACCCCAACGCTCTCCTCCTACGTTGATAGCGTGGGAGAGTACTACGAGATCAGAAGCCTGGTCTTGCGTGGTGGCAGGGTCGGCGATATTGGACCGGGCCGTGTTGTCGGCCAGGTCGGGGTCACTGCGCACCACCACGGTGCCGTCTTCGCGGGCCACCAGTGCCCAAGCCAACTGGTTGTCTTCGGTGGCCAGGCCACGGACGGTTTCGGCTACGAAATTGAAATTGAAACCAGCGATGGCATTTTCCATGCTCCGCGTGGTGCTGGCGGCAAGCAGCTGGCCGCGCTCTACCATGCCTTGTCGTAGTTGCAGGGTGGCACGTTCAACCTGGTCGTTGAGTATGTGGGCCTGCTGCCAGGTGAGGACCGACGAAACCGCGGCCACGCTGCCCACGATAGTAAAGGCCGCGGCCAGGACCATTTTTCCATGAAGACCGAGTCGGGCCCACGGACGGGGTGACCGGTTTGCTGGGTCGAAGTCTTTCAATTTAAAACTCCCTGCTCGCACGCAGGTAGAACGCCCGCGTTATTGGCGTGGCCGGCCTGACCGCGTCCTCGACGAATTCCAGGTGGCTGCGATCGGCGAGGTTGGTAGCGACAAGGCTGAGATCGGGCCAGTCGCCGCCGGGTTTGTAGTGAACGGCCAGGTCTACTCTCAGGTAGGGGTCCAACCGGACCGGGCTCCCGGGGCTGACCAGCGAGGCGTTGACCACCGAGTCACTCCAGCTGAAAGTGGGGACTATCCTCAACTTCCGGTTGACGTTGATGACGTGGCGCATATTCCATCGCATGCGTGGTACCGACAGGTTGGTGCGCGGAAGTAAGCCGAGAAGATCTCCGGTGCTGCGCAGGTGAAGATAGCCGACGTTGAATTCGCTGCGCCAGCGTTCATTGATCTGCACCGTGGCTACTCCCTCGCCGCCGTAAGCGAAACCGTTTTCATCGTTGTCCAGTAGGGTAACGGCGATAAGTTTCGTCGGGTCCAGGGGATCGGGAACCACGGGCAGAGTCTTCGAACCGGTCCAACCGGCCAGGCCTTGGTAGTCGTTGTAGAAAGCGGCAATGTCGAGCGCCAGGCGATCGCCGAAGCGGTGACGGTAGCCCGTTTCCAGTGAAACCATACGGGTATCACCCGCATTCCCGTCGGTGCTCAGGATCGGGAAGATGTCGACCCCGGGAATGCCAGAGGGAACGGGAAACAGTGGAATCGTTGAGTACATCTCGCTGTAGGAAGGGGTGTTGATCGCCCGCGAGGCGGCGGCCCACAAGGTGCGGTCGTCGTCCAGGCGGTGAACGATGCGGGCGGACGGTTGAAAGTTGGTTCCGGTGAAACCGTTGTTTTCGATCTTGGTGCCCAGGGTCAGGCGTGTACGCGACCCCAGGTCTATCTCGTCCTGTACGAATCCGCCCACGAGGTTGAGCCTGCGGTCATTGACGGAGAAAACCACCAGCCCGTCGACGGTGTGAACGTCATGGGCCCTGACGTTGGCTCCCCAGGTTGCCCGGTGAGCGGGATGCGGTCTGAAACTGTGTTGCACCTCCATCTCAAGGGTGTCTTTTTCGGTTTCGAAACAGCCCATGAAGGGGACCTTGCGGTCAACCGTGTCTCCGGCGAGTTGGAAGTAGGCAGCCGAACCATCTGCGAAATCCTTTTCCAGCCTGAACACCGACGACAGCATGGTGCTGGAGTAGCGGGGGTAACGACCGGCGGGCGAGCCGTCGTCGTTTCGGGCAATGTTGCCTACAAAACCGTCATGGAACTCGCCACTGCCGACTAGCTGCAGTCCGTGTCCGAGATCCCAGTCGAGCCGGTATCCAGCCCGTGTATCCTGGTGTTCATCGGCGAGATCTCTGCCGTTGTTACCACCGTTGCCGTTGCCGGTTGACCAGCTGCCGAACACGCGGTAGGAAAGATTTCCGTATCGTCCCCCGTGCCGTGCTTCCGTCGTCGCGGCAGAGTTGGTACCGAACGACACCCTGGCTAGGTTGACCCGCGTGTCGTTGGAGTCGCGGGTAATTATGTTGATGACGCCGTTGACCGCGTTGGCTCCGTACAGGCTGCCACCTGGGCCACGTATTACTTCTATGCGGTCAACATCGGGCAGGAAAGTGTTCCACTCGTGCCACACTGTTCCCCCGAAAATAGGAGTGTAGAATGGGCGGCCATCGAGAAGCACGAGAAGCTTGTTGGCAAATACCCCGTTGAACCCCCTCGCTGAGATGGCTGCAAAATTGGCATCAACGTTGGCCACGTTGAGTCCGGGCACGAGGCGCAGGGCATCGGCCAGGCTGGTAGCGCCGGAATCGGCGATGTCCTCGGAACTGACAACGTAGATCGCCGCCGCGGCTCCCCACAAGGACTCGGCGTGCCGTGAGACCGAGGTGACGATGTCGGACTCGACCTTGAAAAAATCCAGCTCCGAAACTGCGTCGAAACCCACGCTGGCTTGCGGTGACTGGGCAGCGCTTGCCGGTGAGCTTACAATCGCGCAGAACGATAGAACGAGGAAAGCCAGGCGCCACAGCGCCAGCGGTGTGAATATACTGTTGAGCATGATCAGAAACCCTCCCTTGTGGGTGTGATGACGCGATCGGCCATGTGGATGGTTGTCGCGTTCAGATCGAGTCCGAGTGCCTTCGCTGTATCGGCGTTGACGACGAGCTTGGCCCCGAGGGGCGATTGTACGGGCGGCACGTTGCCCGGGTCTGTTATGAGCTGTTCCACGAGCAAGGCTGCCTGCGAACCCATGGTCGAGTAGCTTGGCGCTACCGAGAGCAGGGCACCCGCCTTCACGAAGTTCTCTGAAAAGGCGAGGAAAGCTACCCCGTCGTTGCGGCAGCGCGTGGACAGGTAGTCAAAGTTCTCTCGCGTGACTACGACCGGATCCGGGACCATCCAGAGCGCGTCTATCCTGCTGCGTATACGCCGGTAGGCTCCTGCCACCTCGTCGTGGTGGCGCACGGTCTCGTGCAGTATCTCCAAGCCGAGTTCGGAGGCGGCCGCGCGCGCTTCGTCCACGGTGCGGCTGTCGGAGTCGCTCGTGATGAGGCCTATACGGTGCAGTCCCGGGATGATGAGCTTGAACCTGACAAAGAGGTCGGCGGTGGGCAGCTCGACGCTTACCCCCGTGGTGGCGCCATCGGTGCTTATGTTGCGGCTCCATCCGAGCGCCATGGCAAACACGAGCGGGGTCTCGGGAAACGCCTCGCGCGCCGCTATGGCTGCGCGCGAGCCAAGGGCAAATACGGCCGACGGTCGCGTGGTGCTTGCGGCCTGCTTGAGAAATTCGGAGTCGCCTTGGTCTAACCTGCTGCGCAGGACGACCTCTATCGACTCGCGCTTGCTGGCCTGGCGGAAGGCCGTTGCGGGAGGCGTGTATTGTGGCAGATCATCGCTCTTCACTATTATCACCCCGGCCACGGCCGTACCGACGGTAAACGCCATCGATGCTGCCATGAGCAGGGCTGTCGTCGCAGCCAGCAGGGCGAGGCGTTGGCCTCGCTTATTCCAGTTGGAACGAATCATCGCTCCACCTCCTTTCGGTTCGTATTGTCCGCCATGACACGATCCTCTCCGTTTATGATTTCGAGTAGCTCGACTTCATCGAAGCCGAGAAGATTGATGAATTGCCTGCCCCTGCTACTGGAGCTGAGCTTGGCGATACCGGCAGCCAGCCGGTTCGCCTCGTCGTCGTCGATGTAGCGCGTAGCGTACAGTCGTGGCAAGGGAATTTCCGGTGTTCGACCCAGCTCCACCAGGTTGTCGGTACCGCGCGGATTGACGCGCGCGAGAATTTCAAACTGGGCTGGCGTAACCAGCGCCGCGTCAACCTGGCCGAAGCTCAGGGCAAGCAGCGCGTCGATATCCTTGGGCACGGGCAGTACCCTTGCCCCGTCGCCCACCAGCGAGCGTATTCCCGAAGCGCTGGCGGGGTAGTCGATGGAACCCGGGTGCACTGCCGCGGCTACGGTTGCGTTGGCGAGTCCTGCGAGCGAGGACACCCCCTTGGTGGTCATAAGAACCTTGTGGTAGGTGTCGCGCCCATTACGGGTGGGGCGAAGCAGCGCGCGCAGTTGCAGGTTCTCCCCGTGCTCGGCGGCTACCCAGCCGGGCACGAGCACGAGCGCGGGCCGGGCGGTGGAAAGCTGGCCCACGAGGTCTTCGTAGCGGGCGAAGGCCTGGAAACTCAGGCCCAGTCCCGATTCAGAAAGCGCACGGTCAGCGGCCTCGGCCAGAGTGCTCAGGTTGCCGGGCGCCCAGTCGGGGCTGAAAAAGAACAGCTCAGCGTCGCTCGCACGCGCCACTACTGGCGTACAAAGCACTAAGCACAGAAAACAGGCTGTCGTTCGGCGCAGCAGGTCTATATCCCCCGGTCGCCCGCGAAGTAGCAAGCAGTGGGCCAGCGGTCGGCTTCGCCGATAAAGCAGCTGTTTTCGGGCCTTACTGATGATGTCCGGTGACAGGTGGCAACAGCTTGCCGTTACAATTTTGCCGCTACAGCGAGTTTTACGTACACGCGTTTGCCCTCCGCGCGGGCTGCGCTTGAAGGCCCTGCTGACGGCCGTGCTGGGCGTCGTCATCGGACAAAAATGTGACGCAACAGTATTTTTTTGACGCCGCGGTCGCGGCTGCTGAGATTCGAGCCGCGTTGTGCCGCTGAAACAAAGGGTTGAGCAAAGGGCAGGGATTGGAACGGCTATTGCATTCTCGCGGAGGCAGTAAGGCGACAGGACTGTTGCCGGGCGAGGAACAAATGAGACTGAAACAATTTCAAAAATTTGTAGTCGGCAGGATGGATGGCGAAGCAGTGGGTCCTGTCCTTGGCCGCTCACACACCGCGGTACTGCTGTCCGTACTGATATTCGGCCTGCTGGCTTCCTGCGTGCTTTACGTGATGGTAAGGGGCTGGGAGCTGCGCCGCGTGCAGGCTGACTTTTCCCACCGGGCGAGCAACTTCGCCATGGCCGTAGACGAACGGCTCGAAGTGGGGTCGGTTATCCTCAAGAGCTTTGTTGGCCTGTACGGTGCCGGCAAGGGAATGAACGATGAAGAGTTCCGGGCCATGGCTCGGCCGTTTACCTCGGGACAGCAGGGCCTGGGTGCCCTGGGCTGGGCGGTCCCCGGTCCGGGTGGAGACGCCCGGGGAGGCGATCTGTTCTCGGCGCGTGGCGAGCAGGTGGTATCCACGGAACCCGTAAGCCTGCGATTTGCGCTGCGACTTTCCGAGAGTGCCCAGGGCGTACCCGACCTGTCGGGCGTGGACCTGTCTTCGCTGCCCGGTGTACCAGCGGTGATGGCAGAGGCGGGCATGCGCGGCGAGACAATGACTTCGGCCATCATGGACCTGGCCACCGACAGTGGGCAGGAGCCGGTGTTCTTCATGTTTGCACCCGTGTACCAGGCCGATGGAGCAGACCAGGGCCGACCCGCGGCTTACGCGGTGGGTTTGTTCTCGGTAGCCGACATTGTCGAGTCGTCGCTTCTCAACATGGACGAAATAATGGCGGTGAGCATAAGCGAAGTGCTGCCGGGCGGTGGCCGTAGCTCGCTGCTCGAGCGGGGCTCGCCCGAGCTCGGCCGATCCCTGCAGATGTTTGCCGGTGTCCGGTGGTCGCGGATGCTCGAGCACGGTGGGCGCAGCTGGCAGTTGGCCGCTGTACCGACCGAGGGCTACCTGGCAACCCAGCGCACCCACCAGGCCGAGGGCCTGTTGGTCACCGGCACACAGTTTACCGTGCTCCTGGTGGCGTACCTGTTTCTCGCCGTTGGACGCGCGGCCAGGATCGAGCTGGAAGTCAAAGAGAGGACCGCGGCCCTGGCCACGGCTAACCGCGATCTGAAAAAGGAAATACTCCAGCGGCGTACCGCCGAGCGCGCCCTGCGCCAGGGTGAGGAACGTATACGGGCCATAGTCACCCACGCTGCCGACGGAATAATTGCGCTCGATCGCGATGGCAGGATTGAATCGGTCAACGTGGCAGCGGAACAGATCTTTGCCATGTCCGCTTCGGAACTGCAGGGAGTGGCGATCAGCGAGCTGATGGAGCTGGCCGACGACGGTGACCTGGGCGAGCTTGTACAGAGTCTGCAGGGAACCCACGTCGAGGTCACCGCCCGGCGGGGCGATGGCGAGCAGCTTACCGTGGGGCTGGCTGTCAGTCGCCTGCCCGAGGAAGAGGGCGGCGGGTGTTTCGTGGCCGTTGTAAGGGACATGTCGAGAGAGCGCGAGCTTGACCGCATGAAGTCTGATTTCGTGAGCAACGTGTCCCACGAGATGCGTACCCCGTTGTCGGCGATGATATTCGCCGCGCGTAGCCTGGCCCGTCGCAAGGGCGTGGACGGAAAGAACGATGACGCGAGCGTGGAGAAGTTCTCGGGCATCATCGTCGACGAGGGTGAACGCCTGAACAAGCTCATCAACGACGTACTCGACCTATCCACCATAGAGACGGGCCACGAGTTGTACCGTATCGTGGGCGTACAGCCGGCGGATATCGTCGAGCGGGTGAGCTCCGTTGCCACGACGCTGGGGCGTCGCAAGGGTATTGATTTCTCGCTGAAGGTAGACGCCGACGTTGACCCGGTGCACGCGGATCCTGATCGAATCGTCCAGGTGTTGATGAACCTGCTCGAGAACGCGATCAAGTTTACACCCTCGGGTGGTCGCGTGGGCTTGACGGTAGCCAGGCATAACTTCAACTACGTTCGCTTTGTTGTCGAGGACAACGGGGTGGGCGTGTCAGTGGAAGACAAGGACCGGATATTCCAGCGCTTTGAACAGGGAGGCGACGTGATGACCACGCGGCCTTCGGGCACCGGGCTGGGATTGTCGATTTGTCGCGAAGTCGTTGACAGCCATGGCGGCAGCATCTGGGTGGAGAGCGAGCCGAACGAAGGCGCGCGTTTCAGTTTTATCCTGCCAGTGGTCGACAAGCGCAGGGCCTCACTGCGCGAGTGCGCCTGAGCCGCAATTGAAAGGCCGGGCTGTACTCGAGCGGGGGCGCGCGCTAGTTTTGCTGCGTCGTGGTCGTAAACTCACTGCCTTTTTATCTCGCGGGTAGCCCCGAGGCCCCCAACGCCGACCTCGAGGTTTTTGACAAGTTCAGCGGCGAGCCGCTGGCCCGAGTGGCCCTGGCCGACCAGCATACTATCGACAGCGCTATAGAGTCCGCCTGTGCGGCTGCCGCCGGAATGGCAGCCATGCCAGCGTGGAGACGCGAGCAGGTACTGCTGCACTGCGTGGCGCGTTTTGAGCAACGCGCCGAAGAGCTGGCCCTGGGCCTCTGCGCCGAGGCCGGCAAACCCATACGCGACGCCAGGGGCGAGGTCGGCCGCTTGATCGACACTTTTCGTTACGCGGCCGGCGAGTCTCTGCGCATGGGTGGAGAGGTGATGCCGCTGGACATCAGCCCGCGTGCCACCGGCTACAGCGGTAGCTGGAAGCGCGTGCCGGTGGGCCCGTGCTCCTTCATCACGCCTTTCAACTTTCCGCTCAATCTCGTGGCGCACAAGGTGGCGCCGGCCATCGCCGCTGGCTGTCCGTTTGTTCTCAAACCGGCCAGCCTTACGCCCCTGGGTGCGTTGACCATAGGCGAGATACTGGCGGAGACCGATCTGCCCGCAGGCGCCTTCTCGATATTGCCGTGCAGGCGCGACGCGGCCGAGCGGTTGATAACCGACGACCGGCTTGCCCTGCTCAGTTTTACTGGCTCTCCAGCAGTCGGCTGGGATTTGAAGGCCCGCGCGGGTCGCAAGAAAACGGTTCTCGAGCTCGGCGGCAACGCCGCGGTGGTGGTCGACGAAACCGCCGATCTCGCCGACGCCGCTGAGCGCATCGTGTTCGGTGCCTTCTACCAGTCGGGACAGAGCTGCATCGGCGTGCAGAGGATAATAGTGCAGGCCTCGGTCTACGACGAGCTGCTGGGGTTGCTGGTGGCGGCCACCGGTAAGCTCGTGGTGGGTGACCCGGCGCAGGAAGAGACCTTCGTGGGCCCCATGATATCCGAAGACGAAGCGGCGAGGCTTGAGTCGTGGATAGAGGGGGCGGTGGCCGCTGGTGGCCACTTGCTATGTGGCGGAGGGCGTGAAGGCGCGTTGCACGAGCCCAGCTTGCTCGAAGGCGTGCCCAAAGACTGCGAGTTGGTTTGCCGTGAAGCCTTCGGGCCGGTGGCGGTGCTGTCGAGGTTTGATCATTTCGACGAAGCCCTGGCCATGGTCAACGACAGCGACTTCGGCCTGCAGGCAGGAGTGTTCACGCGCGATGTCCATCGTGCCCAGCAAGCCTGGGACGAACTCGAGGTGGGGGGAGTCGTCATAGGTGACGTGCCGTCCTGGCGGGTTGACCACATGCCTTACGGCGGCGTCAAGCAGAGCGGCCTGGGCAGGGAAGGCGTACGCTACGCCATGGAAGACATGAGCGAGATCCGCATGATGGTGCTCCGCCGGCCCTGACGGGTGGGCGCGGGCTGCGACGGGATTCGCTGGCTAGGAGGCGAACACAGGCGGGCGACGGTCGGCCCAGGGATTGGCCTTCTCCAGTTGCCCGGCCACCGAGTACAGCAGGTCTTCGCGTCCGTGCGCCGCGGTAATCATTACACCCACCGGTAGCCCGTCGTTGGACCAGTGCAAGGGCAGCGAGATCGCCGGCTGTCCGGTGACGTTGGCCACGGGCGTGTAGGGGATCAGCTCCAGGATCTTCTGCGTGGAGCTTTCGACGTCGCCGTCTTTGGGGCTGAGGTCGCCGATTCTCGGAGGTGTTGAGCCCAGCGTGGGTGTGACCAACAGGTCAAAGCCGTCGTCCTGCCACCAGCCCAGCATTCGCCGGGTGTAGCGGCTCATCCACTTGAGCGTGTCTATGTAGTCGGCGGCCAGTATGGGGCGCCCGATGGAGGCCATCATGGCAGTGCCGGCTTCTACCTGCTCGTCGCCCACGCTGCGACCGGTAATCGTGGCCCACTCGTTCAAGCTGGCGGCCACCCAGCTGCCGATCACGCGCATGAAATGAAAGCGCAGTTCTTCGAGTTCATCGAAGGCCGAGGGGTGAGACTCTTCTACTTCGTGGCCCAGCGATGACAACAGGCGCCCGGCGTTGAGCACCGCGGTTTCGCATTCCGGGTTGAGCGGTATCGACTGGGCGGGGAAGCTGGTCATGAGCCCCAGCTTGAGACGCCCGGGCTCGGTGGTGGCGGCCTGCAACCAGGATCCAGAGGGGCCGGGGGCGGTGTAGGGGTCACCGGCCTCGTAGCTGGCCACGCAGTCGAGAACCGCGGCGCTGTCGCGTACCGAGCGCGTGACGACGTGCGAATTGACCAGGCCCGCCCAGTACTCGCCGTAGTCTGGCCCCAGCGAACAGCGCCCACGCGTGGGCTTGAGGCCGACCAGCCCGCACTCACTCGCGGGGATGCGTATAGAGCCACCACCGTCGCTCGCGTGCGCCACCGGCACCATGCCCGATGCTACGGCCGCTCCCGAGCCGCCGCTGCTGCCTCCCGTGGAATGCGCAGTGTTCCAGGGATTGAGGCTGGGCCCGTAGGACTCGGGCTCGGTGGTGACGGTGAGACCCAGTTCGGGGGTGTTGGTCTTGCCCAGGGTGACGAAGCCGGCCGCGTTGAATTTTTTTACCAGCGTTGAGTCGTGGTCAGGACGGTAGTCGAGTTCCTTGAGCAGCTTCATGCCACAGTGAAACGGGTCGCCGGCCGAGGCAGCGTCGAGATCCTTGAGCAGGAAGGGGACTCCCTTGAACGGGCCGTCGCTGAGCTCATCGGATTGGGCCCTGCGCCGGGCCTGGTCGTAGAGCTTAGTGATGACGGCGTTGAGCTCGCCGTTGACCGATTCGATGCGTTCGATCGCGGCCTCCACGAGTTCGGCTGCGCTGGCCTCCCCGCTGGCCACGAGTTCGGCCTGGGCCAGTCCGTCCATCTTGTTCAGATCGTTGCTCATCTGTTGTCTCTCCGTCACCGAGGCCGGTTTCAGTTGACCGGCAGGCAACAGGTATAGTGGCCCCCGGCGGCTGTTGAAAGCAGGCGCAGGGGAGAGAAAACGGGATGCCCTACCAGTACCAGTCGTTACGCGTTGAAACAGTTGGCGGTGTGCTCCGGGTCACGATCGACAGGCCGGACAGCGATCTGAACGCCGTCGATGAAGTGCTGCACGCCGAACTGGCGCGCCTTTTTTCTGACTTGCGCCACGAGAACGAGGCCAGGGCGGTGCTGCTCACCGGTGGGGGAAGGGCCTTTTCGGCGGGCGGGGATTTCGAATGGTTTCCCAGCTTGCAGCAGCCCGGCAAGCTCGAGGAACTGAGGCGCGACGCGCGTTCGCTTATCTGGGACCTGCTCGACGTCGAGCTGCCCATAGTGGCGGCCGTCAACGGGCCGGCAATAGGCCTGGGCGCTACCATTGCGCTGTTGTGTGACACCATATTCATGGCCGAGAGCGCGACGGTGGCAGACCCTCACGTAAGGGTAGGGCTGGTCGCGGGCGACGGGGGTACGGTGGCTTGGCCACTGGCCGTCGGGCCGGCCCGCGCCAAGCAGTACCTGATGACGGGCGACCCGGTGTCGGCGCAGGAGGCCGAGAGGATAGGGCTGGTCAACTTCGTGGTGCCCGACGACGAACTCGATCATCGCGCCATGGAGTTCGCCACTCGATTGGCCGACCTGGCGCCCTTGCCACTGCGCTACACCAAGGCGGCCGTCAACAAGCTGGTCAAGGAAGCGCTCAACACCTCTTTCGATTTCGCCCTGGCGATGGAGATCTCTACTTTTCACAGCGAAGACCACGCCGAGGCCCTCGCGGCCATCAAGGAGAAAAGATCCCCATCGTTCAAGGGACGCTAGCCAGGCTGCGGGGATGTTCCCTGTCTACAGGCTGCCGCGGGTGACCATGAGCAGGAACACGGCAATCATCGTCACGGTCGCGATAAGACCTGCGATGCTCCAGCGCCGGCTCAGGCTGATGTACTCCGCCTGGGCCTGGGCGTCATCGGCCGCGGCCGAGTGCGCCAGGCGTGCGAGCGCTGATTCGGCGCGGAAAGACCAGGCCAGTATAGCCACCAGGATCGCGTACAACAGGATGGCGGGTGGCAGCCAGCCCTGGGTCAGGGAGTGCTCCCCGACCACGGCCTGCACCAGCCCGGTGGCGGGCAGCAGCAGCGCGGCAGGCAGCATGAACAGGCGGTTGTTGAGCAGTACCTGCTGCATGGCCCAGTCGCGTCGCAGCCAGTCACCATTGCGATCGGCGGCTGTTTTAAGCAGGCCGTTTGCCAGGCTGACGCCGAAAAATACCGACGCGGCCAGGAGGTGAACTGTCTTGAGCAGTAGTACCGGGTGCACGCGGCACAGTTAGCTGTCTAGCTGCGAATGCACAAGCCGAGGCGAGGCAAGTGAAGCGAGTGTCGCCGGCTCAGCTGCAGCTGCCGTCGGCGAGGTTGTTGTCGAACTGGTCGCAGTCGTACGCCATGTTGTCGATTACATTGAGCTCCTGACAGGTTTCGCACAGCGTTACTTCGACCGCGCAGTCTGCCGCCGCTGTCCCGTCCGGGCTGGTCGAGCAACTTCCGGGCAGCGTCTGCGACACGTCAACCGAAGCGCAGGTCTTTGTCATTTTACTGGATGTCTTGTCTCGGGCCCTGGCCAGTTTACCCGAGGAGTCCGTCGCCAGGACATCAAAACAGCCGGCCAGTTGTGCGCTACCCGTGAAACTTCCGGCCTTAAGTCCCGACTTCTTGCAGGCCTGGAACAGCTTGTGAACTGAGAACGACAGCTTGCTTGCCGAGAATTGCACGGTGGCCTGGCAGCGCGCGCCGTCGCGGTTTTCGGCCGTGGTAAGCGCTGCCGACGACAGGTCATTGCCGAGTAACCCGGCGACCAACGACAGTTCTCCGTCCTCCGCGCCGTCGCCGGCGGTCGTGGCGTCTGTGAAACCAAACGAGGGAGGCGACTGGCACTTGCTCAGCACGGTGTCACTCAGCTTCTGGCGGGCCTTGGCAACCTTGCCCTTGGGGTCGGTCGTGATGCAGGCCTGGGCGCCCGCGGTGTCGCCCTTGGCGGCCGCTTTCATACAGCCCTTCACGAGCTTGCCACGGGCCTTGGCGACCTTGGACGCAGCCTTGTTGACCAATACTATGCAGGCCTGCTGGGCCTTGTCTGGAGCCACCTCGGTGGCACATTCGTCCGAACACCCGTCACCGGGGGTGTTGTTACCGTCATCACAGCTTTCCACTCCCTGCTCGATGTAGCCGTCGCCGCAGAAAGCCCCCAGGCAGTTAGCAGTGCAGGCGTCGGTGTTACTTGAGTTGCCATCGTCGCACTGCTCGCCACTGTCCTGCACGCTGTCGCCACAGAAAGGGTTGCTGCAATCGGTCCGGCACGCGTCGGGAGTGCTGTTTGAGTTGGCGGGGCCGTTGTCGCATTCCTCGACGCCTGCCTGTACGAAGCTGTCGCCGCAGGTCGCGTCCAGGCAGGTAGACGGGCAGGCATCGGTGTCGTCCAGGTTGCCGTCGTCGCACTGTTCGCCGGCAGTGGGGTTGACCGCCTGGTCGCCACAGGTCGCCGCGGTGCAATCGGCGTCGCAGGTGGCCGACTCGCCGCTGTCGTCGCAGTCCTCGCCCGGGTCGGTCACGCCGTTACCGCACGAGGAGGTAACCTCGGTAACCACGGTCTGGCTGCCGCTCTGCCCTTCGTTTGAACTTCCCTGGCCGCTTGCGCTGAGTGAAACCTCGGTCGCTATCTCGACGTTGTCCAGGTACCAGCCTGTACCGGGTATGCTGCTGTCGCTGCCCATGCGCCAGCGCAACAGCACCTGCTCGCCCGCCCAGGCCGACAGGTCAACGCTGGTCTGCAGGTAACCGCCGCCGTTTCCTGTGAAGGCCTGCCGTCCGCCCAGGGGATTGCTGCAACAGGTGTTAAGGCTGGAGTTGTAGCCGTTGGCCGTCATCGCCGACCCTAGATCGCTCCAGCTGCTACCGCCGTCATCGCTTATCTCGACGACACCGCCGTCGTAGCCGTTCTCGGTGTTATAGTCGTGCCAGAAGGTAAGCGTCGGGGTGCCGGCCACGGCGATGGGCGAGGCTGTGCGGACCCACAGGTCGCTTTCGATGTCCGGGTCAGGGGCAAACCACGACTGGCCCGAGCCGCTGCCAGGATCGAAGCAGGTGGGAGAAGACAGGTCGGGTGTGACAAGGGTGAGGCCCTCGATGCTGCTGATTATTATGGTTCCGCTGGCGAAGAACGGGTACACGTTCCACGCCCCCGCGAACCCCACGGCGTCGCTGGCCGGGTAGATGTCGAAGGACGCGACCTCGCACAGGTTGCCGTTGGCGATGTCGGAAAGGTCGATGATTCGCAGGCCGGTGGTGTAATTCGATTCGTAGGCGTAGCCGTTCTTGATGTACAGGTTGTGGTCGATGCTGGGCAGGTGCGACGTGTAACTCGCGCCGAAAACAGGTGCGTCCAGGTCGCTTACGTCCACGATGTAGGTGCGCGTGTTGTGTCCGCCATACGCTTCGTCAAGCTCATCGTTGAGAAGCACGTAAGCGTGGTCCTCGGTGAGCCATCCCTGGTGGGTGTAGGTTACGCCGCTGTAACCCGTTCGCGAGACCTGCACCGGGCTGCTCTTGTCCTCCACGTCAACGATGGTGAGCGTGTTCTCGTTGAAGGCGAAGCAGATCTCCCGGCCGCTGTAGGCCGAATCCGGTCCGGCGTAGACGACGCACTGCACGTCGTGGGTGTAGCCGTCGCCCGAGTAGCAGCCAGCCTGAACGGGCGAGGCGGGCGACGACAAGTCTATCATGTGCAGCCCGGCCGAGCAGGTGCCACTGCCCACCACGTATGCAAAGCCGGTGTCCTCGTTGATCGCTATGTTGTGGGCGTTGCCGAAGTTGGGGTAGTGGGCGGTCTCGCTGAAAGTGACGGGTGGCGATGCCACCGAACGCAAGCCGGTGAGATCGAACACCTGCATGCCGTGTCCGGAGGCTTCGGAGACGATGTAGACGTGGTCGGCGTAGACCTTCATGTCGCGCCAGTCGCTTGCAACACCGTTGTGTGCTGGCAGGTCACCCAGGTAGACCGGCGCGGCCGGGTCGGTGACGTCAAGGAACGAGGTGCCAGTGGAGCGGCCGGCTATGGCGTACTCGCTCCCGGTGGTGCTATCGGTCCAGCCCCAGCTGTCGTTACCGTCTCCCCCGCCTATGGCCGACATGGGGAAGAACTGCTCAAGATCTACCGAGTTACACGAAAACACGTCGGCCTTGTCGTCGATGCAGGCCGTGGCACCCACCGTGGTCGTAGGCACCGAGTTACGCGACCCCTTTCCGCCGAAAGGATTGCTTCCGCTCAGGCTCCAGTCAGCACTTCCAAGGTCATGGCCAGCCACCCACGCTCCACCGCCCGATTCCATGTCGTCCGAAAACGCTACCTGCGTACCCGAGCCCGGGCCCACCAGTACCTGGTAGCTGCGCTGGGCCTGTGCCCCGGCCGCCAGCGAGAAGGTCGCCCAGCTCACCGTGCCGCCCGATTCCGAGCCGCCGTCACTGGCCGAGCCGGCGATATAGCTAGAGCCCGAAGGCACGGTGGCCGACAGGGTCACACCTGTAAGGCCCGATCCGCCGGTGTTGGTGGCCGTTACGGTGTAGGTCAGGGCTGAGCCGGCAAACGCGGGGTCGTCGGAGGGTACTATGCCGACAGACAGGGTTGACGGCGGGGTACATGCAGCACCGCTCAATATCCCGCGGTCACAGAACGCCGTCCGGATAGTCGCGTCGTCCAACCCGGAGTAGAGGTTGACGTTTGCCTGCAGCAGGGCCAGTGCCGCGTCCGTCATCGTTGCGTTACACGGTACCGAGAAGTGGTGCTCCAGCACCAGCGTGTCGGCCTTGGTCGCGCCAAGTGCCAGCCTTATGTCCCACAGGGCGCGCGACCAGATTTCTCCGTCTGCGTGTACTGAGCCCACCAGGTCTCCGGGGTAGGTCTTGTTGCCGTCAACGCGCCTGAGGCAGGCTGGGTTTCCCGAGCCAAAGGAGGTGGCGTCCCAGTCGCCCACGCAGGCCGCGTGCGAAGCCTGGTAGGTGGCGTCGCCTTCGGGCAGGTAGAAACTGGCGGCCAGGTAGTCGCCGAAGCCCTCGCCCATGGCGCCCATATCCCCGCCACCCCAGCAGGCATTCTGGTCGTGCTGGACGGCGTGCCCGTACTCGTGGGCAACGATATCGGCGTCCTCTCCGTCGTCGACACCGCCGTCACCGAAGTGCACGGCGTCGTCGCCAGTGGAGTAGTAGGACTGGTCGTCAGCAAACCAGTGGGCGTTGGCCAGCGTTGGAAAGTCTCGAATGCCGTTGGCCGGTGGCGTGTCGTCGTCAAAGCCGAGCGAATGGAACCAACGCTGCAGTGAGTCGATGGAGTGGTAGATGGTTACTTCTTCGAAACGATCGTCGTCGCGATCATAGTTATAGACACGGCTGGGTTCGTCGGCCACGGTCACAACGAGACCTCCAGTCAGCGTGAGATCGACGTATTCTCCTTTGATACGGCCGGTTCCCGCGTCCAGCCCCAGCAGCGTAACCGCGCTTCGCTGGGCGTCCAGGGTTGCGCTGGTCAAGTCCGAATTGTCGGTGAGACCGGTGTTTCCCGACGTTTGCACCGGGTTAGGCAGGAAGACCAGGCCGCTGCCGGTGTCAAAGGCAATGCGGTTTTCCTGGAACAGTATCTTGCCGGTGACACCGTCGACAACGGTGAGAAAATCTCCCAGCGGTTCGGCCGCCCAGATCCACAGCTCGTGTGCCACCCTGAGAGTGCCGTCGGCGGCTGCGAACCACACCAGCCGGTGGTCGTGACGCATGCGTTTGACCGTCACGCCTGCCGCCGTAAGCGCCGCGCGCCGGGCGGCGGCGCGACGAACCCTTGGTCGCCTGGGCTTGCTTATCGGCGCGACGCTGTAGTTTGTGTGCAGGGCCTGCACCTCCCCTGAAGGCCCCTGGTGCACCGACAGCCACGCGTTGAACACCGGCCTTCGATTTACGGTCTGTTCAAAACGGGTATGGGCGCTGGCCAGTCCGCGCTTGATCTGCACAGTCCTGAGACCGGCCACGCCCTCGGCGTCCATTTTCAGCGCGAACGAGTATTGCTCGAGGAAGTCGCGCGCGGTCTGTTCGGGGGTATCAAGGGATCCACTGGCAGAGCAGGTCCGGTAGCTTCGGCGCTGGGTCATGTCGATGGTCTTGGCGTTGGGTTGCAGCAGGCAGGGAAGCCGTAGCGAATCTTCGGGGTGACGGCCGGTGTCACCCGCGATCAGTTGGGCAGGTGACGGGGCTACCGCGACCGAGCTGAGGGCCAGTGTAGCCATGGCCAGGAAGGCCAGGGGACGGGCGGTAAAAAACCTTTTCAACTACTTTTCCTGTCGGCGCGTGCGTGCGTGCGTGCGTGCGGAACGCGCAAGCGCAGAATAATCCACCTCCCCCCCATATGGAAAGGGCAAAAACAGTTAAATGAGGTTATTTCTCCTACCGAACCCCCCCGGCCGGGGGTAGGGGGTGCGCAGGTCCCATTGCCTGCCGACCAGCGACCGATACGCGGGCCCTGACCATAGTGAAGTGATAGCAGCGCCGTAGGTGCCTTTTCGGGCCGGGGCATCCACAGCGGTCATATCGGAGTAAGCAGGCGATTTTGCGTGAGCCGGACCCTTTCAGCCTGTAAGTGTGCGCAACATGCAGCGCCGCGTCAAAATAGAGCAGGTCGGGGGGTATTGGCCGAGGGTCGCTTTCCAAGGGGGCTGCCAGCCTGCGCGGCGCGTTAAAATCAAAGATTGATCGAAAGACGCCAGGCAATCTAATTTGTCCCGGAACGCCAAGCGAAGCGCTACCGGCTGCTAGACTGGGGGGACAGGCTCCAACCTGATCGGAGTAATAACGGATACAGTGGAGGTGAAAATGCTCGAAGTAGTAAAAAAAGCACTCAAGGAAATAACTGAACTGGGCGTGTTGCTGGTGGCGCTGGCCATCGTCATGCAGATCCTGTTTGGCCAGGCGGTGCCCTTCGTGGGCGGCGACGTGGTGGCCAACATTACGGGATTGATAGCCACGCTCGGAGATAATGGCTTGGTCGGCTTGATGTCATTGGGCGTCATACTGTACCTGTTCCAGAAAAAGGGAGCTGCCTGAAGCAGCGGACTGATTGCTGAGAAAGTTGGCGGGCGTCCCTTGCGGGGCGCCCGTTTTTTTTGCGCCTGAATAACGACCCGCGCGTGCCTGATTGCTCACAGGCGGGGGTGTGCTGCCAAGAACCGGGGCTGTTGCCGACAGCTGGGAGTAATCCTTCCGCGGCCTGGCCGGTCAACTCGACATACCGGGGGGTTACGGCAATCGTCGGCGGCACTATGGCGAAAACAGCTTTCATCACCGGGGCGAGCTCCGGGATAGGACGCGCGCTGGCCCATGAGCTCGCAGGGCGTGGTTGGGACCTGGGATTGGCCGCGCGCAGGGTGCAGGCGCTCGAAGAACTCAAGGACGAGATTCTCGCGCGGACAGGAGGCAGCGAGCGGCGTGTTGAAACCCGCTCGCTCGATGTCACCGACACCGGCGCGGTACGCGTTGTAATGCAGGAACTGGACGGAGCACTGGGTGGGCTGGACATGGTGGTGGCAAACGCGGGAGTGGCGCTTAATCACAAGATCGGCAGCCCTGGTTTCGAGCGCGATGAGCAGACGATACATACCAACCTGCTCGGCGCCATGGCGACCGTGGACGCGGCGGCCGAGATATTCAACGAGACCGGGGGTGGACACATCGTTGCCCTGTCGTCGGTCGCGGCCTACAGGGGCATGCCGGGGCTGGGGGCTTACTCGGCCAGCAAGGCCGCGCTGCTCAAGTACTGCGAGGCGGCCAGGGTCGAGCTGCGAGGCCGCGGCACAAGGGTCACGACCCTGCTGCCGGGTTATATAGACACGCCGCTTAACCAGGACATGAAGTCGAGGCCCTTTCTCGTGTCTGCGGAAGTCGGTGCCAGGCGTATAGCCGACCTCATCGAGCGCGGCGTCAGTACCTCGACGGTGCCGGTCATGCCCTGGAGCGTGTTCGGTCTGCTCATGCGCGCAGTGCCCGACTTTCTCTGGGACCGCATGCTCGGTGGACCACGGCGCGGGTAGCCTCGCCGGGGTCTGGAAACCGCGGACGGCGACAACGAGGATGCCTGACGCGGCCACCGCAGAGCCCGGGCGGATCCCAATTAAACATTCAAAGCGCGCGAACAGTCATCTTACCAGGATCATTGCTATGATCGAGGAAGGGCGACCCCGTGTGGGGGTAGCGCGGCAACCACGAATAAAAGCCCGAACTAAAAGAAATCACTGGATATCTGCAGGAGTAACCATGAAAGCAATTTGTCTAAGCTTGTTGAGCTTTTTATTCGGCAGTAATGCCTTTGCCCACAGCATGTCAGAGGCAGATAAAGCCACGGCCCTGGAAGCCGGTAATTGGGAATACCTCGAGCTCGGCGCAAGCCACATGATAACCGGCTATGACCACCTGTTGTTTCTATTCGGTGTCATTTTTTTCCTTACGCGTTTCAAGGATATCGTTAAGTTCGTAACGGCCTTTACTATCGGTCACTCCATCACGCTGGTTTTTGCCACTCTCTATCATATCCAGGCGAACTACTTTCTCGTCGACGCAGTGATTGCCCTCACGGTAATGTACAAAGGCTTCGACAACCTGGATGGTTTTAAGAAATACCTGGATGTTAAAGCACCCAACCTGGCGTGGATGGTCTTTGCCTTTGGCCTGGTTCATGGTTTTGGCCTATCAACCCGCCTGCAAATGCTGCCGCTGGCCGAAGAAGGGTTGGTGCTTCGTATTCTTTCATTCAACCTTGGTGTTGAACTTGGCCAGGTTGCTGCCCTCAGCGTTATGCTGTTCGCACTATCTGGTTGGCGCAAAAGGGCATCGTTTAAAAAGTTCAGCAATGCTGCCAACAGCGTACTCGTTTTTGCTGGTTTTCTGCTCCTCTTGATGCAGCTGCATGGCTACCAGCACACCAGCCACCCGCACGAATTTTCAATCAACAAGGATGACCTCGCCCACGTGCATAAGGACACGGTTGCACCGATAGCACCTGATCCGCCCGCTCATGAGGGGCATGAAAAGAAAATCAATCCATCGCCAAAGGGACACAGTCACGGCCATGGCAAACCTCATTCACACTGATCCAGGTGGAAATAGCGCAAAAGATTCCCACTAACGGGTTTCTAGAGGGTTGCCGTGATCGACAAAGCAAAGTTCCTAGATAGAAGGTGGCGGAGAGGGTGGGATTCGAACCCACGGTACCTTTCGGCACACACGCGTTCCAGGCGTGCTCCTTAAGCCGAACTCGGACACCTCTCCGTTAATAGTATCTTCGGACGCCCCGCGTTGAGTGTCCTCCATTGCCGGGTTGTCGGTCAGCCGGTTCAGCGGCTGGCCGAGAGCAGTCCGGGAATGGAAAACCAGTCTTCGGAGGCAGCCGTGTCTACGTCGGGGCCGAGGTCGAGGTACCAGGCCGCCTCGTCCTGAAAGGCCAGCCCGGGTATTGCGACCCTCGTGCCGTGCATGAGCTGGGTGTCTATGACCGAGTAAGCGTAGGCAAACATTCGAGTCTCGTCGTACTCGAAATCAACCTTTGGGTTGGGCCGCTTCGAAGAGCGAAAACTGAGCATGACCGTTTTCCACAACTCTTCGCCCCGGTCGTAAAGATCCGACACGCTGACCACGTTGGTTTCCTTGTCCAGGAAGATAATGCGCTTGCTGAACGCGTAGGTGGGGGACTTGGAGATACCCTCCACGATGTAGACCTCGGGGCGCATCTCCCACTTTTCGCAGAAGGTCATGCCACCGTCTCCCTTGCAGGGTTCGGGGGGTAGGCGCTCGCCGTGCAGCGACAGGTACATGGGCTTGACGCCCAGCAGTTTCCAGTCGAACCAGGGAATCTGCCCGGCGTAGCCGCCGAAGCTGTCCACGTCGATGTCCTGGCCGAACATGGCATCACTGCGCTGGGCGGTCGACATGCGTCGCACGCGACGGGTAAACGGAATGTACAGCCAGGTGTCGTCGTGGCGGCTTTGGTCCTGGTACCTGAAACTCACCCCACCCACGCCCTTGAGGTCAAAGGGTTCTATGAGAGGGTAGAGGCCGGCCTTGTAAAAGACATCGTCCTTGTTGGGCAACATCAGGGGCTTGGGTTCGTGTACCAGCCTGCCCTCGAAGCGCATCACCCGCAGCCACTCGGGCACGAAGTGCCGCTCCACGTTGTAGTGGTTCTTTCCCTTCGAGTCGGTGTAGAGAGAGCCGGTGTCGGCATCCATGTAGTTAAGATCGAGCGATTCCGAGAAGTAGATGCTGCGCTCGAAGTTGTACATCACCTTCATGGCGGCGCGTGGGTCGTTGGGGTCAACGACGGGAAAGGGCTTGCCGGCCACCCAGTTCTTGACCAGCCCCTCATCGTTGAGCACCACCTGGCCGGAGTATTTTTCGGTGGCCTCGGAGTAGATGGCCGGCGGCGGAATGTGCTTGTAGGCCACGATGTCCATGGTCATGCCTTGTTCTACGCACCAGCGTACGCCCGGTGTGATGTAGTTGGCCACCTCGTGCACGTTGCTTTCCCTGATGGTTTCTCCCGGCTGGAGGATACCGGCCTGGGCGCCGGTAGCGGTCAGAAGCAGGGCCAGCATCACGGGAAACAGTACCGAAAAAACCGTCGTGACGGGGGCAGCATGGAGTGAAGGATGATTCATCTGGGCGATATTGTACTGTTTACCGATGCAGCGCAAAGGCGTATCGCGGCCGGGTGGTGTAGGGCTTTCGTTGCCCGTTGGGGCGAACAATGATAGCTGCTTCGAGGCTGGATCGGTGCCGCGCCGCGGGTGACGCGGCGGCAGCGGTTTTCAGCGGTCGAGAACAGGGACATGGCTTACCAGGTACTTGCAAGAAGATGGCGACCCAGGACCTTTGCCGAGGTCGTGGGCCAGCCGCACGTTACCCGCACCCTCGGTTCGGCCCTCGAGCGCGACCGAGTGGGACACGCGTTTCTGTTTACCGGCGTGCGTGGCGTGGGCAAGACCACGGTGGCCCGCTTGCTGGCGAGGGCTCTCAACTGTTCCGAGCGCAAGGGAGCCGAGCCCTGTAACCAGTGCCCGCCTTGCACCCAGGCGCTGGCCGACGCGTCGGTCGACGTCCTCGAGATCGACGGTGCATCGAATAACAGCGTGGACGACGTTCGCGCCATAATCGAGGCTTCGGCTTACCGGCCGGCGGGTTCGCGCTACCGCGTTTACATAATCGACGAGGTGCACCAGCTCTCCAAGGGTGCTTTTAACGCATTGCTCAAGCTGCTCGAGGAGCCGCCGGATCATGTGCGCTTCATCATGGCCACCACCGAGATCCAGAAGATGCCGGCAACCGTGTTATCGCGCTGCCAGCGTTTCGACTTTCGGCGCATATCGATGACCGACCTGGTAGGGCATCTTGCGCACGTGGCCGAGGTCGACAAGCTTGGTGTTGGTCTTGACGCCATTGAGCTGTTGAGCCGCGAGGCCGACGGCAGCATGCGCGATGCCCAGTCGCTGCTGGAGCAGGTAGTCGCGTCGGGCGAAGAAAAAATGGACGCGGCCTTCGTGTCTGATTTTCTCGGCATAGCCGGGCGCGACTCGGTGGCCGCAGTTGTCGAAGGCATACTCGATGCTGACTGTGCCCGGGTGGTGGAGCTGGCGGCACTTTGCCGCGATCGCGGCTACGATACTTCGAACCTGCTGCTGCGGGTCATGGAGCTGCTGCGCTACGTGACCATAGCGGCCTCGGCCGGTGTCGAGGCTGTGCCCCGCGGAGCCGGCGACGACTATCGACAGCTGGCCGAACGCCTTGCCGACCGGCGCAGCACCCTCGACCTTCATCGCGTGTTTCAGTGCCTGCTCAAGACCGCCTCGCAGTTGCGGGGCTCGGAATCTCCCGAGCTGGTGCTGGAGATGGGACTGCTGCAGGTGGCCTCGCTCGAGCCGGTGGCCATGGCCGCAGAGCTGCTCGAAGGCCTGCGCGGTGGGGCCGAAATCCCGCCGCCTGCAGCCCAGGGGAAGCCGCAAAGTTCGAAGGCTACCGCGCCTAAAGCCACCACTCGGAAGGCTGCCAGTCCGAAAGATCCCGCCCCCGAAGAGGCGGCGCCCCCGCTGGGAACGCCGGTTGCGCAGGAGGCTGCAGGGCAGGAGGCGCCCGGGACAGAGAGCGCTGCGGCAGCCGCGGAAGGCAGTCACGGCGAGCGCTGGGAAGGCTTCCTGGCCTCGGTGCAGAACAAGGCAGGCATTGATCTCTACGTGTTGCTTACCAACTGCGAGGTGTTGCAGCTCGACGCCCACAAGCTCACCATCAAGCCGCAGCTGTCTGGCTACCTGCGCAGGCTGGAAGAAAAAGAACTCAGGGGCCGGGTTCTCGACCTGGCCCGGGAACACTTCGGCGCCGAGTTGGAGCTCGAAGTACTGGGCCTCAACAGCTCGCGTGTCGCCGATTCTTTTTCTGTCAAGACGCTCGAAGCAGGTCGCGACAGCGAGACCGAGGCGCAAGCCCGCGAGGATCCGTTGGTCAAGGCTGCCCAGGAAATATTGCAGGGGCGCATCGAGAAAGTTACGCGGCTGGACCAGTCGGATTGATGTCAGATCCCGATACCAGGAGAAACTGATCACTATGGCAGAACTTGGAATGCTCGACATGATGAAGCAGGCGCGCAACCTGCAGAAAGAAATGGGCCGCATGCAGGAGCGTGCCGAAAAACAGCGTGCCACGGCCGACGCCGGCGGGGGCATGGTTACAGTGACGGTGAATGGCCGCATGCAACTGCTCGAGCTGAAGATCGAAGACGCGCTGGCGGGTTCGGGCGACGCCCGCATGATGGAGGACCTGGTGCTGGCCGCCGTGAACGAGGCGCTGCGCAAGGTGCAGGCAGCGTTGGCCGAAGAGATGCAGAAAGTAACCGGCGGCCTTAACATTCCCGGCCTCAATATTCCCGGACTCAAGGGCTGAGGCGCGCGGCTTGGCCTACACTCCTGCCCTCGAACGCCTGGTCCAGTTGCTCGCGCGCCTGCCCGGCATAGGCGAGAAGACCGCCTCACGCCTGGCTTTCTTCGTGCTCGCTGCCGACAATGGCTACGCGGCTGATCTTTCTGACGCCATAGCACGGGTAAAGAGCGACACGCGTTTCTGCTCCCTGTGCTTCGGGCTGACCGAGGACGACCCTTGCTCAATATGCAGCAGCCCCGAGAGGAGGCACGACCTGGTCTGCGTGGTCGAGGAGCCGTCGGACCTGCTGGCGATCGAGCGCAGTCACGGTTTTGAGGGACTCTACCACGTGCTGCAGGGGGCGATTTCGCCGCTCGATGGCCGTGGCCCCGAGCAGTTACGCATTCGCGAACTCTTGGCCCGGCTGGATGGAGACGGGGTAACTGAGCTCGTGGTTGCAACCAATCCCACGGTGGAGGGCGAGGCCACGGCCGTGTACCTGGCCCGCCTGGTAAAGCCGATGGGCATAACGGTGAGCCGCATCGCCCACGGCATACCGGTGGGTGGCACCCTGGAGTACACCGACAACGTGACCGTCAGCCGCGCGCTCGAAGGCCGCCGCGAAATGTAGCTTCGCTCCGCGGCTGGCCCCAGGTCGGCCAGCAGCAGTATACGGGCGGCGCTTGACAGACCGGACCAGCGGCGATAATCATTCTCAAAAGCGATGGAAGCTGAGCAACAACAGACTGTTTTGACTAAAACTACTTCTGTGGCCAGGGCTTTTGCCGAAGCCGAGCTGCGGTCCACAGTGCAGCGCCGGGTCCTCTACCGCGAGCTCCGCGACCGATCGGACCATCCCGACGCCGAGGCCCTGTTCGCCGCCGTCAAGCAACGGCTTCCCGATGTTTCGCTGGCGACGGTATACCGCAACCTGCGTTTGTTCGTGGAGGCCGGCATGGCCACCGAGCTTAAGGTAGAAGGGAGCAGCTCCCGTTGGGATGGTAACACGCACCGACACCATCACCTTCTCTGCAGTGCGTGTGGTGACGTGAGTGACTTTTTCAGCGAGGAACTCGACCAGCTTGGTGATTCGCTCAAGCTGGACTCAGGCTTCGAGGTGCAGGGCCTGGACGTTCGCGTAACCGGCCTGTGCGGCGATTGCCGGGCGCCTTAGAGCTGCTGAAACCCAGAGAACCAGAAATACGAAACATAGAAACGAAGGAGCAAGGAGAGCAACAAGATGGCTGATTTAAAAGGAACAGGAACATTGGACAACCTCAAGGCGGCTTTCGCCGGTGAGTCGCAGGCAAACAGGCGGTATCTCTACTTCGCCAAGCAGGCCGACGTGGAGGGCTACCCCGTGATCGCGGGCAACTTTCGCGAGACCGCCGAGGGTGAGACCGGCCACGCGCACGGACACCTCGACTACATCAAGACCGTCGGCGACCCGGCCACCGACCTTCCCATAGGCGACACGGCCAGCATGCTGGCCGCTGCCGTGGCAGGCGAGACCTACGAGTACACCGACATGTACCCGGGCATGGCCAAGACGGCGCGCGAAGAGGGCTTCGACGAGATAGCCGACTGGTTCGAGACCCTGGCCAAGGC
>DBZX01000055.1:45728-62681 GCA_002311335.1 bacterium UBP10_UBA1149
GGGGGGGGGGGGGGGCCCGCCTCGGCCTGCAGGCTCAACGCGATGAGTGGTGGTCGAAAGATTTCCTACCAGCCCACGGCCGGGCTGAGTTACGATCCCATCGAAACGCTCTACTGGGACAGTGAAGCGCTGCAGGGCGAGGTCGACAGGGTTTTCGAGGTCTGCTCGGGCTGTCGCATGTGCTTCAAGTACTGCGATTCTTTTCCGTTGCTGTTCAAGGAGGTCGACGAGGCCTGCGGCGGCGATGTGTCGTTGGTTTCGCCAGAGGTGACCGAGCAGGTGATGGACTCCTGCTTCCAGTGCAAGCTCTGCGAAGTGCAGTGTCCATACACGCCTCGCGACGATCACGAGTTCAAGCTGGATTTTCCGCGCCTGGTGCACCGCTGGAAGGCGCAGCGCGCGCGCAGCAGAAAGGGTAGTCTCGGAGAGCGGGTGCTTGCCAACCCTGACCGACTTGGCGCCCTGGCAAGAGCGAGCGGCGGCATGGCCAATGTCTTGAACCGATCGCGGCTTCACCGCTTGTTCATGGAAAAGGTGCTCGGCGTGCACCGCGAAAAGCTGCTCCCCGATTTTGCGCGCAGCACTTTCGAGAAGTGGGCCCGCCGCGACGGCCTGTGCAGAGATGTCGACAACAATGCAGACGCGCCGGAAGCCGTGCTCTTCCAGACCTGCTTTGTGCAACACAACTCGCCGGAGCTGGGGCGTGACGCTATCGAGGTGCTGCAGCGCAACGGCGTGAAAGTTGTTTGCGCCGAAGGGTTTCGTTGCTGTGGAATGCCGGCCTGGGAAAGCGGCGACCTCGACACCTTGCGGGCCAACGCCCGTGTAAACCTTGACCTGCTCGACCCCTTCGTTGAGCTCGGTGCCAGGGTGCTGGCCATCAACCCCACCTGCTCGATGATGATGCGCCGAGAGTGGCCCGAGTTGCTCGAGGGAGAAGATCGCGAGAGGGCCCAGCGCCTCGCGCCCCTGGTAGCCGACGTGAGCGAGTACCTGTGGAGCCTGCGTGACGAAGCTCGTTTCAATACCGATTTTCTCAGCAGCCCCGGCGACAAGGTGGCTTACCACGCACCCTGTCACCTGCGCGCCCAGTCCGTGGGGTTTCCCGGGCGCGACCTGCTGCGGGGTATCCCCGGCGTAAAGCCGGCAATGACCATGGAGTGCTGCGGCCACGACGGCACCTGGTCGATGACCGTGCGCGGCTTCGAGGCCTCGGTCCGCGTGGGCAAGAAGGCCTTCGATGGTATGCAGTCGGCCGACAGCGAAGTGTGGGCCACTGATTGTCCGCTGGCCGCTATACAGTTTGAGCAACACGCCGGCCGTCGCGCCATGCATCCGCTGACCGTGCTGGCGCGGGCCTACAGGCAGGACGGATTCGAAAAACGATTGCGTCAACCGGGGGACGAGAGCCAATGAGGCGTGTAGAGCGTGATGAAATAATCGACTACGTCAGTTACCAGGAGAAGCGTGACCCCATACGTACGAGGGTGATGGCGCTCAAGAAGGTCAGGCGCGTGCACGTGGGCGAGTATCTCACCTTCCTGTTTGAGAACCACGACACGGTGCTTTACCAGGTGCAGGAAATGATGCGGGTGGAGTGCATCGTGCGCGAGATCGATATCGAGCACGAGATGATGACTTACAACGAGCTACTGGGCGGGGAGGGCGAACTCGGCTGCACGCTCCTGGTTGAAATCGACGACGCAAAAATCCGCGCCGAGTTGTTGTCGCGCTGGCAGGATCTTCCCGACCACGTGTACGTGGAGACCGCCGACGGTAGAAAGCTGGGCCCGGTCATAGACGAGCGGCAACGCGACGACCGCAGACTGTCGACCGTGCAGTACCTCAAGTTTGCCCTGGGCCGCTCGGCCCCGGTGGCCGTTGGTGTTGACTACCCCGCTGGCGGTATAACCGCACGCAGCGAGTTGACCGCGGAACAGGCGCAGGCCCTGTTGACTGACCTCGAAGGCAGCTGAAGTACCCACCCTGGGGGAGAATAAATGGCGAGACTGGAAGGAAAGACCGCACTGGTAACCGGTGCAGCCTCTGGCATAGGCGCGGCCACGGCCTTGGCGTTTGCCCGCGAGGGCGCGCGCGTAGGGGGTCTGGACCTGGTCCAGCCCGATGCGCAGGCCTGGGCCGAGGTCGAGGCAGCCGCTTCGGCCGGGGCTACGCGATTTGAAATTGCCGACGTGACCGATCCCGACGCGGTGTCGGCGGCCGTTGGCCGCGTGGCCGACGACTTCGGGTCCATAGACGTGCTGGTAAACGCCGCCGGGGTCGGCGGCGGCGGCGCGGTTCACGATCTCGCCATAGAGGAGTGGGACCGTATCATCGACGTCAACCTCAAGGGCACCTTTCTCGTCAACAGGGCTGTCCTGCCGCACATGCTTGAGCGCCGATCGGGCAGCGTGATAAACATCGCGAGCATAGAGGGACTGGAGGGCACCGAGGGTGGCAGCGCCTACAACGCGAGCAAGGGGGGCGTGGTGTTGCTCACCAAGAACATGGCCATGGACTACGGCCGGATGGGTATACGGGTAAACGCGATCTGCCCGGGCTTTGTTCGCACGCCCTTGACGGCACTGCTGTTCGAGCAGGGCATGAAAGATTACCTCGACTCCTTTATCGAACATCACCAGCTTGGCCGCATTGGCGAGCCCCATGAGATAGCCGCCGGGGTGCTGTTCCTGGCGAGCGAAGACGCGTCGTTCGTGAGCGGTCACTCGCTGGTGATAGACGGTGGCATGACGGCCGGCCACAGCGTGGGCTTTCGGCGCATGATGGGGCTGGAACCCGACGGCGAGGATGCGTGACGGTGGGCAAGCTCGATGACATCGAAGGGATACGACAACTCAAGTACCGCTATTTTCGTTGCCTGGACAGCAAGGATTGGGAGGGGTTGGCCGACTGCCTGGCCCAGGACTGCAGCGCGGCTTACGACAGCGGCAAGTACTCCTACCAGGGCCGCGACGCGATAATGGAGTTTCTGAGCGGCTCGCTGGGTAGCAGTGAGATCGTGAGCCTGCACCATGGCCACCATCCCGAAATTGAGCTGACCGGCAGCGACAGCGCGCGTGGCACCTGGTACCTCGAGGATTACCTGGTCTTCGTGGAGTCCGACGCGCGCTTGCGCGGCGCGGCTTTTTACCACGACGAGTATCGCCGGGTTGACGGCTCCTGGAAGATCAGCCGCACCGGCTACGTACGCACTTTTGAAGAAAGCAACGACGGCTCGGGCTGGAAGCTTAACAGTTACGGCGACCAGCTGAAGTAGCCCGTCGGCCGAAAGGTCAGCCGTGAGCGGCCTTCAGTCGCCTTTAACCGGTTGTATCACTTCGCGGGCGTAACGCTCGAAGGCCGACAGCTTGGCGTCGAGCGGTACCTGTTCGCGGCCTTCGTACAGCACCCAGGGCATGGTGAGTATGCCGGTGACTCCTTTCTTGCCCAGCGCACTTATGGCCGCCGGTTCAAAGGCATCGATGGGCGACACCCAGGACTCAAAAGGGGAGTCGGCCTTGCCCAGCTCACGCCGCCGTTGGCCGATCCAATCGAGCGAGGCGAGAATCTCTTCGCTGCTCTGTCGCTCGGAAATCCAACCGTCATTTTCGGCCGCGCGTTTCAGGGCCCGCTGCGAAGTGCCGCCCACCAGGATTCTCGGCGCCGCGGGAGGCTCCGGCTGCATGGTCGTCTCGGGAAAGTCGTAGAACTCGCCGTGGTGTTGCTGCCAGCCCCCGGCCGAAAGTTTGCGGATGACGGCAATGGCCTCGTCGGCGCGCCGACCGCGCGCGGCAAACTGCTGGTCGGCCAGCTCGAACTCCTCGCGCATCCAGCCCATGCCCACGCCCAGGGCCACGCGGTCGCGGCTCATTACCGACAGCGTGGAGAGCTGCTTCGCCACGTGTACGGGGTGACGGGCGGGCAGGACGTAGATGTTGGTAAAGAATTCGAGCGTCTCGGTGGCCGCGGCCATCATGGCGATGGCCACCAACGGGTCGGGCCAGGGGGTGGTCTGTTGGTCCCACCAGGGCAGTCCGTCATCGGTGTAGGGATACTTGGATTCAAGCCGCCGCGGAAAGGCCAGGTGGTCGGAGACCGCCACGGCGGTAAAACCGTGCGCTTCGGCAGCCCGCGCAAGCTCGACGAAGTGGAGGGGGTCGTTCATGGCGGTGGCGCAGGCAAACTTCATGGTGGTGTTTCACTTACAAGTTGCCGTCGACAGTGACAACAGACAAAGTATTCCGTCACGCGCCGGCGAAGCTGGCCGGGCGAAGGGAGAACTCAACTTGAGACTCAACTACAAGATCACGACAGCGCTGCCGACAGCGCTGATGATGACACTGCTGCTGCTGTCCTCCTCCGCTTGCGGCGGAGCCGACGACAGCACGGACGGCCCGCGCCTGGTGGCCAGCCCCGAGGGCCTCGCACAGCACAGCGCCGAGTTCGAGAAAAAGATTTACCGGGTCAATGAAAGCGTGCACGTGGCGGTGGGCTACGCGCTGGCCAACGCCATAATGATCGAAGGTGACGACGGCGTCATTATCGTTGACACCACCGAGAGCCTCGAGACCGGGCACGAGGTGCGGCAGGCGTTTCGCCGGCTGGTCGACAAGCCCGTCGCTGCCATCATATATACCCACAACCACAGCGACCACGTGCTGGGCGCGCGCGCCTTCGTGGACGATCCCGACAACCCGCCGGCGGTATACGCGCACAGCAGCACCGAGGCTCATATAAACCGCATCATCAACGTGGTGAGGCCGGCCATCGTGCACCGCAGCATGCAGATGTTCGGAAACTACCTTCCTGAAGGCCAGCAGGTGAACTGCGGCATAGGGCCGCGCCTGCACACCGGCCACGGTGGCGGCACCGCGGCCTTGATCAGGCCCACGCATACTTTTGACGACGAGCTCGACGTTGAGATTGCAGGCGTACGCATCAGGCTCGTGCACGCGCCCGGGGAGACGCCCGACCAGTTGTTCGTGTGGCTGCCCGACAGCAGGACGCTGCTGCCCGGCGACAATTTCTACCGCGCGTTTCCCAACCTCTACACCATACGCGGCACCGGTTACCGCGATGTCATGGACTGGGTACGCAGCCTCGACGCCATGCGCCGTTACCAGCCCGAGTACCTCGTGCCCAGTCACACTCGGCCACTGGAGGGCGGGGCTCACATAGAAGAGCAACTCAGGGATTACCGCGACGCTATACAGTACGTTCATGACCAGTCGATACGCGGGATCAACAAGGGCCTGACACCCGGAGAACTCGTGGATTTCGTGAGCCTGCCTGTCCACCTCGCCGAGAACCCGTGGCTGCAGGAGTACTATGGCACCGTGGAGTGGTCGGTGCGGTCGGTGTTCGACGGCTACCTTGGCTGGTTTGACGGCAACACGGCAACTCTTTCTCCGGTGGCGCCCGACCGGCGCGCGCGCCTTATGGCCGAACTCGCTTCGGGCGAGCGCACGCTTGAGCAGGCGGCGCGGGACGCGCTGGAGGGGGGCGATGCGGCCTGGGCGGCCGAGCTGAGCGACCAGCTCGTGCGCCTCGAACCCGGCAACGAGGGTTTCAGGACGCTCAAAGCCCGTGCCCTCGAAGCGCTGGCGGCGGGCCAGGTGAGCCCCAACGGAAGATATTTTTATCTCACCCAGGCCGGTTTTCTGCGCGGCGAGATCGTCCCCGACGAGGGACCCGGGCTCAACCTGACCGACGAGATGTTCTACGGCTTTCCGCTCGCCGACATCATGAGCTCGATGGCCGTGCGCCTCGACGCCGACAAGGCGGCCGACGTAGACCGGGTGGTGGGCTTCGTGTTTCCCGACACCGAAGAGAAGTTCATGTTGCACGTCAGGCGCGGGGTCGTCGAGGTGCAGCCCTACTTTTTCGCCGAGCCGGAGGTCACGGTGACGGTCGCGTCGACGACGTGGAAAGACATCCTCGTTCGCCGTCGCAACCCGGTGGCCGCGTTTGCCTCCGGCGACGTCAAGGTGGAAGGAGGCGCGTTGGACCTGGTGGGCTTCCTGGCGCTGTTTGACCGGACCTGAAGGGGAGGCCTGTCGCTTTCAGAGGATGAGCGTGACCGGGCCCTGGTTGACCAGGCTCACGTCCATCATGGCGCCGAACACGCCCTCGGCCACGGTCAATCCGTGGCCGCGCAGCGCTTCGCAGAACTCGCGGTAGATCGGCTCGGCCTGTTCGGGTGGCGCAGCGGCGGTAAACGAGGGCCGCCGCCCCGATTTTTTTTCGTTGGCGCAGAGGGTGAACTGGGAAATCGCCAGCACCTGGCCGTTGACCTGGGCGAGATCGAGGTTCATGCGGCCGTTCTCGTCGGCAAATACTCTCAGGCCGGCCACGCGGGTGGCCAGCGCCCGCGCCTGCTCGGCGGTGTCGGCGTGCTCTACGCCCAGGAGCACCACGAAGCCGGTATCGATGCTGCCCACGCAGCTCCCGTCTACCTCGACCCGCGCTTGGCTCACCCTCTGTACGACCGCCTTCATGCCGGCGGTAAAACTGCCTTGAACCGGCGCTGGGGTAAAGGGCAGCCGGGCGCAACAACGAGCGGCGGTTACAAGCAGCGTGCGCTGTGCTAAAGAGGACGAATGAAGCGAGTACTACTGGAAAAGCCCCGCGACCACGTGAGCGTGGTCAGGTTCAACGAGCCCGACCGTATGAACCCGATGAATTTTGCAATGGTGGAGGACCTTTACGGCGTCCTCGCCGAGGTTTCGGGGGACAACGATTGCAAGGTGGTCATACTCACCGGCGCCGGCGCAGGCTTCTGCTCGGGCATGGATCTTGACGACACGGGGCTGCCGCCCGGATCGGACGGCCTGCCGATGTCGCGCATTGCGACCCTGGCCATGGACTACATGGCCGGCATAGTGCCGGCGCTCAAGGGTATGCGGCAGCCGGTGATCGGCGCCATAAACGGTCCGGCCGTTGGCGGGGGGTTCTGCGTGGCGCTGGGCTGCGACATTCGCGTGGCTGCGACGTCGTCCTGCTTCAAGGGTGCGGGCATAATCAACGGGCTCACGGGTACCGAGCTGGGCATAAGCTGGCTGTTGCCGCGCATGGTGGGATTGTCGAGGGCCAACGAGATACTGCTCACCGGCAGGAAGGTCAGCGCCGAGGAGGCCGAGCGCATCGGGCTGGTGAGCCGGGTGGTAGAAGACGGCGCGCTTATGGAGACCTGCCTGGAGATGGCTGCGGCCATCTGCGAGCTGTCGACGCACGGCGTGGCCATGACCAAAAAAGTGCTGTGGTCTAATCTCGAGACCGCGAGTCTCGACGCGGCCATCGAAATGGAAAGTCGCAACCAGCTGCTGGTGCGCCTTACCACCAACAACCTGGCCGAGTTTCTCAAAGCCCGCAGCGAAGGTCGTAAACCCGTCTACGAGGACTGAGCGCGGGCGTACAGTAAGGATGCGGGGACGGCTCGGTAGGTCTCGCGGCCGCCAGCAGCCTTCAGCCGGCCTGCAGCCCCGCCACCAGGCCGGCCAGGCCGCGGTCGGCTACCTGCCCTTCATCGTTGCCGGGTGAATCGGCCGACAGTCGCAGGGTGATGCCGGTGGCGAGCCCCCGGTAGGCGTCGAGCAGCAGTGGCGCCAGCTCATCGTGTGTTCCCGAGAAGACCAGCTCGTCCATCACCCGGTCGTTGACGAGCTCGGCCATGTTCTGCCAGTCGCCTGCGCGCGTGGCCGCCAGCAGTTTTTCGCCCAGCTCCGACCAACCGTGCAACTCGAGGGTGGGCCAGTACTGCGGCGTAGAGAACAGGAAGCCCAGTAGCTGTTGCAACTGCTCTCGCTCGGCGGCCACGGCCGCGGCGTTGGCGCCGGTAGCGACAAAGCAGCTCGCTATGACAGCGGGCCCGTTTGCTTGCCCCTTGCTCTTGGTGCCCTCGTCCAGGGGTGGGCGCAGGCGTTCGCGCAGGCAGAGCGGCGATGAGTTGGTGGGGTGGGTGATGATGCCGTCGGCGTGGCAACCCGCGACTCGCAGCATGCCGGGTTGTACGGCACCCAGGTAGACGGGGATGTCGGGCTGGGCTATCGGCCCTGGATTGAAAAACGGTTGCAGGCGATCGAGCGTGTAGGCTTCTGAGTGGTAGTTGAGCCGCTCGCCCGACTGGAAGGCCCGCCAGCAGGCACGCAGCGCGCCCAGGTAATCGGTCATGCGCGCCGCGGGCGCCGACCAGGGCATACCGTAACGGCGGGTGATGTTGCCCTTGACCTGCGAGCCCAGGCCCAGCTCGAAGCGACCGTCGGACATCGAGGCCAGGTCCCAGGCCGCGATGGCTGTGCTCATCGGGCTGCGCGTAAAGGCGAGGGCGACGCCGGTCATCACTTGCAGCCGCTCGGTAGCGCGCAGCGCGAGCGCCGCCAGTACGAAGCTGTCGTGTACGCCCTCGGCCACCACCAGCCCGTCAAAGCCGAGTTGCTCGGCCCGCAGCGCCAGGTTTTCAATACGGTCGGGGCCCAGCGCCACGTCGTTTACTGTCGCGTATACCTTCATGCCTGCAGCGCTGGGTTGATTACTTACTGCCCCGGCCGCCCGGTTCAAGGCCGGCCCGGGTTTACTCCTTGTTGTCGAGCTGCGGGCCGGGCGAGGTCCCCGGCCCCGGGGCTTCCGAAAAACCGGCACCCGCGCTATGAAGACTCCATGCCATCATTCGACATAGTATCGCAGACCGACATGCAGGAAGTAGACAACGCCGTTAACAGCGCCCAGCGCGAGATAAAACAGCGTTATGATTTCAAGGGCGGCAAGTGTTCGCTCGAACTGTCAGAAGAAGTCATCAAGGTGACAGCCGACGACGACTTCAAGCTCAAGCAGGTACACGAGTTGCTGAGCTCCTGGCTCACCCGCCGCAAGGTCGACGCCCGCGCGCTCGACTACGGCAAGGCCGAGGAAGCATCGGGGGGCTCGCTGAGGCAGGACATTACCGTCCGCCAGGGCATAGACCAGGATACAGCCAAGTCGATCAGCAAGAAGATCCGCGACGCCAAGCTCAAGGTGCAGGCTCAGATCCAGGGTGACCAGCTGCGCGTGAGTGGCAAGAAGCGAGACAACCTGCAGGAGGTCATCGAGCTGTGCAAGGACCTCAAGGTCGATCTGCCACTGCAGTACGTCAATTTCCGCGACTG
The DNA here is from genome assembly GCA_002311335.1 of bacterium UBP10_UBA1149. GTDB lineage: Bacteria > Desulfobacterota > Binatia > UBA1149 > UBA1149 > UBA1149. The sequence goes on from DBZX01000055.1 coordinate 54,869, forward strand.
ACTGACCGCTCTTCTGGCGCAGGCAGGAGTGGTTGTTCTCCGGCTTTATCCCGTGTTCCATTGCCGGCTGGCCACGGCTAGGCTCGGCCAATGGAAGCATTCAAGGGACGTACGGCGCTGGTCACCGGCGCGGCCAGCGGCATGGGGCTGGGCATAGCGAGGGGGTTGGCCGCAGGCGGCGCTCGCGTGGTGTTGTGGGATCTTGACGAGGCCGGTCTGCAAGCCGCGGTCGATAAGATAAACAGCGAGGGCGGCGAGGCGCATGGATTCAGCTGCGACGTCAGCAATCGAGCTACCGTTGCCTCTGTTGCCGCCAGGGTGAAGGCCGAGCTGGGCGAGGTAGACCTGCTGGTCAACAACGCCGGGGTGGTGAGTGGCGGTTACCTGCTCGACATTCCCGACGAGAAGATCGAGCAGACCTTCGCCGTCAACACCCTGGCCCTGTACTGGGTCACGCGAGCGTTCCTGCCCGGGATGATTGAGCGCAACGCCGGCCAGGTGGTGACGCTGGCCTCGGCGTCGGGCTACATGGGAGTTGCTCGCTTGTCGGACTACTCGGCGAGCAAGTGGGCCGCGATCGGTTTCGACGAATCGCTGCGCGTGGAGTTGCGCAGCCTCGCCCCGGGCGTGGGCACCACGGTTATCTGCCCATTCTTCGTAAACACCGGTATGTTTGAAGGCGTAAAGAGCCGCTTGATGCCCATACTCAAGGAAGAAAAAGTGGTGCGCTCCATACTCAGGGCCATACGCCTTCGGCGCCGACGCCTGGTGTTGCCATGGTCGGTCAGGCTGCTACCAGCCATGCGCCTGCTGCCCGTGCCCTTGCTCGACGCCATGGCCAACGCGATGGGCGTCAATCGAGCCATGGACGAGTTCAAGGGGCGCGCGGGGTAGCTAACGTTTTTGTTCGAGCGCGAGCATGTCACGCATCGCGCTTTCGGGGTCGCGGGGCTGCCAGCCGAGCTCTTCCCGCAGCTTGCGGGTGTCGTAGTATCGGTGCATGGGGAGTGGCAGTGGAAGCCAGGCCAACGGGGTGCGGCCCCCCGCCTGTCGCCACGCCGACAGTAACTGCCAGAACGTGGTAGAAGCGTCACCCGCCACGTTGTAAGCGCGTCCCACGGCCGCCTGTTTTTCCAACGACAGTGCGATGGCCTCGGCCACGTCGCCCGCGTATATCCAGCTTATGCGCCAGCCCACCGGTACCGGTGCCAGCGGCAGGCTGTAAAGGGCTCTCACCTTGCTCCAGAACACGGTGTCCCAGGCACCGAATATTCCGCTGGGCCTGAGCGCGGTCAGCGAAAGCCCCAACTCGTCGGCGAGCTTCCACGCGCGTCGTTCACCGAGGGCCTTGGAAAGCGGGTAGACCTTCAGCGGGTGGCGCGTGCTCAGTCCATCCATGAGGGGTGGCTCGTCGTCCAGGGGTTTACGCGCCGGGAAGCTGTAGACTGATATCGACGACATGTGAACCACGCGCCGGGTGCCGGTGGCCGCTGCCGCGCGCAGCAGGTTGTCTATACCGTCCACGTTGACGCGTTCGTGGGCGCTCCATTTCTGAAGGCCGATGTTGAGCATGCCCGCGTTCGATACCAGCCCGTCGCAGCCCTCGAGCGCCTCTTCCAATGCGCCGCGGTCGCCGAGGTCAGCCCGCCTGAGCTCCACCCGGTCCGCCAGTCCCGGTACCTTGCCGGGGTCGCGCACCACCCCTACCACGCGCGCCCCACGGGCGAGCAGCACTTCTACTATGTTGCGGCCCAGGGATCCGGTAGCGCCGGTGACGGCGATTGTACTGTCGGCAAGGTTCATAGCAGCGCCCGGAGAGTAACCGGCAGGCGGCCATCGAGCAAGTAGCGGGCCTGGAGCGGTTGACCCCGCCCTGTACAGGCCGTGGACGCCGTGATTGAATTGCCGCGATGGACAGGGGGAAGACAGACAGCTGATGGCTATGCCCAAAGACATAGGCGTGATCGACACCATGCTTTCGATACCTACCAACGATCGCGGCAAGTGGTACGACTTCATGAAGTCGCAGTTGCTCGACAACGAGAGTCGCGAGATGTTCGAATTCCCGGTCGAGTACATGTTCAAGGACGTACCCGAGACCCGTAAAGGCGATCGCTTTGACGACTACGTGGCTTACACGCTCTCGGAGATGGACAAGTACGGCATCACCCAGGCACTGGTCGGCGTGACACTCGAGCACGAAGACCTGTGCCGCGCGCTCAAGGAAAACCCGGAGCGGTTTATCGGCAGCTACCAGGTCAACCCCAACATGGGCATGGAAGGCGTGCGCGATCTCAGGCGTGCGGTCAAGGAGCTCAACGTCAAGGCGGCCACCGTGTTTCCGGCTGGCTGCCTGCCGCAGGTGCCCATCGCCGACCGTCGCATGTACCCGTTGTACGCGGCCTGCGTCGACCTGGACATCCCCATTTTTGTCTGCGCCGGCGTGCCGGGCCCGCGGCTGCCCATGGCTTGCCAGCACGTCGAGCAGATAGACGAAGTCTGCTACTTCTTTCCCGAGCTGCGCTTTGTCACCCGCCACGGCTGCGAGCCGTGGACCGACCTCATCGTCAAGCTCATGCTCAAGTACCCCAACCTGTACTACTCGACCAGTGCCTTCGCTCCCAAGTACTACCCCAAGGAGGTTATCGACTACGCGAATACCCGGGGAGCGGATCGGCTTATCTACGCCGGGTACTTCCCGATGGGTCTGAGCCTCGAGCGGATTTTTGCAGAACTCGAAAACCTCCAGCTCAAGGACGAAGTGTGGCCGGGCTTCCTGCGCGACAACGCCGCGCGCGTGCTCAATCTGGAGTAGAGGTGATCTCTGCCAGCGGTCGACCCACCTTGTAGACCAGGGTCCCGGTGGCACACAGCTCTCCCTGTTCGTTGCGCACCGAAGCGCGGCAGAATACCGTTGAACGGCCGCGTTTTTCTATCCAGCCTTCCGCTATCGCGTCGCCCACTATGGGTGCCAGGAAATCAGTCCTCATGTCTACCGTGAGCATCACGGGTCTTTTATCGTAGCCGCTGCCTATGGCCGGAACCACGCAGGTGTCCAGCAGGGCGGCTACCATGCCGCCGTGCAGCATGCCGGCCGGTTGCGTCAACTCCGGCCCGAAGGGCAGGCGCATCCTGGCGTAGTCGCTGCGTACTTCTTCGAGTATCAATCCCACGTGGGCGGGGAATCCCCTGCTCGGGAAGTGCTGCCAGGTTTCCGCTCGGTCGGCGGCGAGTTCGGCGAAACGGCTTCGTTCGGGTGCTGTGGGGTCGTCCATAAGACAACCGACCCTAGCAGAAAAAACCGACCGGGTCTTATGGCCTGCGCCGGTAGCCTTTCTCAGGCCGAGGCTCGGGAGAGCGCTTCGGAAAACGAGACGCCTTGCTTGAGCCACTCACCGTACATCATCGAGTAGCGTGGCCGGGCAAAGGTGAGCACACCGGTGAGCGGGCCATCGCGGAAGCCCTGCAAGGCAACAAACCTGTACTCGGCCTCGTCGCCGTGGACTACCTGCACCGTGTCGCCGGTGCCCGCGCGGCCGACGAACTGTATCTTGACGCCGTGCTGGTCGCTCCAGAAAAATGGCAGCGGCGAGAACGGTTCGCGCGGCTCGGGTTCGAGCAGGGTACGGGCCACGTAGCCCGCCTGCTCGACTGCGTTGGTCCAGTGTTCTAACCGTATCGACTCGCCGTAGCCTCGGTGTTGCCAGCGCGCCACGTCGCCGGCGGCGTACACAGCGGGGGCGGCCCTGCAGAACTCGTCGCAGATTACGCCGTCTTCCAGGGCCAGGCCGCTTTTTTCCAACCAGTCGGTGGCTGGCCGGCAACCGGTGCCGGCCACGAGCAGGTCGGCCGCCATTCGTTCGCCGTCATCGAGAACGACACTTTCTACCCTGCCTGCTCCCTCCACGCTGGACACCATCCGCTGCAAGCGTAGTTGTACGCCGTGGTCGCGGTGGAGTTGAGCCGCTGTTCGGCCGGTGGCCTGGTCGAGGGCTCGCGCCATCGGCCAAGGTCTCGGTTCGACGACCGTTACCTCCAGGCCAAGTTCGCGACAGGTCGAGGCGACCTCCAGGCCGATGAAGCCTGCGCCGGCGATGACGACGCGCGGCGTGCCGCTGGTCAGCGCGGACCTCAGGCAGAGAGCGTCGTCGAGGCTGCGCAGGTAGTGCAGGCCCGATGGCGCTTTGCCGGCAAGACCGGGAAGGGGCCGCGGCAGCGCGCCGGTGGCTATGACCAGCGCGTCAAAGCTGAGCCGGCGATCGTCTTCGAGCACCACCTTCCTTTCGGCGAGGTCGAGCCCGGCTGCACTGACACCCGGGAAGTGTTGGAGCTCGAGCTCGTCAAGACCGTCGGGGCGCAAGCTCACCTGGTCGGCATCCCAACGGCCGGCAAGCAATTCTTTCGAAAGCGGCGGGCGGTCATAGGGTTGATGAGGCTCGGCGCCCAGGAGGGTGAGCTTTCCGTCGAAGCCGCACTCGCGCAGGCCCTCGCAGGTCTTAAGGCCTGCAAGCGACGCGCCTACGACGAGCACGTTTCGTGGCAGTTGTGAGCTGGGCATACCGGCGAGATAGCAGTCCCGAGCGACCGTTCACAATCACCGTTTGGCGCTGTCCGTGCCGGACTTCACGTTGTCTCACCCGCGGACTCCGGCTAGTTAAACAGTGACGCTACGATCAGCGCGCTGCGGCGAACGACGCGCGCTTGCACACACGGCAAGCCCGGCGGGCCTGTACAGAGGAAAATCAATGGATTTCGAATATTCGCAGAAGACCAAGGACTACGTGGAGCGCGTTGGCGCCTTCATGGACAAGAACCTCTACCCCAACGAGGAAGAGCTGGAGCAACAGATCGAGGATGGCGGCCGCTGGTGCGTCATCCCCTTGCTCGAAGAGATCAAGGCAAGGGCCAAGGCCGACGGATTGTGGAACCTTTTTCTGCCTGACAGCGGCCGGGGAGCCGGCCTGAGCAACCTCGAGTACGCGCCGCTGGCCGAGTTGATGGGGCGTAGCCACTTCGCCTCGGAGTCATTCAACTGTTCGGCTCCCGACACCGGCAACATGGAAGTCATTGAGCGCTACGGCAACGAGGAGCAGAAAGCCGAATGGCTGGCTCCCTTGCTGGAGGGCGAGATCCGTTCGGTGTTCTGCATGACCGAACCGGCGGTCGCCAGCTCGGACGCCACCAACATCTGCTCGACCATCGTGCGCGACGGCGATGAGTACGTGATCAACGGCACCAAGTGGTGGTCGTCGGGCGCCGGCGATCCGCGTGCGAAGATTTCGATCTTCATGGGCAAGACCGATCCCGACGCCGCCCGCCATCAGCAGCAGTCTATGATACTGGTGCCGCTCGATGCGCCGGGTATAAACATCAAGCGCATGCTCAGCGTATTCGGTTATGACGACGCGCCGCACGGCCACGCCGAGATCGAGTTCAAGGACGTGCGCGTGCCGGTGGCTAATCTCCTGCTGGGCGAAGGCCGCGGCTTCGAGATAGCCCAGGGCCGGCTTGGCCCCGGGCGCATTCACCATTGCATGCGCACGGTCGGTGCCGCCGAGAGGGCGCTCGACGCCATGTGCCGGCGCGCTCTTGAGCGCAAGGCTTTCGGCCGTTACCTGGCCGAGATGGGAGTCACCAGGGCGCGCATAGCCGAGGCTCGTATTGATATAGAGCAGGCGCGCTTGCTGACGCTCAAGGCCGCGTGGCTGATGGACACGGTGGGCAACAAGGAAGCCCGCAGCGAGATCGCGCAGATCAAGGTAGCAGCCCCGCGCATGGCCCTGAAGGTGGTAGACAACGCCATGCAGGTGCACGGCGGCGCTGGTGTCTGCCAGGACTTCAACCTGGCCAGGCTCTACGCGGGCCTGCGAACACTGAGGCTTGCCGATGGACCGGACGAGGTCCATCTCGACCAGATCGGTCGCCTCGAGCTGAAGAAGTACCTCTAGGCGAGCGGCCGACCGCCGGTCTCCGGGCGGGCGGGTGAAGACGGCAGGCGACTTTCGCCCTGCAGGAAGGTATCCACGCCGCGGGCACATTCGCGTCCTTCCCACAGCGCCCACACCACCAGCGACTGGCCGCGCCTCGTGTCGCCACAGGCGAACACCCCGGGCACGTTTGTAGCGTAGTTGGCGTCAGCGGCGATGTTGCCCCTGGCGTCAAGCGCGACGCCGAGTTGTTCGACCAGGCCCGTGGTCCTCGGGCCGGTGAAACCCATGGCCAGCAGCACCAGCCCTGCCGGCACTGTGAATTCGCTGCCCTCGATCTCGCTCATCTGCATGCGACCGTCCTCCGAGCGCTTCCACTCGATGCGCACGGCTTCAAGCGCCTCTACCTTTCCGTCCTTGCCCAGCAGGCGACGGGTGTTGATAGCAAAATCGCGATCGGCACCTTCTTCGTGGCTGCTCGAGCTACGGTAGATCATGGGCCAGTAGGGCCAGGGCATGCTCTCGGTGGGCTCGTGCGGGGGCTTGGCCATGATCTCAAACTGGGTGACACTGGCCGCTCCCTGGCGGTTGGATGTCCCCACGCAGTCACTGCCCGTATCGCCACCGCCTATCACGATCACGTGCTTGCCCTCGGCCAGAATTGCCTCCTGCTCGGGCACGGTGTCGCCGGCTACGCGCTTGTTCTGCTGGGGCAGAAAGTCCATGGCGAAGTGAACTCCCTCGAGTTCTCGACCGCTGACTTCGAGGTCTCTCGGCACCGTGCAGCCCAGCGAAAGCACCACGGCGTCAAAATCCGCCTTCAACTTGTCGGTACCGATGTCGCTACCCACGTCTACACTGCAGCGCATGGTCACGCCCTCGGCCTGCATCTGCTCCACGCGGCGATCGATGAGCTGCTTTTCCATCTTGAAATCCGGGATCCCGTACCTGAGCAGCCCACCCACGCGGTCGTCCCGTTCGAAGAGGGTCACGTCGTGGCCGACACGGGCCAATTGCTGGGCAGCTGCCATGCCGGCCGGACCCGAGCCTACCACGGCAACGGTTTTGCCGGTTTTGACCGCCGACGGCAGCGGGGTGATCCAGCCTTCCTGCCAGGCGCGGTCTATGATGTTTTTCTCGATCAGTTTTATGTTGACCGGGTCGCGGTTGATGTTGAGCACGCAGCTCTCTTCGCAGGGGGCGGGGCAGACGCGGCCGGTAAACTCCGGGAAGTTGTTGGTCTCGTGCAGCACCGTTATGGCTTCGTGCCACTCGTGGTTGTAGACGAGGTCGTTGAACTCGGGGATGGTGTTGCCCAGCGGACAGCCGTTGTGACAGAATGGTACGCCGCAGTCCATGCAGCGGGCCGCTTGCCGGTTGAGCGCGTCGGCATCGAGCTTACCCTCGAGTTCGCGGTAGTCGCCCAGCCGTTCTTCGATGGGTCGCCGAGTCGGCGTCTCCCGTTCAAAATCCATGAAGCCCGTAGCTTTATTCACCGTGATTGACCCGCGGCGCTGTCGCTTGCTCAGGCCGAGGCCTGGGCGGCGGCGCCGCTTTTCTCCTTTTCGGTTTCCTCGAGCACGCGTCGGTACTCGCTGGGAAACACCTTGACGAACCGCGCCAGGGTATTGTTCCAGTCGCCGAGCAGGCCCTCGGCCAGCTCGCTGCCGGTGAGTTGCACGTGTCGCTGCACCAGTTGCTTGACCTCGGCCGCCTCGTCGGGATCATCGAGCTTGAACAACTCGACCATTCCCATGTTGCAGCGCTCGGCGAAGCGCCCGTCAACGTCGAGCACGTAGGCAAACCCACCGCTCATTCCGGCAGCAAAGTTGCGCCCGGTGGCGCCCAGGCACACCAGTCGTCCACCGGTCATGTACTCGCAGCCG
>DBZX01000055.1:62859-63384 GCA_002311335.1 bacterium UBP10_UBA1149
CCGGGGGCCATGAAGGCACCGAAGCTCTGCCCGGCAGAGCCGGTGAAATTGAGCTTGATGGTGTGGTCGGGCAGGCCCTTTTCACCGTACTTCTTCGTTATCTCGTGGCTCAGCGTGGTGCACACGGTGCGGTTGGTGTTGGCAATCGGCAGGTCAACCGCCACCGGCTTGCCCTCGTCCAGGGCTGCCCGCACCAGCTGGATGATCTTGTTGTCCAGCGCTTTTTCCAGGCCGTGGTCCTGGGTGCCCGTGCCACTTATACCCACGCCGGGTAAGGCCGGCGGGCGGGCAAGTATGGGCGCGAGATCCAACCCGCGCGCCTTCCAGTGGTCCACGGCTTCCGAAAAGTTGAGAAGATCCACGCGACCGGTGAGCTCCTGCACGGTGCGCACTCCCATGGCGGCCATTATCTCGCGAAGTTCTTCGGCCACGAACATCATGAAGTTGATCACTTGTTCGGGCGTGCCCGAGAAGTTTTTGCGCAGCGATTCGTCCTGGGTGGCGATGCCTACCGGGCAGGTATTG